>NZ_AZES01000111.1 GCF_001434985.1 Companilactobacillus paralimentarius DSM 13238 = JCM 10415 | reverse complement strand
TTCTATCCAAATTTTTCGTCTGGGTAGAATTCTATTTAATCTTACAATCTACCAAGAATTATTTTTAGTTAACTTTTTTACGTCCCTCGGGGGTATATTTATCCCTTTGGTGTTTCTTGTATAGATAATAAATTCCACCAACAATAGCCAAGATAACGACTAATGGCAAAATTATATGAATGAAAAACGAAAATAGTAGCAAGGCTATAAAGAAACCTAAAACATACTTCCAAATATTGTTCATTGAATTCTCCTTTTTTATTGTAAGATAATTCTTATTCATAATTGATTTAAAGTCAAGTGAGACACTTTGGTTGACTTTAAGTTCTCTAGCCTGTAATATAACCTACAGTCGCTACCCTCTATAAGAAACACGGAACATAAAGGAGGCGTGAATAATTATGAAATACAGAATTCTATTAGATCTAAACGATCAATTATTCACAGCAGTTGATGTTAATGATAGTAATCGCTATGGCAACGGTACAACCATTCAAAGTGCAATTGCTAATTTAAAACAAAAAGCTGCATAATAATTTTATAAATTATCTAGTCGGGATGATATTCATCTCGGCTTTTTTGTTACTCTGGATTATCAACTGCAAAATCACCAAATTCGGCGTCAACGGCTTTAGCCAAGTCATGGGGTTCAACTAGTAAAGATTGACCAACTTTTCCAGCAGAAACAATGATTTTCTCAGCTTCATCAGCCTCTTTGGAAAAGTAGATAGGATAATTATGGAGTGAGCGGATGCCGACAGGACTGTTAGCACCATGTTCAAAACCACTGGTTTTAATCAAGTCTTTAAGAGGAACCATACCGACCTTTTTGTTGCCAGAAATTTTAGCTAATTTTTTGTAACTTAAATGTTTATCCAATGGCAACATACCAACTAATGGACCTGTCTTATTACCTGTTAAAACAAGAGTTTTGTAAATTTTATAGCCGTCACGGCTGCTTTTATCATTAACTAACTCTTGAGTGTCGCCGTCAGTTTCAGTTTCAAAAGTCATGGGTTCATAATCAACTTTTTTCTTGTCTAAAATCTTTTCTACTAATGTCTTTTGTATTTTTTTCTTTTTACTCATTTTTCGTCACCAATCCCTAAAACTTAACTCTTACTTAGTATATAATAACAAAGCTATCAATTTTTGAAAGTAATCAAGAATGGTTGGCATAAAAATATTGTCTTATTTTAAAGCTATTGTTATATAATTAAGCAACAGGATAAGGAGCGATTAGTATGAGTTTGTTTAAAAAACATCAAGAAGATCCTGCCGAAAATGATTTTAGTAAAATTTCACAAGAAATTAAGAATAGTCCTAAAAAATTATCTGAGGCTCAAAAATTATTTAAAAACAATGAATCCTTACGTAAGAAGGTCGTTGACAAAAAGGAACAATCCCAGAAATAGGATTGTTCTTTTTTATAAATCTCTTTATTAATTAAAACTAATACTTTTTCATAAATAAAAACATATGATATTATATTGAAAACGAAGTGAGGTGTAATTATGGGAGTAATCAATAATAATAATCGTTTATTAGAAACAAATGTTTTGTTGGATCGTTTTCTGACGTATCGTGAAGTTTTTACAGAACATTTCAAAACAATGAAAGTGATTGAGAGAGGGGAAGCTTTGCGTTATGAAACGTATTCTCGCTTGGCCGATAATTATATTTCAAATGTCCATCGCTTTGTTAAGTTATGTGAGGACTATATTACGAAATATAACTTGGAAAATAGTCAATTAACTGAGAAGCTTAATGATTATTTGGTAGAGGTGATTGATGCTATAAGTTGTTTGGATACAGAACACAATCTGATCAATCATGCCAAATTAGAGCAGGCTAAACAAAGAATTCATCAGAAAGAAATAGAATTTATGAACGCAATTGGACTTTTAGCAAATTAAGCTGCTAAACGTCTTTTTTTTATGGCCAAATTTTAGTAATCTTATTACTAATGGAGGAAGATTATGATTTGGAAAAAAGTAACAATTGCAATACCAAATGATTTCGACCCTGAAATTGTTTCTGAAATTTTCATGCGTGTTGGTGCTAATGGGACAGAAATGGTTGATGATGAAAATAAAGATATAAAGACAAAGATCAATTCTTATTTTGACGAAGATACTTATGATGAAAAGATCGTTAATGAATTACAACAACAAATTAATAAATTGACGCAATTTGGTTTTAATATCAATGGAGTTGAAGTCTCCGTTAGTGAACTAGATGACAGTAGTTGGCAAAATGAATGGGAAAAGTATTATCATCCAGTTAAGATCAGTCGTTATTTGACGGTTGTTCCTAATTGGGTTGATTACCAGCCAAAGAATTCGGATGAACATATAATCGTTATGGATCCAGGTAAATCCTTCGGAACTGGAACTCATCCGACTACGTATTCTTGTATGCAAGCTCTGGAATTGATTCTAGGTGATGCCCAGTCACTTTATGATGTCGGAACTGGTTCAGGTATTTTATCAATTCAAGCTCGTCAATTGGGTGTAAAAGATATCCAAGCATTTGACCTTGATCCAGTCGCCGTCAAAGCAGCTAAGGAAAACATTAAATTGAATCCTGGATGTGAAGATATTGAAGTCTTTGAGAATTCATTGCTAGATGGTATTGATGGAAAAGTTGATGTGATTGTTGCTAATATGTTGGCTGATGTCATCTTACAATTTGTTCCTCAAATTGATTCGCATTTAAATGATAACGGATTTGTCGTTTTATCTGGTATTATTAATGAAAAAGAAGCGTTAATTACTGAAAAGATGGAAGAACGTGGATTTGTCGTATTAGAAGTTTTCCACCTCAAAGGTTGGTCAACTCTAATTTGTAGAAGAAAAGAGGAATTCGAGGCAGAAGATGGAGCAATACTTCGTTAAAGAAACAATTGGACAAAACAAATTTGTCATTGATGATATAGAAAGCTATAAGCATATTGTAAAAGTTTTGCGTCATAAAGTTGGCGATGTAGTCTACTTAGTAGATGATACTGAAAGTCTCTTTGTAGCGACTATTGAAGAGATTGATAATGACAATTCTAATTTGACGGTAACAGTTAAAAAAGATAATCGTGCTACTACCGAGTTACCGATTGGAGTGACGATCGCCTGTTCATTATCAAAAAAGGATAAAGTCGAATGGATCACTCAGAAAGCAACTGAATTAGGTGCTAAGAAAATTATTTTTTTCAATTCAAAATATTCGATTATGCATTGGAAGCACAATGTCGTTGAGAAGAAGTTAATTCGTCTGCAAGAAATTGCTAAAAATGCTGCTCAACAGTCTAAGAGAAGAATTATTCCAGAAGTAGTTTATCTTGATAAATTAACCGAATTGGTTGATATGAAGGAAGAGACTAACTTAATTGCTTATGAAGAATCTGCTAAGCAAGGGGAAATAAGTCTTTTAGCTCAAACATTACAGAAAGAACCCAGATCAATTATGTGTACTTTTGGCCCTGAAGGTGGTTTTGCCCCTGATGAAGTAGACTTCTTGAATCAACAAGGATTCTTGTCAGTAGGATTAGGACCAAGGATTATGCGAGCAGAAACAGCACCCATGTACTTTCTATCAGTGCTATCATATAAATATGAACTAACAGTAAAATGAGGAAATAGAACGTGAAAAATATTTGGAAAACGATTGAAAAGTCGAAAACGACTTATATCACTTTAATCTCTATTGTTTTAGTTTTTATTATGCCAATTTTGTTTAAACTATTTCATTTAGGCAGAACAAATCGTATTATTTGGCTATTCTTTATCATTAATATTTTGTTTGCTGGCTTTATTGGTTGGTTCTCAAGAAAATATGGATTATCTTTCTATAATTTAGTCATCTTTCCAGTGATTTTTGTTATCAGCGTTTTTGTGAAATATGGAAGATATGGCTATTTCTTAGCTGGAATATATTTAGTATTAAGTATTTTGATATATTTCTTATTCGAAGATGAACGAAAATAGTTCCAAGTTAAATAGTCCACGGTCATACAATTTATGATTGTGGATTATTGTTATATAATGGACTTATAGTAATTTTCAATATTTTGGTAAAACGATTTGTAATTTGACTATAAAATACTCATAATAATATATAAATTAGAAAAGCACTCGTTGAGTGCTTTTTATTGTAGCGGGGTGAATTTAATGAAAAAAAATAAGGATTATACGCCAGAAGAAGTTTTAGATATTTGTCGTGGTTATATGAATGAAGACCATGTTGAGTTTGTTAACAAAGCTTATAATTTTGCGGCCTACGTTCATAAGGAACAAAAACGTGCCACTGGTGAGCCATATATTATTCACCCAACACAAGTCGCTCAAATCTTGGCTTCTTTAAAAATGGACCCTTATACGGTTGCTGCGGGATATCTGCATGATGTTGTTGAAGATACGAATATCACTTTAGGGGATGTTCGTGAATTATTTGGAGATCAAGTAGCTACTATTGTTGATGGCGTAACTAAGATTAGTAAATATAAGTATCATTCACATCAGGAACTTTTAGCTGAGAATCACCGTAAAATGTTATTGGCAACGGCCAAAGATCTACGTGTCATTATGGTTAAGTTAGCTGATCGTTTGCATAATATGAGAACTCTTAAAGCTTTACGTCCTGACAAGCAACGTCGTATTGCTAATGAAACTTTGGAAATCTATGCTCCGTTGGCTGATCGTTTAGGTATTAGTAAGATCAAATGGGAACTAGAAGACCTTTCACTTCATTACATTAATCCACAACAATATTACCGTATTGTTCATTTGATGAATAGTAAACGTGATCAACGTGAAGCTTACATCGCTGAAGCTATTGACTATATTAAGAAAAATGTTGATGCTTTAAATATTAAATATGATATTTACGGTCGTCCCAAGCATATTTATTCTATTTATAAGAAGATGCGTGACAAGCATAAGCAATTTTCTGAATTGTATGATTTGTTAGCTATTCGAATCGTAGTTGAATCGGTAAAGGATTGTTATGCTGTTTTAGGTTCAATTCACTCTAAATGGAAACCAATTCCTGGTCGTTTCAAAGATTATATTGCCGTACCTAAGGCTAATGGTTATCAATCATTGCACACGACGATTATCGGACCTGGTGGTCAACCTCTAGAAGTTCAGATTAGAACCTTTGCTATGCATCAAGTTGCAGAATATGGTGTTGCTGCCCACTGGGCTTATAAGGAAGGTAATTTTGAAGGAGTTCATTTGGATGACGATGAACAAAAAATCGATGTCTTCCGTGAAATTCTTGAATTACAGGAGAATTCAGACAATGCTTCTGACTTTATGAAGTCGGTTAAAGGTGAAATTTTCAATGATCGCGTTTATGTGTTCACACCGGAAGGTGAGGTTATTGAATTACCAAAGGGTGCAGTTACTTTAGATTTTGCTTATCAAGTTCACACTGAGGTTGGGAATCACTCAATTGGTGCTAAAATCAATGGCAGAATGGTACCTTTAAATTATCAATTGAAGAATGGCGATATAGTTGAAATGCTTACTAACTCAAGTTCTTCTCCAAGTCGTGATTGGGTTAATGTTGTCTTCACTTCTCGTGCTAGAAATAAGATCAAACGTTACTTTAGAACAAAGGATCGTGAAGAAAATATTGTCCTAGGTCGCGAACAAATTGAAGAAGAATTAAAGAATCGTTCCTTATCTGGTAAAAAGTATCTTGATAAGAAGCATCTAGAAATCGCTATGAAAATTTTCAACTATACTGAACCTGACGAGTTGTTCAATGCAGTTGGTTATGGTGAACTATCACCAATTAACGTGGTTCACAAACTTTTGAGTGAAGATCCTGAGAAGAAACGTGAAGCTGAAAAGAAGGAACTTGAAGATCAAGTTATTACTGAAACTGATGAAAAGCCTAAACAACCACAAACTGAGAGTCCTAAGCTTCAAAAGGAACGTAATAATGCCAACAACAGTATTTCAGTTCAAGGAATTGATAATTTACTGATTCGTTTGGCAAAATGTTGCAGTCCTATTCCTGGAGACGATATTGTCGGCTACATCACTAAGGGACGTGGTTTAACGATTCATCGTGCTGATTGTCCAAATGTTCAGAGTGAAGAGGCTAAGAGTCGTTTTATTGATGTTAGTTGGGATAATGTCACGAAAGAAAAACGTTATACGGCTGAATTGGATATTTATGCCTTTAATCGCAATGGATTGATCAATGAAGTTTTGCAAGTTATCAATTCAAATACGAATACTTTAAATAATGTTATCGGTCGTCTAGATAAAGAGAAGATGGCAATTGTTCATGTCAGTATCGGTGTTAATAACAAAGAACATTTGGATAATATTATTTCTAAATTGAAGAATATTCAAAATGTTTATGAGATAAAGAGGACGGTAGCTTAGATGAAAGTTGTAATACAACGTGTTTCTGAAGCTAAAGTTACTGTAGATCAAAAAATCCTTGGTCAAATTGATCAGGGATTTTGTTTGTTGGTGGCTTTTGCATATGAAGATAACGATGAAACAATCAAGTATATGGCGCGTAAGATTGCCAATATGAGGATTTTTTCGGATACAGATGATAAAATGAATTTGTCAATAAAGGATGTTCAAGGGTCAATCTTATCGATTTCACAATTTACTTTGTACGCTGATACCAAGCATGGTAATCGACCAAGTTTTACGGGAGCCGGTAATTTTGAAACATCTAGTAAAAAATATGATCAGTTCAATCAAGCATTAAGAGACTATGATCTAAAAGTTGAAACTGGTGAGTTCGGGGCTGATATGCAAGTATCACTCACAAATGATGGACCAGTAACTATTTTAATGGAGCGATAAAGATGAAAAGTATTGTTTGGGATTTTGATGACACGATTGCTAATAGTTATCCAGGAATTGTATCTGCGACACAGAGATCACTACGAGAAAATTTCGATATTAGTTTGTCAAAAGATACTATCTTTAAGGAATCAAAGAAGACTTCAGTTCGTCAATTTGTAGCTGAATTGTTAAAGGATCAAGAAGATCCTAAACAGGCCGTCGATTTGTTCTATAGTGTCTATCATAGATATGAAAAGGAATATCATGATAAGATTACGTTAATTCCTCATATCAAAAATGTCTTAGAATATTGTGATGAAAAACATTATATGCAGTTTATCGTGACACATCGTGATCAATCTATTTATGATTTAGCAAAGTCATTGGGAATTGAGCACTATTTTAAAGAAATTATTAGTGTTGAAAATGGCTATAAACGTAAGCCTAATCCAGAGATGCTAGAATATCTAATTGAAAAATATGGCCTGTCTAAAGATGATCTTTGGGTAGTTGGTGATCGTGAGATAGATGTTAAATTTGGTAAAGGCGTTGGTGCCCATACCATTTTGCTCAATGATCAAGAAGTTGATTTTGATTATGAGAATCGAGTTAGTGATTTATTAGAGATTGAAAAAATTATTTAAACATGAGGATATATTTTTGGATACTGAATTAGTAAAATTAACGTATGATCAAATTGTGGCATTGCATTTACAAATCGAATCTGGCGATGAGATTGTTTTTAGCGAAAAAAGATTAAAGAGTAACCTGGAATTTTTGAATCAGTTTAAGGATTTGGAACTCTATGCAACGCATTTAATTTGCACAATGATTTGTGATGATATTTTTGAAAAATACAATCAACAGACAGCTTTAGTGGCTTTGGATTTCTTCTTGCGTCAAAATGGACATGAATTAGATTTAGACAATGAATCGGAAAGAAATCAATTGTTGGAATTAATGAAAAAGATTAAAGAAGCTGATCAATTGAAGAAGGATGATTTAGAGGAAATTAGATTAGTATTGAGCAGTTGTATTCATACTAGTACAAATGAATAAATGGTTCTTTTGAAACCAAAATACAGCACCTATTTAGGAAGTATGCACATGGTTATTAAGTTTTGTGCGATACTTCCTAAATAGGGCTGTTCGTCAAATCAAGTTGATGGCGGTTCAAGTTAACAGTTAGACCATAAATG
>NZ_AZES01000110.1 GCF_001434985.1 Companilactobacillus paralimentarius DSM 13238 = JCM 10415 | reverse complement strand
TTTTTCCAATCTCTCTTCATGAACAAGTATTCTTTACTTCTTTTAGGCATTCGTTTCATTACCTGTATTCTAGTTGAATTGAGAGAACGATTCATCATCTGAACGATATGAAATCTATCAACAACGACTTTGGCCTTTGGAAACAACTTTGGTACTAAATTAATGTATCCGGCATTTAAATCCAAAGAAATAGTTTTTACCTGTCTTCTGACTTTCAAAGGAAATCGACTGAAGTATTTACTGATTTGATATGAAGTTCTTCTGGGCAAGATATCACCCGTACGATGATTATCGCTATCTAACCAAATAAAGCTCATCTTGTCAGTAGACATAAATTCATCAAATGCCATGTGC
>NZ_AZES01000109.1 GCF_001434985.1 Companilactobacillus paralimentarius DSM 13238 = JCM 10415 | reverse complement strand
TTCTATCCAAATTTTTCGTCTGGGTAGAATTCTATTTAATCTTACAATCTACCAAAAATAAAAAAATAGAGCAGAAATGTTCTGTTTTTTTATTTTGGGTTTGACAGAATGCCAATTAATCGTAAGCTTAAGACTGTTAAGCTTAGAAAGACAAGCAAATTTAGGGAGATTATTATGAAGAAAATTAAAATAGCTATTTGGGGAATTAACGTTGTTTTAATTGCAATTATTCTTTTTCTAGTTTTGGGAAACGGCTTCAAGAATAATGACAATAAAAATAATTACAGTACTTATACTGTTCAACGTGATAATACTAATTATTTCAATGGTATTGTCCAAGAAACGGACAAAAAGGTAGTCAGCGACGAGCCTAAGTCAGAAGACGAAACTTTAGTCGCAACACGTGTTACAAATGGTCAGCACGTAACTAAGGGTCAGGTGTTATTCAGCTTTTATAAAGATATGAGTAGTGATATCAGTAGTGTTAACGCCGAGATTCATCAGGCACAATTAGCCATTCAAGAGTACAATTCGTCAGATAAAAAGACGGATGATCAGATTGAATTAAGCAAGAATCAAGAAATGTTGACAGAAGCTCAAGCTAAATTAGCTAAACTTAATCAAGCACAAAATCGCCAAGTGACTGCGCCAATTGATGGTACTTACTACAAGGACGATTCTGGTCGTGAGTTCATTTATGGTGCTCCTGTTATTCAAGGTAACGTCAACGAGTATAGTCTAGATAAAATTAAAGTTGGTGACGATGTAACAGTAGTTGAGAACGATGGAACTAAAATTTCAGGAAATTATGAACAGAAGGATAGCATTCCTTACAGCACACATAATGTTTCCTATTATCATTTCCGCGTTTCAACAGACGAGAAATTGCCATACGGGATGCATGTTCAATTGAAGACTGAATCAGATGGCTATAAGATTCCGGAAAGTGCTGTTTGGTCAGGTGATACAGTTTATCTTTTGAAGAATAATAAGAAACATAAACGTATTCTTACCATGACGAAAAAAGGTCACTATTACTATGTAATGGACGGAATTAAAACTGGCGACAAATTAGTTTTGAAATAGGACGGTGGAGTAATGCTAAAGGTTACTAATATAGGTAAAGCTTATGGCAAATTCACTGCTCTAGAAAATATCAATCTGGAAGTAGCCGATGGAGAGTTCCTGGCTATTATGGGCCCTTCTGGATCAGGTAAATCGACTTTGATCAATATCCTAGGATTGTTGGATCAAAGTTATACTGGTGAATATTTGCTAAAAAATAAGAATTATAAAACAGTCAGTGATAACTTTCTGTCACGAATCCGAGGCGACCAATTGGGATTTGTTTTTCAGAATTTTAAACTATTGACGACTTATAATGTCTACGAAAATATTGAAATACCGCTTATTTATAGTAAGAAAGAACAGAATAATAAGCGTGAATTAATTGAAGACGTGATAGAAAAAGTTGGTTTGAAAGGTAAAGAAAAGAATCGTCCTTCTGAATTATCTGGGGGTCAACAACAAAGAGTTGCGATTGCCAGAGCCATTGTCAATCATCCTAATTTGGTGATTGCTGATGAACCAACAGGTGCCCTAGATTCGAAGACTAGTAAGGAAATCATGGATATCTTTACTAAACTAAATCAAGATGGCACGACAATTATCATGGTAACTCACGATAGTGAAGTAGCTGAATACGCCATGAGAACTGTATATATTCGTGATGGTCGTCTATACAACGATGAAAAGAGCGTGAAAAAATCATGACAGATAAAATTTTGATCGCTTTTAAATCAATTGGGAAGAATAAGAATCGTAATTTTCTAACTATGTTAGGAATCATAATTGGAATTGCCAGTGTTATTTGTATTTTGGCAATTGGGGATGGCTTTGCACATACTGTGACTAAAGGTATGGGTAATCATAATACTCGTAACAAAGTCGTTATTATGTACCAACCAACCACAGATGATAATACTGATGGAGGATTCACTAATAATGATGAAGCCGTTTTGGAGAAAATACCTGGAGTTGAACAGGTTAAATTAGCTAGTAGTGTCGTTGAAGCGGGTGCTAAAGCTCAATATAAGACTAAGAATGTAACAATGAGTTTGAATAAACAACCCAAACATTTGAAATTAGTAAAAGGTGATTATTTTCAAATGAGTGGGGCTTCAAACGGAGTTTATATTTCAGAAGATTTGGCTCACAAATTATTCAAAAAGAATGTGCTAAACCGTTTGATTTCAATTGATGGCACAGTTTTTGTTGTTCAAGGAATTTATCACATCAGTGATATGAATTATCGTCCAGATGCTTATGTTTCTAAGACAATCTTTAAGCAACTCTTTGCTAATCAAATTTCCAAAGATGAAGCTCGTTTGTCAGTTGAACCTAAGGCTAATAAGAAGTGGATCGGCAAAAGAGCAGTTAAACAGATGAAGAAGATGGGTGAACAAAAGAATATCGGTACCTATAAGGTTTCTAACCCAGATCAAGTAAGTAAACAATTCACAAAAATTTTAAATGATATTACTTACTTCATTGCCTTTATTGCTGGAATATCATTATTGATTGCTGGTATTGGAGTTATGAATGTAATGTACATAACGGTGTCGGAACGCCGTAAAGAAATCGGGATACGTCGAGCTTTTGGTGCTACTTCGAATGATATAAGAAATCAATTTTTGATTGAAAGTGTTGTTTTATGTGTAATTGGGGGAGTTATAGGAATTATTTTCGGATACTTATTAGTAGCGATAATTAATGCATTCTTACCATTCAAAGCCGTTATAACGGCTTATGCATTAATTCTCTCCTTATCAGTATCGACTGCAGTTGGATTGATCTTCGGATTCATTCCATCAAATAAAGCTGCTAAATCAGAATTAGTAGGACTCTTGAAAGAAGAATAGGGGAAAATATGAAAAGATTATATGAATTAGATAAGGTGTCACGCTTCGGGATATTCCTGATATACTTCTTTATGACAGTTGCCAGTATGCTAGTGACTGATTCTAATTTGAGCCAGATGCCAGCAATGGGTAAGTATTTGAAATTAGTTCTCTTTGCTTTAGGAGCATTGATAATTTTTGCAGTTATCTATGGTTTGTTTGTCCTATTGTTAAAGAATAATAATAATTACAAACCAGCTTTATTAGTTAACATGGCGCTATGTTTGGCTCTAGATGGATTGTTGTCAGCAATAGTTTATCTTATTGCTGGTAAAAGTAATATTTGGGTCAACGGGATTGTTGGGTTTATTAGTTTAGGTGGATTAGCACTTCTTAACTGGAAGACTTTAGAAGTACCACAGTCTGATAAAATCAAAATCACAGTTTTAACAGCAATCGTGTTTGTTCTGTCATTATTTTAAAAGGTGAGATAAATGAATGATTATTCGCAAATTAAAACAGAGTTAGATCGTTTAGATATTCAATTTCAATTAATCGAACATCCAGCTGTTTTTACGGCTGAAGAAGCTGATAAATATGTTGCCAATATTCCTTGTATGAGAACTAAGTCATTATTTTTAACCGATAAGAAAAATACGGATTATTACTTAGTTTTTGTAAAAGATAATCAGCGTTTGAATATGAAAAAATTTGCCCAGATAGTAGATAAGAAGCATCTCAAATTTGCGTCAGATCAATCTTTATTAGAAAAATTGGGAATTAAATCAGGCTCCGTTTCTATTTTTAGTTTATTGAATAATGAAGCTAAGGATGTACAAGTTTATTTTGAAAAGTCAGTTGTAAGTGGATTACCATTGACCTTTCATCCGAATGACAATACGAAAACAATGTTGTTAAAACCAGAGGATCTATTCAAATTTTTGAAGAGTATCGGATTTTCTTATCAAATAATTGAATTGTAAAAAGTCAGGACAGATTGTCTTGGCTTTTTTGCTACAGTCAGTCCATGAGATAATGCCTACAAAAAATTCCGAAGAATATTGCGCTGGACAGTTTCAAAAATTAGTTGATAAAAATTTTTCCTTATGAATTTCTAACAAATAATTCTGTATTTTATATAAACAAAAAGCGGTACAATAACGCTTTCTTCCATGCGATAATTGGTGCGAGGAGAAAATGCGATGAGAAAAACACTAATGATTTTGACCTTGTTAGTATTCGTATTACCGCTTTCCGCGTACAGTGTTAATACAATTAAGAATTCTTTGCATCATGATTCTAATACTAGTTGCATTACGATAAAAGAAAACCAACGTAAATGGAGAAGACAAACTGCTAAGGCGAATATTATTCATAGCGAAGGTAATGGCAGGGAGAAAGTTCCTGTTGGAATATCTTTAGATGATTTGAAAAATTATAACCAAGCTGTCATCGAGGGAACTATCTATAATCTGGAGAAAATGCGAAGTCCACAAAGTATGGCTTACACCAAGGCTTCAGTTCATATTGATAAAGTTATTAGTGGCGACAAGTCCTTGAAAAATAAGATCGTCTATTTAGCTTTAGATGGTGGTTTAGTCTCATTCGATGATTGGTATAGTGAAAGTAAACATAAAGCGTATGGTCACAATATGTTGGTTAAAAATGATGAATTTCCTTTGCCAATAATTGGATCCAAAATTATCACAGGTTTGATTCCTAACAACTTGGATGAACCAATTGAACTGAATAATGATTTAAAACGAAGTGGTTTTACTAGTAAGAATTCCTTTACTATCAATACACCACAGTATAATTTCTGGGTAAAAGGACCTAATGCCAAAGAGTATCGTTTAAATAATCCGACATTACGTAAAAAGAACATTAATGGTGATTATTTGGTGGAATCTTTACAGCAATTGACCAAAGAAATTAATAGAAAATTTAACGATGAGAAGCCAAAAGAGCACCAGTAATCATAGATTACTGATGCTCTTTATTTAGTTGTTCATTAATTCATTTAGCAATTCTTTAGCTGACTCGTGAAGACTATCTTTAGATTTGTCATAACCTAGGTGGGTATAAATTTCGCCAACATAAACTTTATCTTGATAGAGCTTATTGAAGACTTTATCGATGATCGGACGTGTACGTTCCTCTTCTTGTACTGGTCCAAATGGATTAGCAAAGAAAGTTGTACTCATTCCGATTTCGTCAGTTGTTCCTAAGGCCTTACGTTTTCCAGAAATGAAGGTAGCCTTAGCTTTTTCTTCATCGGGGAATTGATGCAAACCGATTTCAGCATCGTAATTGTTAGCGTAAACCCACATGTCGATAGAATGATGCTCAACTACGTGTTTATAGGTATTGGCTGGTAAAATTACTCGAGCATTTTTTAATTCTGGATTCAAGTAGATGCCTCGATCCATATTATTGAATGCTACAGAACTGCTCAAATCATCAAGACGGACAAAGGCACCTGTTTCAGTACCTTGAGCGTAAACATTACCTTTTTCATCAAAGGCAAAACTACCCATGTCATCAAAAATTGTTTCGATATTAATGATTTTATCATCGGCTACCTCTTGAAGAGCTTCGATTGATTCAGACTTGCCAGCACCGGAATCTCCAAAAAAGACAACTGATTTAGTTTTACCATTTGAAAAACTAATTTTGACCATCGAGCCGTGAATTGGTAAGTGATTTTCGTAAATCATGTGGAGATTATGAAGAGTTAAACACATCTTCTTCATATAGCCAAAATAAGTTGTTTTATCGTTATAAGGGACTTCACCGATCCAAATATTGTTAGCTTCATCATGATAATAATGACTGACGTCACCTTCAGTTTTATTTAAACCGAATAATAGAATTTCATCAGGCTTTTGACCAGCGATACTTTCCCTGTCGGCTACTTCAAATAAGTTAGCTAGAGCAATGCCACTAACAAAATAATCACGATGGAAGTAAATGAAAGTCAAACTTTCACCAATTTTGGCGGGGAAGCAATACCAGTCCTTTTGAGTACCGTCGAATTTTTCAATAGGATTATCGAATACTTCACTGAAAGTACCTTCACGTTTATTACTCTTAGTGTGCATCATCATTGGTGGACGAAGCATTAAGGTATCTAAAAACCTGATGCTTTCGAGTGATTGATACTTTTGAGGAGTATCCCATTTAATTGTTTGTGTAAGGACACAGGCATTAGTTCCGGCATTTACTTGTCGATAAGTGCGATTAGTAAATCCTTGAAGTTTTTCCTCAATAGCACGGTAAAGATGAATAACGACCTCATTAAAGTGATTATCAATATTCATAAAGTCGCTTTTAGCAATGGCACTATCGTGTTTATTGATCAAAGAAACTCTGAAGTAGGAACGATAGTATGAATAAAAATCTTCAATACTTTTCAGAATTTGCTCATTATCATATTTTTCATAGTTATCTTTATCGTCGATCAAAATGGCTTTCAAAATACTGATATAAGTTTTGGCATCTAAGCCTTCGACCTTGTTGGTAATGGCTAATTGACTTTCGTCTAAATATAAATGAACGAGATTGTAAAAGCCTTGGCTATTAATTAATTGAAAAACATCTTGAATGTATTCCTCATTATAATTAATCACAGCAACTGAACGATCTGGATTTATGTAAAAGGCATTAGATTCAATAGCCTTGGATGATAATTCTGACATACTAGGTTCTCCTTTCAATTCATGAACTTAAGTAACATTTTATATTAATTCTCTGTAAATCGATAGTATAAAATTAAAACGAATTTAATGGAAATCCTATTTTGTGACTGATTTGTAGGCAAAAAGCTATGGAGATTATTTTTATTCGAAGAAAAAAATTATTTTATTAGAAAATATGTAATACTATCAAAACCCTAAATAAAAATAAACAGCATCCATTTAGAAGCACAATATAATGTGCCAATTCTAAATGGATGCTGTTTTAAGTTTCTGGATTATTTGAGACAAATAACAATTTGATTGATTATTCACCTAATATTTGGCTGTAACTTGTAACGGTATTAATACCATTATCACGTTCAAGCATTGTTAAACTGGAATTCTTAGGACTTTGTGTTAAGTCAAATTTACCATGACCATAACGCTCTGTAATAGAACGGATAGTTGTTCCATGTGTAACTAGTAGAATCTTGTCACCATCTTTAGCAATTTGATCAATTTTTTCAAAACCGCGATCAACTCTAGTCCAGTATTCTTCAGCATTTTCAGCATCATGGAATGGATCGGCTTCTTTCATGAAATCTCTTGTAGCATCAAGTCCATATTTGGAAAGGATATCACCAAAAGTTCTTTCACCATGTGGTTGACCAACGATGAACCAAGCTTCAGAAGAATTCATACCTTCGAAGTAGCCGTAGAATTGTTCTCTGAATTCCATTAATTTAGTGGGATTAAGTTGTTCACGGTTTTTATTGTCATCAACGATCAACTTGCAAGTGTCAATTGCTCGACGTGCGTCTGATGAAAAAGCAGCATCAAAGTCAACATCTTTTAAAGCTTTAGCAGCTTTCTTAGCAACTTCTAGACCCTCAGGTGCAAGGGGAGTATCAGACCAACCTTGCATTTTATTGTATTTATTAAACCAAGTTTTACCATGGCGAATCATGTAAATTTGGTATTTAGCCATTAGTGCCCTCCTCAAAGTTTGTAAGTTAATTTTACTACACTAGAGAAGAGATTGATTGTATTTTGTAACTCGGTTAACACCATTATCACGTTCTAGCATTGTTAGACTGGCATTTGCCGGTACGTCATTTAATTCAAAATCACCGGCTTTGTAGCGATATGCTAATCCTAAAATAGTAATACTGTGAGTCACTAATAGAATTTTGTCACCATCTTTGGCAATTTGATCAATTTTTTTAAATCCACGTTCGATTCGATTCCAATATTCAGTGGCATCTTCAGCATCATGTAGTGGATCAGCTTCTTTGACGAAATCCATTGTTGCATCAAAACCGTAATTTTGAACGATTTGAGCGAAACTTTTAGCATGATGTGGTTTACCAATGACAAACCATGACTCATCAATTCCACGGCCTTCGTAGAAACCATAAAATTGTTCTCTAAATTCTGACAGTTCTTGGGGTACTAGGTCGTTTCGGTTTCTTCTGGTAATAATCCGACAAGTGTCAACGGCACGCTTCATATCTGAAGTCAGTGCTGCTGCAAAATTCACATTTTTCAAGGATTCAGCAGCCTTTTGGGCAACTTCAACGCCATCGTCGGTCAATGGTGTATCGGACCAACCTTGCATTTTTTGATATTCGTTATACCAAGTTCTTCCATGTCTAACTAAATAAATTTGATATGCCATTATACATGCCTCCTAGTACAACAATTCTACTATAAACGAAGCTCATCTTTAGTAATTTTGCTTGTGATTGTGTAAAGTAAACTTATGAGTGGATTTGGAGGTAATCATATGAAAGTAGCTGTGATTGGAGCAAACGGTAAGGAAGGTTCTTTAATTGTTAAAGAGGCAAAAGGGCGTGGGTTGGATGTCACTTCCATTGTTCGTGATAGCAAAAAATCGCCAACTGATAAGTATTTAGTTAGGGACGTCTATAGCTTGACAGCTGATGATGTTAAAGACTTTGACGTATTAGTCGATGCTTTAGGCTTCTTTGGCCCTAATGTTAAAGAATATGTACCAGCCACGAAACATTTAATTGAAATTCTAAATGGTAGTAAAACAAGATTATTGGTTGTTGGTGGAGCAGGATCACTCTATCTTGATTCAGATCATACCAAACAACTTTACGAACAAGATGATTTTCCTGAAGCGGTTAAGCCTTTGAGTGAGGAAATGGGCAAGTCGTTGGATGAATTACGTCAAAGTTCAATTAATTGGACTTTCATTAGTCCAGCTGCCAGTTTTGATGCTAAAGGTGAACGGACAGGTAAGTACGTTTTAGCTGGTGAGGAATTGACCCTTGATAAAAATGGTAAATGTGAGATTAGTTATGCAGATTTTGCAATCGCTATGGTTGATGAAATCGTTAATGCAAAACATCAAAAAAAACGCATTAGCGTTAGATGGTAGGTAAAAAATGAATATTCTTGTAACTTATATTAGTATGACAGGACGCAATGAAAAGATTGCTAAACATCTTGTTGATTATTTGGAAGAACACAATGCTGATGTGACTCTCGAACAAATGATTGAAACAGATGCTTTTGCATTGGACAGTTATGACGCCGTTATAGTAGAAACTTATACTTATAACGATGGTGAGATTCCAGATGAAGCGCAAGATTTCTATGATGATTTAAAAGATGTTGATTTGAATCATACCAAGTTTGCTGTTTTAGGTTCTAGTTCTAAACAACATCTTCATTTTGGACGTGCAGTCGATTACTTTACGATGCAACTTAATTCCAGCAATGGTGAGCAAGTTGCCGATTCAGTGAAGATTGATCAGGATCCTGATGAAGATGATTTTAGAAGGGTGGATCAATTAGCAGATTATGTTTTAAAGAGTTTGAAGTAACAAATAGGCGCGATAATCAAAATTGATTATCACGCCTATTGTTTTATACGTAATTTTGAAATTCAGTTTTGTTATGAACTTTTTCAGAGAAATCAGTAAAGATTTGTTTTGGGTAGATTGTAAGATTAAATAGAATTCTACCCAGACGAAAAATTTGGATAGAAAAAGGGCAATGGACCCGGTATTGTTTTAAGTGGATGTAAGCTGATTCCTGAGACAACTTTTAAGAGAGGGTATAATGAATAAATC
>NZ_AZES01000012.1 GCF_001434985.1 Companilactobacillus paralimentarius DSM 13238 = JCM 10415 | reverse complement strand
AAAGTGCTCCTAAAGTTGTTAGATTATGTCTAACAATTTTAGGGCACTTCACATTACGGATTGTCCTTTTTGAGTACTATTTAATTAGATAATTTCGCTAACTTTGATCCATTGGTTAGTAGCAACACGGTACATCTTTACACCGTTTTGAGTCTTCATTAAGTCAGTTGCCCATGGTGTGTTAGGTCCTAATTTAAGATTTACAATAGCTTTGCCGTTATCATCATAGATTTGAGCAAAACCAGTATTCTTAGTTGTTACGGCTCTAACATCAGATTTTTGAGCTGTTGTATCATCTGATGAGCTGTTGTTGTCTTTATCGTTTGTTGTAGTTGAACCTTCAACAAGAATATCTGATAACTTCAACCATTCAGTTGTAGAAACTTGATAATAAGTTACTCCATTGAGGACCATCTTATTATTTGTTTGCCATCTTGAATCTTTACTCAATGAACGACTCAATACCTTACCGTCTTTATCATATAAGTGAGCTAAAGGAACAGTAACTTTTACAATTCCCTTAATAGGAATAATTCCATCAGCGGCACTCTTTGTAACAGTAACAAATTGAGTATTACCTTCGTTTTGTAGAGTTAAGTCCTTGCTTGCTGTTGTGTAGCCTTCTGGCAATTGAGTATCTGTTAATGAAACCTTAACCCCAGCTTTGTCGCCAAAGATTTCAGTTCTACCAACCTCAGTTTCATCAGCTGTCTTAAAGATAACTGTGTTAGAAACTTTCTTCGTTACGGGAACGTTATATTCTTTTCCTTCAACTAAATTAATAGTTTGCTCTGCATCGTTATTCCATGTGCAGCCTGCAGGTAGATTAGTCAATTTATAATCATTGCCGTTACCACCATTAACTGTTTCTGAGTTAACTAATTTACCGTTTTGATCAACGTAATTAACCTTAACTGAAATCATCTTAGTAACTACAACTGACTTGCTGTCTCCGTCGTTACCAAAAGTAACCTTACTACTGTCAGAACTTGTGTAACCATCTGGAGCAACAGTAATCTTTTGACCCTTTGTTCCTTGATATGCACGTGCTGGGCTGATGGTATTACCGTCAGCATCAACGAATGTCACGTAATTTGTAACTGTTTGATCTGCTTGTGTTGTTGCTTGAGTAGCAGCGTTAACTGTTACAGGAGTAACGATTGTTCCTAGCACCATGCCAGAAACTAAAATTCCACTAAGTAGTAATGATGTACTCTTCTTCAAAATAACCCCTCCATATTGTTCAATACTAAACACTTTAAATCTTAGATTAGTCAAACATATGTTTCAAGCTATATTACGCAATTTTATCAAAACGTTTACAATGTTTTTCTTCCTATTAATGTATAAAAAAAATAAAACAATCGAAGGTTTATTTAAATTCCTCAATACTTATATATGTAATTTATAACATCCAGTGAACTACATTTTTCATCATCTAATATCTTCATAAATTTTTCATCGCTAATTAAATTCATTAAATCATTCAATGCATTTAAATGATCAGTTGAATTAATAGCACTTAATGAAAATATATACTTAACTCGCTTATTTTCAGATAATACAATAGGTTCTTTTATTGATAGAATCCCTATCCCTATTTTATTGGCTCCAAAGTGTGGATTTGTATGCGGCAATGCAATATTAGGGGCTATCACAAAATCAATTCCGTTATTGATTTGATTTAAAATCTTGGAAATATATGATCTTCTAATAATATTATTTTTAAGAAATGGTACTAGGCTTGCCTCTACTGCATCTTGATAATCACGATAGCTGGTATGTAACTGGATATAATCCGGTTTAATTACATCCTTTATTGAAAGTTTATGAACATTAAATATTGGCTTAGATCTAAATATATCTTCAGATAAATCTTTCCTAATCTTTTTTAACATATCTTCATTACGGACATTATTATTTATAACTTTCATTACTGTATCTAACGTAGGGGCAACAAAATTATTGGATGAGAAACTACTATTAACTTTTTGTACGATTGCATATTTATCATCATCAGTCAAAATTGGATTGATTACAAAGCATGGTTTTTCCAGTGTAAACAAATCACTTCTATAAAAAGTGGAAAATATCATATCAATTTCATCCAAATGATTTTTTAACTCTGAATAAGGAAATGGCATCATAAATTTAATATTGGGAAAAATGTTAGTTAATTGTAAATATGCTAAAGCAGAACTTCCGATACCGTTTGGGCAAACAATAGCCGCTGATAAATAATTCCTTTTATTCTGATTGGAATCATAAATGAAACCAATCAAATGAATTGTTAAATAGGCAATCTCTTCATTAGGAACTTTACCTAACTCATCCTCAAATTTGGATATAGTTTGCGACAACAACTCAAAAATTTCATTATATTCCTTCATAACTTGCTTCGTTAAAGGGTTAGTAATGGGAAATTTAAATTGAAGTCTAAAATACATCGATCTAAAATGTGTAAAAATTTGACCAATAACTTTTTTGTTATCCGTAAAATCTATTCCTGATATATCAGAAAATTTATCAACAATTTTTTCAGTGATACTATAAATATAATTATCAATATCAAAATTTTTTTCTCCGCCAATACTCAAACAAAGTACAGTTGTGGCCACATATTCGGCCGCATTTTTATTCTCGATTCCTAAGGAATCTAGTAACTCTTCCGAGAATCTGTATTCATTAGTTTCACGAATATTAAACTTTTTAACATTGGCCGGAACGTAATTTGGCTTTATGTACAATCGATCAATAATAATCGTCAGTATATAGCAAAATTCCCTCAGTCTATTTTCTACAAATTTAATTTGATAATGATCTTTTAAATTCGATACCAATTCAAAAATTTCATTTAATCCATAACGACAATTAGAATCTATAAAATTATTTAGGAGTTCAGATCTATTCTCCACCAACTCATTAGAGATATTCTTAATTAAACACATTCTAATAGCATCTTCACGGCCATTTATTTTATAACCAGTTTTTCGATCATAACTTATTTTTAACTGCTGGGAGAACAAATCCAATTCCAACTGTTTTAAGTCTTTTGAAACTGTTGACTGACTAACACGTAACAATTCTTGCAAATGTACTAACGACAAATATTTATTGCTCGTTGAAAGTAACAACGTTAAAAATAGTTTTCTCTCGTCATTGCTCAATACATACCTTTTTAAAGACATTAAGTTCTCTGACACACGAATATTCAATAAATAATCATAGGTTTCACTGGGAACAGTGATATATACTCCGTCGGCATCAATTTCTTTTTTTCCTTTTTCATCTAAGTATTGGTTCAATTTATCAATGGAATACTCTATCTGCCTATCTGATAATGAAAACTTTTTTGTCAATTCATCCTTTGTTAACACCGGATTTTGAATCAACTTATCAATGATCAACAATTGTTTTTTATCTAGCACGTATAATCACCTTCCATTATCTAGCAATAAAACCAAAAGAGTAGTTACTTCCGCCCTTTTGGTTTTTTTGATCTTATTCACGATATTCATCAATTTTATTTCTAAACTGTTGGGCACTCTGAGCTATATCATCCACGGTCCCTTTGGATAGGGCACCGCCAATGCCGACGATATCAGTACCAGCCTCAAGCCAATCCGTAATATTATCTACCGTTACACCACCAGATTCTATCAATGGTAAATAAGGAATTGGAGTCTTCATTGTTTTGATTAAATCAGGACCAACGATTCCTCCATATGGAAAGATTTTGACAAAAGTAGCTCCTGCTCGTAATGCAGTGATAGCTTCAGTAACAGAAGTACATCCAGGTGCATAGGGAATTTGATATTGATTACATAATTTGGCAACTTCTGTGTCAAACATTGGTGAATAGATAAATTGAGCACCTGCTTTAATAGCATCTTTTGCTGTTTCTCCATCCAATACAGTTCCGGCACCAACTAACAATTTGTCGCCAAATTTTTCCTTTAAAATTTTAATCGAATTAGCTGCACTATCTATGGTGTAACTGACTTCCATTACATCAACTCCGCCTTTAACAATGCCTTCAGCAATTTCGATAACACGATCAGTTGATGCACGTACAACTGCCAACGCACCACTGTCATAAATACGATTCATATAATCAAGTTTTTTCATACGACACCTCTAAATAATATTATTGGTTCTGTAATAACTAATCATTCTGTCAATATCTTCAAGTTCATCACTATTGGGCATCATCACAGGATCCTTAGCTGGTCCAACATTAATTCCACTAGCAGTTACAGTAGCTTTTAGTGCAGACGGAGTTGTTCTTGTATGCAAAACTTTTCTCAACGGTTCAATTCTGTGTTGGCATTCCTCAGCCATCTTTAAATTGCCATTTTGATAATATTCATAAATATCAACGTCATTTTGGGTTAATAGATTAGCTGTTGCAGCAATTGCTCCATCACCTCCGGCTTCTAATAACGCCAAAATCTTCGAATCGGAACCTGATAACACACCAAAATCTTTATTAGCTCGAAGTTTCAAATAACCACGCATGTTATCAATACTTCCAGAACTATCTTTTACTCCAACAATATTAGAATTCTTTGATAGTTCGGCAACTGTTTCAGGGTCAATATTTACACCGGTTTTTCCGGGCATATTATAAAGAATAATTGGAACATTTACTGAATTAGCTAATTTTTCAAAATGATTGATTAGTTCTTCCTGAGTAGGCGGTACAAAATAAGGCGTTACCACTGACAAAGCATCTGGATTCAAAGTTGCGATTCTCTGACTAAAGTCAATCGTTTCGGAAGTACTATTTAATCCTGTCCCAACAAAAATTTGAGTTCTATGATTTACATATTCAATTACATGTTTAGCAAAGGAAAATTTTTCATCCTCTGTTAATGAATACGCCTCTCCATTTGTTCCTAAAATAAAGATTCCATTAATGTTATAAGTTAAAAGTTTATCTATCAATTTATCTGTTCTTGAATAACTAATTTTTTGATCATCGGCTAATGGTGTAACCATTGCGACAATAATTCCAGAAACGTCTGTCAAAATATATCCTCCTTAATGAAAGATTCCTAAGAACCAATTTAATAGTGAACCTACAACGTTGTAGTCGACGTTTGGGAATGTTGATCCAGTAATTCCAAGTGATGAGAATGTTGGATAAAGTAATAAAGGTAAAAAGGCTAACAATAATCCGACTACAAACGAACCTAGAATAGCGCCTCTCCATCCACCAGTTGAATTACCAAAGATACCCGCAGTACCACCGGAGAAGAAACAAATATGTGCAGCAGGAATGATAACGATTGGGAATTTCAACATAACCATTACAACAATTGCCAACAAACCGGCTGTGTAAGAACTTAGAAAGCCTACCAAAACAGCCGTAGGTGCAAATGGGAAAATTGTGGGAACATCCAATGCTGGACGTGAACCTGGAATGAATTTTTCTGAAATGGCAACGAAAGCAGCTGTAATTTCAGCAAGAAACATACGAACACCTGTCATCAAAATAGAAATTCCGGCCGTAAATGTTAAAGCTTGAATCATTGGGAAGACTAACCAATCAGTTGTTCCTGACAATTTTGTAACAACAGTTTTACCTGCAGCTAACGCAGCAACATAGAAAATAACGATCATAACAACCGCAACTCCCATTAGGAAATCCTTAAAGAAAGATAACCATTCTGGAAACTTGATGTTTTCTGTTGTTTCATCTTTATGACTTTTGAAAATATTGCCAATAAAACCAGATAGAGCGTAACCAATCATATTGAAATGACCTATAGCTTGAAAATCTCCACCTGTTATTTTTTTCATAAATGGTTGGCATAATTGTGGAAGTGCTGCTGAAACAAACCCTAAAATTGTTCCGCCAACAATGATAGCCATCGTATTACCAATTCCATGAGCCTTTAAAACAAGTGCTAGAACGCAGGCAAAGAATAAACTGTGTCCACCTGTAAAGAAAACATTTTTAAACGGAGTTATTCGAGCAAAAACGAGGTTCATAATGAACCCAGCAATTAGTGTTACTGATACTACAAATCCATATCTGCCTTGAGCCAAGGCTGTAGCAGCTTCAGGAGAAGCAATAACACCTGTTAAATGAAATCCTTTTTGAAACATTGCGTTAAAATTCTGAAGTGCAGCGGTCATAGTGCTAGCACCAACACCAAAAATTAAAAATCCAATTGCGGTTCTAAATGTACCCTTTAAAACATCTGTACCTTTTTTATGTTGTGCTACTAAACCTATTAAAGAAACAATTGCTAATAAGATAGCCGGATTAGATAATAAACTAACTGTAAAATGCATCAATTTATCCCCCTCGGATTTTTTTTTGGATAGGAATTACTAAGCTTGTACTTGTTTCAATGCGTCCGAAAGTTTTGCATAAATTTCATTTTTATCGAGAATATTCTTTATACCGACTATTACCTTATCGATGCCTTGTTCTTGAAGCTCTTCAGCGACATCACTTAGTGCAATAACAATAGGTCCATCGAAACTTGGTAAACCATCCAATGATGAATGTTCAACTTGAACTGGCAAATCATGTTCACTGATGACCTCATTTAATTTGATCTTTAACATCAAACTTGAACCAACACCTGCACGACATGCTACTAAAGCTTTAACCATAATAAATACTTCCTTTCGTTATTTACCAATTTTTTGTTTTACTACTGAATCATTTATATACTGTAAAATTTCACTAGGTTTTTGAGAATTTGATAATATTTGATAAAAATTATCATCCGTTAATAAATAAACTAATTCCTGCATTGCTTTAAGATGAGAATTACTATCGGGTGCACTTAATGTAAATACGTAAGACACTGGATCATTATTTGTATTGTTGAATTCAATTGCCGGTTCCAATACAGATATTCCCATTGCCAACTCTTTTGCTCCAGCCTCACCAGGTGCATGTGCCAATGCAACATGTGGTGCTATTACAAAATACGGTCCATATTCATTTACAGAATTAATAATTTCATTAACATAATTAGGAGTAACTATCTTATTGTCTACTAATGGTTGAGCTGATAATTTAATAGCTTCTTTCCAATCATGTGATTTAACGTGTAATTTTATTAAATTCTCTTTTATAATTTTTTCGATCAATGACAACACCGCCTAATCTCTTTTACACGAGTTATTATATATTCAGCCTTGTAAGCGCTACAATGATGATTGATTCCATCTTTTGTTAAAAGTCGCACAATATTTACGATTTACCCTTCACAAAAGAAAGCTCAACATCCCCATTCATCAATACTTCTGAGCACTTTTGAAATCGCTTACTAACCATGATTTATGACTTCTTAAACATAATTTGGAACCAATTACCATTGATTATGCCACAGTTACAAAGTAAAAATAGCGTTAGATATTATTCCTAAGGAGGACGATTATCTATGCTTAATTCGTATTCGAACATGATCTATGGCTTTATGGAAAACGAAATTGATTCCTTAAAAGATGTTAGAGACAATCTTTCCGAACAAATTGATCCAGTAATTGATGTACTTTTACATGCCAAAGGCAAATTGATTTTTATGGGTGTGGGAAAATCGGGACTAATTGGTAGGAAATTGGCGGCCACATTTTCAAGTACTGGTACACCATCATTCTTCATTCATGCTACTGAAAGTGTTCATGGTGATTTAGGAATGATCGAAAAGAATGATGTTGTTATTCTTATTTCTAATAGTGGAGAAACCAAGGAAATACTTGCTCCTTTGAAATCTTTAAATATCATTGGCGTTACTACTATTGCTTTTACTGGTAACGAAACCTCTAGTTTAGCCAAGGCATGCGATTATAAAGTTATAATTCATGTTGATAACGAAGCAGACAAATTAAATTTAGCCCCAACAAATAGCTCAACAGCCGTCTTAGTTGTTGGAGATGCCATTGCCTGTACGCTTTCCGAAACTAAACAATTTACTAGAGATGATTTTGCAATTTTTCATCCAGGCGGAGCTCTGGGTAAAAAATTATTAAGTTAAACACATATAGACACAAAAAGAGCGAACATTTTATATGTCCGCTTTTTTTGTGTCTTATTTAAATTTAATTTTTCTGTCCATAATATGCATTTTTACCATGTTTACGATAATAATGCTTATCCAACAAATATTGTGGAACTTCAATGTTATCACGTGTTAATTGTAAAGCGTGATAATCCATTTCAGCTACTACTTCTAGAACCTTAGCATTATAAACAGCTTTATCAGGTGTAGCACCCCATGTAAATGGTCCATGTTGTCTTACTAAGACGCCAGGAACAGCTTCTGGATCGATATTACGTTCTCTAAATGTCCTAACAATAACATCCCCAGTATTTTTTTCATAAGCTGTCTTTATCTCTTCTTCAGTTAAAGCATTGGAAACAGGAACCTTTCCATAAAATGTATCAGCATGTGTCGTTCCTAAAGCAGGTAAATCAATTCCTGCCTCTGCAAATGATACTGCCCAAGGAGAATGAGTATGTACGATTCCACCAATATTTGGAAATTTATTATACAAAACTGTATGTGTTGGCGTATCACTGGAAGGATTTAATTTTCCTTCAACAACTTCACCTTTTAGATTAACAACGACCATATCATCGGGAGTCAATTTATCATATTCAACGCCTGATGGCTTTATAACGAATAGTCCTTTATCTCGATCAATACCTGATACATTACCCCATGTGAATGTTACCAAACCCAATTTGGGTAATTGCATATTTGCTTCATATACTTTCTTTTTTAAAGACTCAAGCATCAAATAGCCTCCTGCTCTATGCCAACATTTACAAAAATGTCATCAAAGAATTTCTTTGCTTCTTTAACTTGTTCGATTGGATTATCAGAAGTCTCACTCCACATCTCAATCGTGTAAGCACCGTTATAATTCAATCGTTTTAATTCTTTTAAGCATCCATTAAAGTCAACTGTTCCTTTACCAAATGGAACATTTTTGAATTGACCCGCGAAGCCATTAGTAACAGGTAAAGTATCTTTTAAATGAATCGCTGCAATTGCATCAATATTGTTTTCCAAATCTGATCCTATGTCATTTTCAGGCCAAGCATTTATATTACCCAAATCTGGATAAGCCTGTAACCAAGGACTATGAATTTCTTTTTTCATATTCACAACTTTTTCAATAGAATTCAAGAAAGGGTCATCCATTATTTCTATATCAAGCATTACTTCATGGCTGGCAGCATAAGCGACACATTTCTTCAAATCTTCTACAAAATATTCTCTAGAAGTAACACTCTTCTTATCATAATAAACATCGTATCCTGCCATTTGAATATTTCTTACACCCAAATCAACTGCTAAATCGACTGCTTTATACAACATCTGAACGGATAACTTTCTTGTTTTCTCATCATATGAACCCAATGGGAATCTACGATGTCCGCTCAGCATAATGGTATGTATGCGTGTTCCAGTACTCCAAATGGCATCCCTAACTTCTGTACGTTGTTGCCTAGTCCAATCTAATCTAGCCAATCTCTCATCACTTTCATCAATCGAAAGTTCTAAAAAATTAAACCCTAATTTATGAACCAATTCTAATCTATCATGCCAACTTAAGTTCTTAGGTAGAGCTTTTTCGTATATACCTAATGAATTCATAACCATGTCTCCCTATTGACCCAATTGTATTTGAATCACTTCAATACCACGTTTACGAAATGATTTAATTACTTTTTCATTTGCAAAACTATCGGTTATTAGAATGTCTATATCATCAATGTCGGCCACATGATAATTACTAGTAACACCTATTTTACGATAATCTGCTAAACAAATTACTTTCTTTTTAGTTCGTTTTATCATTGTTGTATTAACTTGTGATTCGTATAGATTCTGTGTTGTTAAACCGCCATCTACACTTACGCCATCAAGTCCTATAATCGTATAATCCGACTGCATACTCGATAATAATTGAATTGCAACTCCACCGACTAATGATTCTTTGGGATACCTAATTTCCCCACCAGTTAAAATAATTATGGTTTGAGGATGATGTACTGATTCAGTCGCATGTGCATTATTGGTAATAATAGTTAGTCTTTTAGATGCTAATTGATTAATCGCCATCCAGCAAAGGGTACTTGAATTGACAAATATTGTACTAGATTCCGATATAAAGCTAGGGACAGCAGCGGCAATTTTCATTTTTATTTGATCCACTCTACTGCTTGCATTCACATCTAATGAAGTTGACGAAAGTGACTTTCCATACGTGGATGTAGCAACACCACTTCTCCAACCAATTACACCCATTTCTGATAATATTTTCAAATCTCTTCTAATTGTTATCTCAGAAACGTTAAGTTTTTCCGCCAAATCTTCTACTGACATAGATCCCTTTTTGTTAACTATTTTTAGAAGTTCGCTTCTTCTCTCCTGTACATTCGATATTGAATTTTTCATATGATCATCCTCAAAACGTTTTTTATTAGTTCCAAATGCGTTTGATTTCGTTTTGGAGGTCAGTTGCTGCTTTTGCTGGGTCGCTTGCTTTGGTTATTGCTCTACCAGCAATAAATGTGTATACGTCTACTCCTTTAAACAATTTAAGCGTATCAACGTTTAATCCACCAGTCACTGAAACTCTAAAGCCCATATCAACAAGCATCTTAACTTTATTTAAATCCTTTTCGCCCCAAGTTTCACCTGAAAGGAGCGCATCTCTACTCTGATGATAGACTGCTTGTGAAATTCCAGCATCTAACCATTTTTGAGCATCCTCTTTAGTCCAGTTACCATATAGTTCAACTTGAATCTCATCAATTTCTTTATTGGCCGCTTTCATAGTTGGAATTGTTGCTGAACAGATACAAGTCATCCAATCAGCTCCGGCGTCAGCCATATTCTTAGCTACAGTTCCACCTGCATCAGCACATTTCGTATCAGCAATAACGGTCTTATTAGGAAATAGAGCTTTCAATGATTTAACGGCTTTGGTTCCCTCTTGAAGAATCAAAATTGTTCCTGCTTCAACGATATCAACAATATTTCCCACTTCTCTTACATCAGCCAAAGCACTCTCTAACGTATTATTATCTAAAGCTACTTGTAAATTTGGTTTCATATTCTTTCTCCCTATTTAACAAAATCAGTTTCTTCTCTAACTCTTTGTTCAATTTCTTTATCACTCAGAACATTTTTAACACCAACGACCACAACGCCTTTTGATTTTGCATCATCAAACATATTTACAAAGTTCATAGGTGTGAATACAACATCATATTGCTTAGCTGTACTCGTACCTTCAGCAATACTTGTATGTTCAATATTAGTAATAGGGATGTTTAATCTTTCAAAAGCTTTCTTAACACTTCTCATCATCATTAAACTTGTTCCTGATCCATTCGCACATGACACTAAAACTTTCATAATTTGCCTCCACTATATTATAAATTATTTTTTGCTAACGTTTTCTTTGTATTTGTCATAATCAGTAACCATTAAGAAATAGTTCTTAGGATCTTTCCGGTATTCAAGTTGTGGAATAACAACCAAAATAATGATAACAATTACGATACCTGCTATGCCTAGATACTTCATGATTGCCGTAAATACAGGCCATAATGTATCCCAATCAAACATTCCAAGGTAACCACCAAATTTGGCTAATCCAACCCAACTAGCGATAAATGCAGCACCAAGAACTTGAATCATCCCACTAATAAATGGAAGAATCATAGCGGCCTTAGCTCCGGCACGTTTATTAGCGTATACGCCAAAGGCTGCATTATCAAAGAACAACGGAATAAATCCGGCGATAATAATTGTTGGTGAATGTAAAACAATTAAAGCACCTATCGTCAAAAACTGTCCTAAGGCACCAAATAGAAATCCAATCGTTACGGCGTTAGGTTCACCAAAAGCAAATGTAGCGGCAACATCAATACCAGGTACTGAACCAGGTAATAACTTATCTGAAATACCACTGAAGCTTTCTGTTAGTTCACCAACGAAGGTACGAACACCTAATTGTAAGATTGCCAAGTTAACGGCAAACCCTAATGATGTAGTTAAAATATAGAATAAGAAACTACCACCAGGTGCCAAACCTGAAGTACCTTTACTTGTTACATAAATTTCGTTGAAATATGGACGCCCCAAAACCAACATAATGATTCCAAAGAAGAACAACATTAGAATACCGGTAGCAACCATATTTTCATTAAAAATTTTCAAAAATCCAGGTAATTCAATATCTTCGAGTCTCTTAGCTTTCTTTTGTGTCTTCTCATCATGTTTCTTTATTTTATCGGCCAACCAGGAAACCAAAGCAATACCGAACATTTGTTGATGAGCAACCGCAAAACCACCGCCATCAGTTAAATCCTGAGTATATCTAATAGTCATATTCGAACCAACGGCCCAATATAATCCTAAGATAACTCCCATCACCAGCAAAACTTCCATTCTACCCATTTTAGGGAAACAGAATAGCAATAGCCAAAAAGCTGTAGCTGCTTGTTGAACTTGTACATTACCAGTAGTAAATACTGAACGTAATTTAGTAAACTTTTGGAATCTTACTAATATGATGTTAAAGACAAAGGCAAACAATAGAAGCAGCATTACATCCCCAAAGGTTCTCCCGAAAGTCTTTACAACACCATCTGTAACGGCGTTTTGCCCAAAATATGGGTCAATAACCGTCGCCGTGAGATGAAATCTTGTTTTTAATCCTGTAAGAATGGGTCTAAAACTGTTAACCAATCCTCCAGAACCTACCATCAAGATCATGTATCCAATGACAGCCTTCATAAAACCAGCAATTGATTCATAGATCGGCTTCTTTTCCAAAATGTAACCTAATAAAACGATAAAACCGATCATATATGCTGGTTGGGTCAAAATATTTGTAGCAAAGTAATCCCAAATCTTCATAAGAATGCTTAAAAAATTATCCATTCTTATACTCACCTGCCTTTATTTGTCAGATCCAATTAATTCTTTCAAATCATCAATATTTTCAACATTCATCAATTTATCTATAAGACCATCTGTCATTAGCATGTCAGATAATTCTCCGATATTTTTTAAGTGTTCATTTGGATCTCGCGCAGCCAGAGTAAAGAATAATTTAGCATTGGAATTCGGACCAAAGCTTACTGATTCATTAAATTTTGTAAATCCAATCGCTGTACCTAAAACATTGTCACTTTTGGCATTTGCATGAGGCATAGCAACTCCAGGTACGATTACGATGTATGGGCCATTATCTTCAACATTCTTTATTATTTCATCGATGTAAGCCTCTTTAATGTAATCATGTTCAACTAATTTCCCAGCAGCAATCTTTAATGCTTCTTTCCAATCTTTGGGAGTTTTATCGGTAATCTCAACCAAATCTTTATCTAGCATTTCATTTAACATCATATTATCTGCACCGCGTTTCTTTGTTTTATAGGAATGAAGGGAATGGTGTGTCATTATCAATTGAAAATGCATCCGAGAAACCACGATCATAGTTATATTCCATTCTGTCTTTGTCATCTGGATATGTGAATTCTCCACCTACTTGCCAGATAAATGGTTTGAAGTTATACTGCAAACGATCTTTTCTAAACTTCCATAAGTTTTCAATTTCCTTAGGGTCCGTCATAAAGTTTGTCCAAATATCATAATGAACAGGAATAATAACCTTGGTTTTCAATGATTCAGCCATTCTCAAAATATCTGAAGATGTCAATTTATCTGTGATACCTCTTGGATTTTCACCATATGCACCCAAGGCAACATCAACCTTATTTTCATTACCATGTTTAGCAAACATATTTGAATAGTGTGAATCGGCTGCATGATAGAGATTTCCACCTGTTGTTTCGAATAGATAATTTACAGCAATCTTATTCATATCTTGAGGCATTTTACCTTTAAGAGTTACATCAGGATTGTCTTCCGTTACTAAAGCTGTTCTATCAAAACCTTCAAGAACTTTAACAGTCGTTTTACCAATCTTCACAGTGTCTCCTGGTTTTACAATAACTGTCTTCTCTGCGGGAACGCCCCAACCTTGCCAAATTTTAACCACTTGTTCTGGACCATAGAATTTAGCATCTGGACAGTTCTTATTAACTGCTGCGGCTGTGTTGATATCCAAATGATCTGAATGAATGTGACTTACAAACAACGCGTCAACATTTTTAATCTCGAATGGATCAATAACAAATGGCTGATTTCTCAAATTAGGTTGCATCTTTTGAACACCACTCATTCTTTGCATTTGGTGTCCCTTACGCATCATGCCATTACCATGAGTTCTCTTACCAGTTCCACACCACATATCTACTAAGATGTTGGTATCTTCAGCCGTCTTCAACCAAATTCCTGTACAACCTAACCACCACATTGAAAATGTATTAGGTTTAACCTTCTTATTTTCAATCTCTTCATTCAACCATGTTCCCCATTCTGGGAATGTATTTAAAATCCAGCTTTCTTTTGTTACTTCATTAATATTTGTGGCTTTTGACATTTTATTATTGCCTCCGATAAATTTAATTGTGTTTCTTTACACTTTTTATGATAAGTTCATATGTATACGCTTTCAACGACGCTTTATGTTCATTTTGTATATTTTTATGATTTTTATGTTTGTTATATGAACTATGCTCATTATTCGGTTCATAAACATCAATTTTCATCTTATTTTTATGATTCATTTCAATTATCGTGATTCAAAAAAAGAAGTACTTGATTGATTCTTCAATCAAGTACTTCTTTTGACTATCACTTTTAACTCTTTAATGCATATCAAATGTCAAAAAAGATTATATTCATATATGAATTTTAACTAAAAAATTATCCTATGTTCGAATAATCGCCTTTAAAAGTAGCATTATGGCTATATATTAATAAATTTATTTTTGAGGGTGAATTAAATATGTTTAAAAAGGGAAATAACATATTTAGTCTATTAGTCATAATCTTATCTATTTTTATGACTAGTACATCTAATGTTGTTAACGCCGACAGTACGTCTCTCGGGGCTTCAACTCCACAGACTACTGCTACTACAAGTAAAGATTTAGGTACTACAGATACTGAAGATACTAAAGGCACTGCAGATGCTGAGAATATTACAAATACTGCATCTACAAGTACTAAAAATACTACAAGCACGGATTCAAGTACTTCTTTATCCAATCAGTCCAGCACAACTGATTGGGGCAATCAACTGATTACAAAAGCTCAATTACAAGATGAAAATGGAACTCCACAAGATTCATTTGGTCAATATGACACAATTAAAGCTTATTGGGAATTTTCAACTAATAATCATGTTGTTCATGATGGCGATACTATGCATGTAACTGTTCCTAAAGAACTAACAATTGCCAATGATATCCTAACTCCACAACCAGTTACTGAAATCCCTGGTGGTAAAGAAATTGGAACTGCCACACTAATAAAAAGTACCAGAACTATTACAGTAACTTTTAATCAATATGCAGCTAATAAATCTAAAACTTCTACTGTAGTTGGATCTTTCAATGCCATAACTCACTGGGATTTAGGTCAAGTTTCAGTAAATCAAAAAGTTCCATTAAACTGGAACCTACAAGGTTCAGCAACAAATGACACAGACTACACACCTTCTGCTACTGTTTCTAAACCAAGTGTAACAGATCCTGATGAAAAGCTATTCAAATATGGTAGCTATATAGATGATACGATTCAATGGACTGTACGTTTAAATTACGCCAGTCAAGAAATAAGTGATGCCGTTTATAAAGATACTTTAGGTAAAAATCAAGAGCTATTAATCGACTCTAGTAATCCGTTCACTGTTAATTCAGCCACAGCGGATCATGCAACTGGAAAAATCACTAATGATACTGACAATTTGTTTGCTGAAACCCAACCTTCTGATATAACAAATACTGGATTTACAGTAGACTTAGGTACCATTAATAAACCCGTTATTATTACTTACTACACTCGTATTACTAATTACAAGAATATTTCCAGTTCATACGGTAACACTGGTGATCTTCTTTCTAACAAGAATGAAGTACAAAACTTGCCCGTTAATATTTCATCAACAACTCTAGGCAGTGATGCCAGTTCTGGTGATCAAATAACATCCTTTATGGGACACAAAATCTGGAAAAATGTTCCAGCTGATCAAATACCAAAAAGTATTACTGTTAATCTGATTCAAAATGACAATACAACATATGCAAGTCAAAAAGTTACTGCTGACTCCGACTGGTCATACGTTTTCAATAATCTTCCTAAATATGATGACAATGGTAATTTATACAAATACACTGTCACAGAAGATCCAGTAAACGGATTTACTAGTTCTACTAGTGGTAATGACTTAATTAATGTTTTAACTTCTTCAAAAACTAAATTTACTGTTACTAAAAAATGGAACGACGGCAAGTCTCAAGATGATCATGATCCTATTACAGTAAGAGTCTACGATGGGAATGGTTCTGCTCCAAAAAATTATAAACATGATAGTTCTGTTGAGTTATCATCCAAGAATCAATGGACGCATACTTTTACTGACTTAGACCCAAATATTACTTGGTTCGTTTCTGAATATGATATCCCTGCAGGATACATTTCTGAAGATAGCTATCCAACTGACGTAAAAAATGACAAAGTAGTTACTAATACATTGGCCACTACTTTTAAAGTTACTAAAAAATGGGTAGATGGTGACAATCATCAACACCCTGACAAAATAAATATTCAACTTTATTCATCAAGCGATGATAAAAATAAAACAGCTGTTGGTGACCCAGTTGAATTAAGTGAAGCTAATTCTTGGTCATATACCTTTGGGAATGGGAAAACTAAACTGCCTAAATATGATAAAAATAATAAAGAAATCACTTATTCCGCTGAAGAAGTAAAAGTTCCTGACAACTATTCACAAGAATCTTCCACTAATACCAATGATACAGAAGAGACTATCACCAATACTTACAAATCAACCACACCAGAAACAACTCAAGTAAAGGTTAATAAGGTATGGAAAGATACTAAGTCAACTCATGATCCTATTACCGTTCATTTACTAGCAGACAATAAAGATACTGGTAAGACCGTTAAATTGAGTGATAGCAATACATGGAGTGGCAGTTTCACTAATTTAGACAAACAAGCTAATGGCAAAGATATTACTTATACTGTTTCAGAAGATACACCGACCGGATATACTTCAAAAGTTACTAATCCAGATGGTACAAATGATTTCACGATCACCAACACACCTACCCCAACTACTGATGAAAAAACTAGTTTAACTGTTACAAAATCTTGGAACGATGATAACAATAAAGATGGAATTCAACCTTCTAGTGTCACCGTTAAACTTCTAGCTGATGGCAAAAATACTGGTAAAACTATTACCTTAAATAAGGATAATAATTGGACTGATACATTTAAAAATCTAGACAAGAAAGTTAACGATAAAGATGTAACTTATAGTGTTAAAGAAAATGATGTTTTGGATTATACAGCATCATACAACTCCACCGACTCAACACATGTAACAATTATTAACAAGCACACACCTAAGTCAGTAACTCCTTCTGATAACAGGCGTACTTTCACCGTTATTAAAAAATGGGCTGACAACAACAATGCCGATAGTACTCGTCCAAGTGAAATCAAAGTTCAATTAACTGCTAATGGTAAAAATGTTGGTGATCCTGTCACTTTAAATGCCAAAGGCGGTTGGACTAATACTTGGTCAAATCTTGATAAACAAGAAAACGGCAAAGATATTGTATATTCAGTCAAAGAAATCAAAGCACCTGGTTACACAACAAAGACTGTTACAAAAGATAGTTTTGCTACAATTACTAATACTTTGAATCATGTAACGCCACCAATTGATAATAAGACTAAGTTGACCGTTACAAAGACTTGGAACGATGAAAATAATCAAGATAAGATTCGTCCTAATCAAGTTAAAATCCAATTGCTAGCTGACGGTAAGGAACTCGGTGATCCTGTTGTCTTGAATGCGGATAATGACTGGTCATATACTTGGAATAACCTTGATAAGAACGTCAAATATTCTGTTAAGGAAACTCCAGTTACAGGTTATACTACCGAGGTTAAACGGGTCGATACTAACAATATTTCCATTACCAACACGCATTCGACTAATACGCCGGTAAATCCTAGTAAACCAGATAATCCTGACAAACCAACGACACCGACAAAGCCTACAACTCCAACTACACCTATAGAACCTGAACAACCTGTAGAACCAACTATTCCTAGTCAACCAAGCAACCCTAATACTTCTACTGATACTAATTTGATTCCTTCAGAGTCTGATAATAACGAATCTTCTTCAAAGGATTCAACACCATTACTTCCAGATAATCCGCTCACACCGGCTAAAGCTAGTGATCCTAATACTCCAAATAATGATGCAACTAAAGGTTTATTACCACAAACTGGCAATCAAACGACTTGGGTACTTAGTTTACTCGGTATAATTGTTTTAATAGCCTTAGGACTATATAGTTTAGTTAAGAGATTAATCTAAACAAAAAAAGCTGAAACTTTATCAAAGTTTCAGCTTTTTTTGTATTTGAGTGTTTTTAGTATAAGAAATACTATTTTTTGAAGCCAGACTCTTTTTTATATTTTTCAAACAAGGAATTAATTCTATCTTCAACTGTTGCGCTGTGATTGATTTTAGCAAAAGCTAAAGATTCATTTAATAATTCTTCAATTTCTTTATGTGGTCTCTTTTCATTGATAGCTATTTCCGCGGAAAGAAGTTTCAATCTAGGTAAATAATAAGTAATATGTTGCTCCGAACAAAGTTTTATTCCCCGTGAAACTAATTCATTACTTTTATCATATTTCTTATTTTTTATATAAAACTCCGCTGTATAAAAAATAATTGTTAATATTCGTAAATAAACATTAATTCCATTCTTTTGATATGTTTCATCTTTATGCAAATCAATATAGTTCCAGACCTTCTCAAAGAAGAAACTAGCCTCATCGATCATACCTAACCTAAAATAAAATACACCCAAGCCAACGTATGATAGATGAGTATAAATTGTTTGATGCTTCTCATCCAAATCATTTAATATGCGTGCAAAACAATAAAAAGCATTTTCAAGTTTACCATTTGTCAAAGCTTCATAAAGTCCCCGTTGATAATAGTATTGCATCTTTAATGCGTTATTATGAATTTCATCCGCATTAATTTCAGACAATCCCTTGAAAGTGTTCGAATAATTTTCCATCATTAATTCACTTTCAGTTTTATTTAGAAGTGACTTCATATGTGTCGTCGTTGCTATTGAATTTCTATATAGATCATCAACAGAAAGTCCCAACCTCTCACATAATTTACTTAAAATGGTCAACGAAGGTATTCGACCATTATTTTCAAATTTACTAAGAGTTGATTGTGTGCAAATGTCCTTACACAGTTTTACTTGGGATATTTTCAGCGATTTTCTCCGCTCAATAAATATATTAATATCCATAATCTCATCCTATTGTTTTTAAATCCTGGAAATATTTTGTGCGGGATATCAAGGTTTTTGATCACCCATATTCCGCACAATATCAGATTTAAAAATTTCCTTTACTTATAAACACTGTTCATTATCTAATTTATACCTTAAATTGTAAACACATATCATTATATTTATATTGAATCATATTTAATTAATTTTTATTTCAAAATATGAACAATGCTATTCATATTTTACCCATACCATTCACATGTGATGAGTAACATACCTAATGAAAAAATAAATGACAATTTCATCAGACTGCGGTATCATAGAATCCATGTTACAAAAACAACTGTTCACTAATAGTGAACAAATTAGAAGTGAGGGGTTAATATGGCTAAGAAAAATTTAAGTCGTAGTCTATCATCTAGACAAATGCAAATGATCGCCTTAGGTGGAACAATTGGAGTCGGTCTGTTCATGGGGTCTGCTTCAACCATCAAATGGACTGGTCCTTCAGTTTTACTTGCCTATGGATTAGCTGGCGTGATTCTTTATATGGTTATGCGTGCATTAGGGGAAATGCTATATGTCGATCCTTCAACTGGTTCTTTTGCCAAATATGCAACAGAGTATTTACACCCTGTAGTTGGGTATTTAACTGCCTGGAGTAATGTTTTTCAATACTTGGTAGTCGGTATCAGTGAAGTTATTGCTGTCGGAACTTATCTAGAATTTTGGTTCCCAACCATGCCCAAATGGATAGCAGGTGTGGTGGTTGTTGTTACATTATGCCTAGCTAACCTTACATCTGTCAAAGCATATGGTGAACTGGAATTCTGGTTTGCCTTAATCAAAGTTTTAACAATTATTATGATGATTATTTTAGGATTTTTTGTTATCGTCTTTGGAGTAGGTAATCATGGTCATCCAGTTGGTATCAGCAATCTCTGGACTCATGGTGGTTTCTTCACTGGTGGATTAAAAGGATTCATCTTTGCTTTATCTATTGTTGTTGCTTCCTATCAGGGAATCGAGGTTATCGGTATCACAGCTGGTGAAGCCGAAAATCCTCAAGAGAATATCATCAAAGCTATTCGTTCTATCGTTGGACGTATTTTAATTTTCTATATCGGTGCTATTTTTGTTATCGTGGCTATTTATCCTTGGGATAAATTGGGTACAATCGGATCACCTTTCGTTGAAACATTCTCCAAAGTTGGTATTACCTTTGCGGCCGAAATTATCAACTTCGTTATGTTAACAGCCGCTATGTCTGGGTGTAATTCTGGTATTTTCAGTTCTAGTAGAATGCTTTATACACTAGGTCTAGAGAAACATTTACCTAAATCATTCGTAAAATTATCTCGTCATAACGTTCCATACATTCCCGTACTAGCCATTTCTATCGGTATCTTGATTGGATTAATTTTGAACTACTCATTGCCTGTTCTACTACATACTTCTGGTGATGTCTTTGTTATCGTTTATAGTTCAAGTGTTCTTCCAGGTATGGTCCCTTGGTTCGTCATTCTCTTTAGTGAATTAAGATTCCGTAAGATCAATCAAGATAAGATGAAAGATCATCCTTTCAAAATGCCATTTTTCCCTATCAGTAACTATTTGGCAATTATTTCCTTAATAATTATTTTGGTATTCATGTTCTTAAATCCTGAGACCACAGTCTCACTACTTGTAGGAGTTGTTTTCTTGATTGTCATGTCAATCATCTACTTCCTAAAAGAACGCGGCAAAGTACCTGTTGAAGATACTAAGCCTGAAGCATTTTCAAACTTTGAAGAAAATAAAGACTAAACAAAAAAGCTCAATGTATCTACTAGCAACTAGTAGTACATTGAGCTTTCTTTGTTTTTACATAAAATCAGTAACATCTTTAACATCATAACGAACTGACTTAGTATAGTCGCCTTCCGGTTTACCAATAGCAACAGCTGTAACTGGAATATATCTTTCACTGTCCAAACCAAAGGTTGAAGCAATTTTACCAAAATCATAACCTGACATTGGGTTGGCTTCGTAACCATGAGCACGTGCAACTAGTAACAATTGCATAGCAGCCATACTGCCATCGATTGTAGCATCCTTTTCAAGAAAACTTCTGTCAGCATGTTCATACAAAGGTAAGAATGTCTTAAAAACCTTATCACGTTCCTCAGGGCTAATTTGACCATTCTCACAAGCCTTATTCCAAACATCACGATACTTGTAATGTGATTGTGTATCACCTAAAACGAAGATAATTGCTGAACAACTGTCAGTCTGTGGATAGTTGAAAGGCATCATAACAGAATGGGCTTTCTTCTTACCTTCTTCATCATCACAAACAACAAAGTGCCATGATTGTAAGTTACAAGCTGAAGGAGCAGTAATTGTTTCTTCAAGCATTTCTGAAATTTCTTCACGAGAAATTTTTACATCACTTTGGAACTTTCTATATGAATGACGATTGAACATAATATCTTTAAAATCATTATTAACTAAATTCTTTGTTTCATCCATTAATCTTCATCTCCAAATATTTATCATACTTAATTCTACCGCCTTGATTAAATCTTGTAAACACTTTCACAAACTGGGTAGATGAAGTAAGAAATTTACGAATCATTCTCACTAACCACTCATCGTTAATGTACTGTTTGATGAATTTCATGAGTAAATCATGATTGACTTTCACCATCAAGTTAGCGGCACTTAAAAAGATCCAGCAACTCTATACTGAGTCACTGGATCTTTTATTTTAATTATTTAGTTTCTTTTGAAGTTTTCTTTTTCTTAAGATCGCCATGTTCACTCATTTCATGCCATTCGGCTAAACTGATCAAACTGGACATAGTCATTGGTAAGATGAAGACTAAGACAACTAATCCGATAATTACACCTAGAGCAACTTGAATCAAAGTTGTAACACCACTAGGAATCAAAGCGGCAAAGGTACCACTCAAGATAATAGCGGCACTGATAACAACCGCACCAATTGCTGTAGCAGCTCTCAACATTTGACTCTTCAAGTTAGCATCATCGTGATCATCCCTATAACGAATCATTAGGAAGATACTGTAATCAACACCTAAGGCCATCAACATAATGAAAGTAAAGAATGGTGTGTTCCAACTCAATAATGGTCTTCCCAAGAAGGTTGCAGAAATCATTCTTGTTAAGCTCATTGAAACAGCATAAGCAGTTAACAATGTACCGATAATCATCATTGGTTGCAAAATTGATTTAATAACAACGATCAAAGCAATTCCGATGCCAATCAACATGATAATAGCTGTACGCTCGAAGTCACCATTAGCAAGAGTTCTCAAATCGTTATCTTGTGATGTTTGACCACCGATAGCAACCTTAGTTCCAGCTAATGCGCCATGTTTAACTTGAGACTTCAAATCTTTTTGCATACGTTTGAATTGTGTATTTGCTTTAGTTGAATTTGGATCACCCTTTAATACAACTGTTAGAGTTGTGATCTTATGATGATCTGCCATGTATGTATCTAGAGCTGGCTTGAAGGCATTTGACTTAATCGTAGCTTTAGGTAGATAGAAATCATCACCGATATATGACTTACGTAATTCAGTCAAATATTGATTCATGGTATCACTACCACTTGCCAAAGTTGTCAATCCATCAGAGGCACTACCAAGTCCTTGTTGCAATTGATCAACTTGTGAAGACATTGATTGCAACTTAGTATTCAAGGTTTGAACACCTGTATTAACTTGTTGACTAGCAGAAGCAACAGTACCGGCACCACTATTCAAAGTAGAACTCGATGCATCTAATGTATTAGTACCACTAGCTAAAGTACTTGCTCCACTAGCAATTTGTGAGTTAGCGCTAGCAAGACTATTAGCACCTGATGACAATTGACCAGCACCACTGGCAACTTGGTTAGCACCACTAGCTAGGGTTTGTGTACCACTAGTTAATTGACTAACTTGACTTGTTAAGCCAGGAAGTGAACTTGTAAATTGATTGATACCGCTATTCAAAGTACCAGCACCACTATTTAATTGATTAATACTACTTACTAATGTAGAAATTTGGTTAGCACTTAATTGACCGCCAGTTGCTTGGCTAAGTGCACCACTACCTTGTAATTGAGCAAGTAATGGTTTTAGTTGGTTAACTGTTGCAGTTAGTTGATTCATTTCAGTAGCTAAAGTATTACTACCTTGACTCAATTGTTGAACTTGACCAGTCAATGTAGGCAGACTAGCTGCTGTACTACCGACACTAGATGCTAATTGATTAGAACCACTAGCAACTTGGTTAGCACCACTAGCCAAAGTTTGTGTACTTGAAGCTAAAGTATTTGCACCACTAGCTGCTTGGCTACTACCAGAAGCTAATTGTTGAGCTCCTGAATTAGCACTTGAAACCCCAGCCGTGTAATTACTGATACCAGATTGTAATTGTTGGGTACCAGCTTGTAACTCTTGAGTACCATCGGCCAATTGTTGAACTTGGCTCATGCTACCACTGATATTTGCGTTACTTAATTGTGTATTTGCACTATCTAAGCCTGATTTAATAGTATTTAAACCTTTTTTAGATGAATCCAAACCTTTAGTAATAGTCTTCAATTGATCTTTCAAATACATTGAACCAATCTTACTACCACCAGGTTCAGTTACAGAAGCAACTGTCTTAACACCATCTTCTTTTTGAAGATACTGTGTTAATTGATCGACAGCAGCTAATTTAGATTGAGTATTTAATTTCTTATCACTCTGAATATAAATTGTGATAGGAGCTGTCATACCTTTAGAGAAGTGCTTTTGAATTATCTCGTACCCAGCTTTTGACTTATAGCTACTTGGTAATTCATCAGCATTATTAAAGTTCAAATCAGCGTTCATAGTCATAACGAATGGAATAGCTAAAATAACAATTACACCCAAGACAATAGCTGGTTGTGCCAAAGCTGTCTTAGATAATCCATGCCATAAATGACTTGAACTACTACCATTAGAAATTTTACTTGGCCAGAATAATTTTGGACCAAGTACGGCCATGAAGAACATGTTCAATGTCAATAGAACTGGCAATAGAACAAGAACACCAATTGCGACGGCTGAAGCACTTTGATAGAACGAGAACTTAGCTAGCCACAAAACTGAAAATCCGATTAGAACTGAAATTCCTGAATAGAGAACTGTTCGACCACCATGTTTACGAGTTGACCTCATTGCATCGACCGGATCTAGTCCATCTGCCAACGCTCCCTTAAAGTAATCGTAAAGTAAAATATTATAATCAGTACCAATACCAAACAAGACAACGACTAAGAAGACTTGGGTAAAGTTAGAGATTGGGAATCCAGCATGTTGAGCTAGATTCATGACAACACTCAAACTGGTAACAAAAGCTACACCAACGTTTAATAAGGAAATAATTGGCACGATTGGTGAACGGAAAACTAAAATCAATACGATAAAGATAAAGATAACCGCAATAACTTCAGTCTTTTGAATACCTTTTTCAGTTACGGTTGAGAAATCATCATTTAAGGCATCACTACCTGTGACGTAAGTATTAATACCAGAAGTCTTTAACTGACTGTTAAGTTCTTTTACTTGGTGCTTAACAGTTCCATTAGCCTTAACCGTAATTTGGGCTAACTGAGTTGTTTTGTCTTTAGAAACCAACTGCTTCTTTGTTTCAGCATTATCTGTTGGTCCCATGACATTAGTAATACTTAGACCTGATTCATTCTCTAAACCAGACAAAGTATCCTTAATCTTTTCGGTTTGATTGGAAGAAAGCTTTTGATTTCCATTACTAAAAACAGCCGTATATGTACGGACTGATTTATTATTATTCGCTTTTTTCTGAATCTTATTAGCTACTTCACTCTCCACTGTGTTGGGTAGCTTTATCCCACCATTTTCTCTGACTAACTCTGAAACGTTTGGCATAGCGACGATTGCAATCAAGATTACAACCAGCCATACGATCAGTGCTGGCCACTGTTTACGACGAAAATCTTTCATAAAAATCACATTCCCTTAATCAAATTCAGTTATCCATACTTGGACAGTTGTAAAAATACAAATGTAATGATAAGGTTAATTACGAATTTGGGCAAGAGACAAGTCTTGTCATTTTGTCTAAACTTTGACAATTTATGAAAATTGTCCAGAATTGAGGCGCTTACATTTTGAAATATAATCCAAACGTTAAACAATCACGTGGTATTGAACGTACCCAACGGGCATTTGCAACCGCTATGTTTGATTCCTTAGCTCAGAAACCTTTTGACAAAATTACAGTAAATGCTCTCTGTGAAAAAGCCGATTACCCACGTGCCACTTTTTATAATTACTTTGATGATAAATTTGATCTTTTGAATTTCTGTTGGTTCAAATTAGGACAAGATACTCACCTGGACGTCAACAATACCCAAGAAAACAAATTAACCATTAAGGAGACCTTTGCGCAGATCTATAAATTATTTGAAGATTATCAGTCTCTACTATTAAGTATTATCGAAAATAATCCAATCGACAGTCCCTTAGTAAATCATTTTGTCCGTCATTTTACAGATGTCATTTATACATCTATCAAGAACAATTTTGAAATTAAGGACATCAATACTCCTTCAGAGTTAGTAGCTCAACATTGTAGTACAACAATTATCGAAATTTTGAGATGGATCTACTTAGGTCAACATAAAGTAACCCTCGAAGAGGCCGAAACTTACTTGACTGAATTACTCTCTGGACCAATTCGTTTACAAAAAGATAAACAATAATTTACCAATTTCACCACTTTTTGCAAAAAAGAGTACCATAGAAGTTATATTTATTATTGAAGGGTGTTTTTTATGGGTGTTTTCTTCTCAAGTATTCAAGGAATTCTAATAATCATTGGCCTAATCGCTGTTGGTTATGGTTTAACTCATTTAGGCTGGTTTTCAGAAAACTCAACACAATTGATTGCGAAATTAGTTACACAAGTTGCTTTACCTACCTATATGATTTCAACTATCACTAAAGACTTTACGGCTGAAAAATTGATCAAACTCTTACCTGACTTAGTTATTCCCGTTTTGTCGATGACTATTTTGATCTTTGTTTCTATAATTTTAATTAAAGTTTTGAAAATTGATCCTAAACATAAAGGCTTATTTTCATCAATGTTTTTCAATTCCAATACTGTTTTTGTCGGTTTACCTGTTAATATGGCACTATTTGGTGAAAAAAGTTTACCTTACGTCTTGGTCTATTACATGGCTAACACAACTTTCTTTTGGACACTTGGAACTTATTTAATTCAAATGGATGGAGAAATTAAAGGTAAATTCAAACTAAAGACGACTCTCAAAAAAATTTTTTCACCACCATTAATGGGATTCATTATCGGATTGATCTTAGTCATGCTCCATATTCAATTGCCTAAGTTCTTAATGTCAGACTTTGAATATCTAGGTAATCTGACTATTCCTTTATCCATGATCTTCATTGGTATTTCTATCTACAACGCTGGTTTAAAGAATATCTCATTTCACAAAGACAATTTGGCAATTCTCTTCGGAAGATTTTTATGTGCCCCATTATTAATGGCTGCTCTCTTCCTATTCATTCCTGCCACACCTTTGATGAGACAAGTTTTCATCGTCCAAGCAGCTATGCCAGTTATGACTAACGCCCCTGTTGTAGCAAAGCTTTACCATGCCGATTCAGATTACGCAGCTATCATGGTTACCGAAACAACTTTACTAAGTTTGATTGTTGTTCCTATCATTATGGTTCTAATTAAATAACTTTCAGCTTGCCATCAATTTGGTAAGCTTTTTTTGTGAAATTTTATTTCTTCATTCTTCGAAAGGGCTTACAATGTAGTCAGCTAATTAAGAAGGAGTGAGTATATGTTCTTTATCGATACGTCTAAAAATGGAAAACCTGTCTACAATGCTATAGTCAATCAATCATTGGATAATTACTTAGTAAATGATCTTCGTTTACCAGGCCATGGTTTGATCCTCTATATCAATAATCCTTCGGTTATCGTAGGTGTTCATCAAAATGCTTATGCCGAAGTCAACTTCCCTTACCTTGAGAAGAATAAAATCCAACTTGTCCGTAGAACTTCCGGTGGTGGCGCCGTTTACCATGATTATGGAAATCTGATTTTCGAAAATATTATCATTGGCGACGACGAACATTTTGGAGATTATGCCTACTTTGCCCAACCAATTATCGACGCTTTGCATGATATGGGTGCTACTGGTGTCGAGATGCGTGGCCGTAACGATATCGTTGTGGATGGCAAAAAATTCTCTGGTATGACAATGTTTAAAGTTGGTGATTCTTACGCCGCTGGTGGCACTTTAATGTTCGATTTGGACATGGATACTGCTAGTAAGGTTCTAACACCTGAACAAGATAAACTTGAATCTAAAGGTGTTAAATCTGTTAACAAGCGTATTACCAATATCAAACCATATCTTGATGAACCTTTCAGAAGTATGAATGCCAATCAATTTAGAGAAGAATTGTTGAAACGAATCTACCACGTCGACAAGCTCTCTGACATTGAAACTTACACTTTGGACGAACATGATTGGAACATTATTGACTCTCGCTTAAAGAATAAATACGACACTGATGCTTGGAATTATGGTAAGAATCCTGGTTTCACTAACTATGTTTCTAAACATTATGATATCGGTACAGTTGCTTTCAACTTCTCTTTAAAAGATAACAAAATCTCTAATATCAAAATTTATGGTGATTTCATTACCGGCGGCGATATTACTTTAATTGAAAAAGCTCTCTTAGGAGCCGAATTCACTAAGAAAGGCTTAATCACTGCTCTTGAAAAAGTTGATTTAGCAGCCAACCTAGGTAAAATTGAACCAGCAATCTTAGCTGATCTACTACTATCTTAAAGAATTCACTTATACGATTAAATACAGAATAATAAATACTAAAAAAGACCAGTATAACAGCTATTTTTAATAGTTGTCATACCGGTCTTTTTATCGTTATAACGATAAATCAACTTACAAAAGTTGTATGTTTAGCTTTCCAATCTTCCAATTTGATATTAACCCAAAATGAGTAAATTCCAATCGTGATGATAGACAATAAAAACCACTTGATCCAATTACCAAATAACTCTAACCCAGTTCCATTAAAGTGCATTCGATGACCCTCAATTACAGTATGATTAATTTTCCATCCGTAAACTAAACAAAGCGCCCAAGGATAAAGAATACCAATTGTAAAAACAGTCATAATAAATCCACCTAAACTCAGCAAGATCAGTTCAAAAAGTCCCCCATCAAAATACGAATATCTTCCAAATTTCACATTTTGTGATCTAACTCGTTTCGTATTTGGTTGTTGTTCTTGATTATTCATATTCCCCCCTGATACAAAACATATCCTAAAAGTCTGTCCTCTAATTATTGTAAATCATTCGTTTGACTTTTTTGGACACTGGATAATAATTGTTTAATTCAGAAAATTAAAACAGCACCACTTAGAAACGCAAATGCATACGTTCATTCTAAATAGGTGCTGTTAATTGTTATTTAACTGAATAATTAGGTGCTTCTTTAGTAATTGTTACATCATGTGGATGTGATTCTCTTAAACCAGCATTTGAGATTTGGACAAATTGAGCGTCTTGTAGTTCTTTCAAATTATGAGCACCAACATAACCCATACCTGAACGTAAACCACCAAGTAATTGATAAATTACATCGCCAACAGCACCTTTAGCTGCAACACGACCTTCAATACCTTCGGGAACTAATTTATTAGCCTCATTAACACCGCTTTGGAAGTAACGATCGGACGAACCATGGGACATAGCAGCTAAGCTACCCATTCCACGGTAAGTCTTGAAACGACGACCTTGATAAATTTCAAATTCACCAGGTGCTTCATCAGTACCAGCTAACATTGAGCCAAGCATAACGGCGTTACCACCACCTGCTAGAGCCTTTACAATGTCACCTGAATACTTGATACCACCGTCAGCGATAATTGTCTTGCCATATTCGTGGGCAACACTTGCAGCATCATAAACAGCTGTTAATTGAGGAACACCGACACCAGCAACGATTCTAGTTGTACAAATTGAACCAGGTCCAATACCAACTTTAACAACATCTACTCCAGCATCGTAAAGTGCTCTTGTACCTTCAGCTGTAGCGACATTACCAGCGATTAGAGTTGCTTCTGGGAACTTATTTCTAATTTCAGAAATCTTTCTTAAAACTCCGGCTGAGTGACCATGAGCTGTATCAATAATAATGGCATCAGCTCCGGCATCAAGTAAGGCTTCGGCACGTTCGAAAGTATCACTAGTAACACCAACAGCGGCGGCTACTAACAAACGTCCATATTGATCTTTAGCGGCATTAGGAAATTCTTTTACTTTTTCGATATCTTTGATTGTTACAAGGCCACCCAAACGACCGTTTTTATCAATCAAAGGTAATTTTTCAATCTTGTGTTCTTGGAGGATCTGTTCTGCTTCTTTTAAAGATGTTCCAACTGGTGCAGTAATTAATTCTTCACTCGTCATTACAGTACCGATTTTAACTGAAAAATCAGTAATGAAACGTAAATCTCTGTTAGTAATAATACCAACCAATTTCAAATCAGTTGTATTAGTTACAATGGGAACACCACTTATGCGGTATGTACTCATCAATTTTTCTGCTTCACTAACTTTGTCATCTGCTGTTAAGTAAATAGGGTCAATGATGACACCATTTTCGGAACGCTTAACTTTTGATACTTCATCAGCTTGTTGCTCAATACTCATATTCTTGTGAATGACACCCAAGCCACCCTGACGAGCCATTGCAATGGCCATCGGTGCCTCGGTAACTGTATCCATACTTGCACTTAAAATTGGTGTATTTAGCTTGATATTCTTAGCTAGTTGAACTGATAAATCTACTTCATTTGGTAAAACATGACTCTCTGCTGGTATTAATAAGACGTCATCAAAAGTGAATCCTTTTTTATCAAATTTTGTATCCCATGCCGACATGATCTTCCTCCTAATTATTTGTTTTGCCTAAATATAGGTAAAATTTATAAACATGTTATCCGATTTTTCTACGATAGTCAATCAATAAAAAAAGACCATCGTCATAACGACAGCCTCATTCATACATTTTTATTGCTATAACTTTATAATTCCATAAATTTTGTTTTTCTAAATAAAAATCAAATCGACGTTTCTTCAAATATAATTTATACCGTATAACGTCGTTTTGCTTGGAAACATATTCATTGAGTCGATGTAATTCGTGATCATTATTTCTCTTCAAATAGGATGAAGTCTTCTCATCCAAGGCAATATCATCAATTTTTTGACGATTGGCCAAGGCATGTTTACAAGCAAACTCCATTCTTTTACGAATTAAGTCATTTAACACTAGCAAAATAATTATAAATATCATTACTAGTAACAGCAAGCCACCACATATTTCCGTCATCTCTACATTTGAAATATTCATAACAATCAACACTTTTATATTTATTTTAATTAAATAATATCATGATGATATTATTGTTATCAAATTCTCGGCTTCTATCCTTCTTGTGTGGTAAGATTCTTTTACACAACGTTTTAGGGGGAACTTATAATATGAGAAAATTGGTTCGGGACAAAATACCTAATATTATCAACGACGATTCTAAATTTGAAGTACTTTCAAATGACGATTATCGTCTCTCTTTACGTGAGAAAGTAGTTGAAGAAGCTACTGAAGTAAAGGCTGCTAGTACGCGCGCTAACTTGGTCGAAGAATTAGGGGACTTGGAAGAAGTTATTCGTGCTATTCTCGATGACGCTTCAATCACTTATGAAGAAATGGATAGCCTTAGACATGCTAAAATCAATCAAAAAGGTAAATTTACTGAAAAATTTGCTATGATAAATATTAAAGAAGAATCATAAGCTTTTGGTTCTTCTTTTTTGTTTCCATTGTATGATTTTTTAAAACAGGCTAATATAATACTTATACTTTTTAATATAGAAAGAAGATTAAAATGCAAATCTTAACTTTATTTTTAGTTGCACTAGTTGCCTTAGAACATATTGGTATTGCGGCTTTAGAGATGTTTGCTAAACCAGAACAACAAGCCAAGGCTTTTGATATGCCCTTGGACTTCGTTAAAAACGACCATGCCAAAGTTGCCTTAGCAAATCAAGGAATTTATAACGGTGCTTTAGGTCTCTTAATTCTTGCAATGATTCTTTTCTTCACTGGTACAACTTTGAAAATTATCATGATTTTATTGATGCTTTACGTCATCATTGTAGCAATTTATGGTGCTATGACTGCTACTAGAAAGATTATCTTTCTACAAGGACTACCTGCTCTGATAGCTTTGGTTTTCGTACTCTTCTTTTACCGTTAATCAAATGCTTCTATAATATAAGTAATTTTATAAAGAATGGATAAAAAAATGAAAAAAGATTCATTACTAAAAAGTTCGCTGTGGATTTCCATTAGTGGAATTATTTCTCGTATTCTAGCGGTTGTTTACATCATTCCCTGGAATATTTGGATTGGTCCGTTGGCCGTTAATGCTGCCAATGCCATGTATGGAAAAGTCTATAACATTTACAATCTCTTTTTGATTATCGCCACAGCAGGTATTCCTTCAGCTATTTCTAAGGAAGTTGCTGCTCATAATGCCTTAGGACGTTTTGATCAAAGTGAAAAACTCTTCAAGAAGTACAGTTTCTACATGACTTTAGTCGGTATTGGCTGTGCTGCAATCATGTTCTTCGGCGCTAAATATGTTGCCATTGTTTTGGCAGCCGGCGATATGCGTGTTGTAACGCCCATTAAATATTTGAGTGTCGCAATGTTGATTATTCCAGCTTTAGGTATTTTAAGAGGTTACATTCAAGGTTACGCCTTCATTTCTTATTCAGCCTTTTCACAAGTTATCGAACAAATTGCCCGTGTTGCTTACATGCTTTATGCCACATATACAATTATGATTTTGCAAAAGGGTAATTATATCTCTGCTGTTAACCAATCGACTCTTGCTTCATTTATCGGTGCCACATTAGCCTATGTCTTCTTACTTTGGATTCGTGTCAAAGTCAGACGTTCAGTAACAATTGACGACATCAAAACAAAGGATGACTTACCTACAGACGAAACAATTGATATCAACTTTGGTTCAATGTTGCGTTCAGCCATTCCGTTCTTGTTAGTTGATACCATCATGACCGTTTTACAATTATTTGACCAAACAACTTTCACATGGATTTATCAATTGATTCTTCATGCTAGTGAAAAAACAATTGATAACCTCTATGCAATGTTTGGATTCCAAGCTAATAAGATTATTATGGTTCTTGTTTCCTTAGCTATCTCCGTATCTGCTTCCGTTATTCCAGCTCTATCAGCTATGGTCAGCAAGAAAGTTTCCAACGAATACATTCAAAATTTCATGCGTAAAATTGTTCAATTCACGGTCTTTATCATCCTTCCAGCTACTTTCGGAGTGATGGCTATCAGTCGCCAACTCTGGACTGCTTTTGTCTTCTACGATCAAAGTATCCTCGGTTCAAAAGTTTTAATAGTCTCCTGTTTTGAAGCTTTCTTCTATTGTCTATTCATGATTTTGGAAAATATTCTTCAGGTTACTCATCACATGAAGAAATCAATGATCTATCTAGCAATTGCCTATCTACTAAAAATAGTGCTTCAGTTACCTCTAACTTTGGCTCTAGGTGTTTATGGTCCGGTTGTTGCAACAACTATTGCATTCGTAATTATGAGCCATTTTGCCTTTAGATTGATCAATAAGCAATTTGCAATTGTTGATAAAGAATTAGGCAAGAAGTTAATTCGCATTCTCATTGATGGCGTAATTATGTTAGTTGTCGTTGTGGTTGCCAACTTATTAATTGTTCAAGTGATTTCTGACGCCACTAAAGTTGGAGCAATCATCGTGATTGCTATCTGTGGAGTTCTCGGTATTTTAGTTTATGGTTTCCTCAGTTACAAAGATGGTTCACTCAACATTCTTAAAGATATTCGTGATACTAAGATTTATTAATTAAAACAAAAAGGAAAACCATTAATGGTTTTCCTTTTTTTGTTTCTCTAAGCCGAATCGATCATTTGCCACGTTATAGTACCGTTATAGTTACCTGACTTAGTATTACTATCCATCTTTATTTTCCAAGAACCGGCTCCGATATATTCTGATAAATCTAAATTATCTTGTCCGCCTGAGAAGCTCTCTGACTGGATCCTTGTTCCGTTTGCCAAAATTGGTTGCCATGTTCCGGAATCAGTGACACTTGTTTGGCGTTGACGGAAGAATAAAATGTTTCCCAAATTGTTACTTAAAGTATCTACATCACTATTCTTCATCTGTGAATTAGGATCAGTATTATCGTAAGATACGGAAATCATGAACGGATTGTCTGTCGGATGATTAATAATCAACTCACCATCAGTTTTGACGTTATTAGCCTCTAAACTCGAACCTGAAAAGTTATGTGTTCCAAAATCAATCATTTGTGGGACCGACGTAATGCCATCAACATTTTCAATCGAAACTTCGGCGTTATTAGAAATTAGATCATCCAAATCCTTATTCGCTACAACTCCACCTTTCAAAGTAGCGTTAGTCGTTATTTTACCAACTGCCGCTGAAGTAACTTTGGCCTTGTTCTCAACAATAACCGACTCACCGGCTTTTACTTCTCTAACAACTCCTGTATTAGTACCACCTTGCGGATAACTGTTTCCATCGGCTCCTGTAACAGTAATATCATAAGGTGTACCCAAGCTATTTGGTAAATTACTGATCATATTGGTGGCACTGGTTAGTGGATGCGTACTATCACTCGCAACTTCAAATTTTGTTTTATAACTGATTACATCTCCTACTTTAGCCGTAGTTTGATTAGCGTAATCTGTTTCCTTATTAGTTTCATTTTTAACTTGGCGCGTAAAATTATAATTGAAAGCCAATTTTTCGATCGGCACATCAACCGAGGCTAAACATTTTTTCTGGCTTGCCCCAGATACTTTTTGATCGGTTCCAAAGAATTGAGCTGTATTTTCAATTGTCGTACCAGCACCACTTTCGACGACAGCTTCAAAAGTTATCGTTGCGGAATCGTTATCCTCTAGAGAATACCCTGGCATAACAGTTAAAATTCGATTCGTATCATTGTAACTACTGGCAGGAACTGCAGTAAAATTAGTTCCATCATTAGATTTTTTTATTGTTGAAGTATCTATTTGCAATCCTTCAGGAATTTCATCGATCAATTTATCATAAGACCACTCTGATCCGTACCCATTATTAGTTACTTTCATCGTAAATTTCAAACGATCTCCAACCTCATTTTTACCTGTGGAGTTAGTTTTATTAGTATAGGTTTTTGATACAGCCGGTGAAGCAGAAGATTGCGGCATTGCTCCCATAGTTGAAACAAAGTGAGCTGTCTGTCCCGGTTCCAAAGTAGTAGGATTCCATTTCAATGCGTATGCCGTATCAACGACTCTCGGCGAACCATCACTAGTCTTGAAAAGTGAAGTTCCATAAGCATTATTGTCTTTTTCAGCTCCTGAACCATCAATACTGATTTGATTCTTGCTATTCTTGAAACCATCCAACCAATTAGTCGGATTAGTTAGTAAGTCTCTCGCAACCCCAGTATACTGATCAAATCCATCCTTAACTTTATTAGTAATTAAAAGGGTATATCTATCTGAGGAATCAGCTCTGGATGTAATAATCAGCCCTCGACTTTCACCCATATCATAAATATATGACTGATCGGTTTTTCCCATTAATCCTAAGGCCGTATCCTCAGCAAACATGGTTGTGAATTTCTGTGTCGTTGAACTTGGGTTATAAACATACATCTCCCTTTGAACAACAGCACCATTATTAGGATCAGCACGCATCAATAATTCGACTTTTAAATCAAACACTCCATAGGTCTTACTATTACGTTTCAAATCACCAACAATTTTATAAGCAGCATTTCCATTCTGATCGGTTCCAATATAGTACTTTTTATTCGACATCCGATTAGTTGGATCTGTCCCTGAAAATTGTGATGGCAAAACTGAATATTCCATTGCTGTAACTTTAGTCGTCGTTGAATCAGACGGTACAATCATAAAATCTGGTGACAACGATGAGGCTAGACTGCGATTGGTTTCAATACTACTTCCGGCACGATTTTGAAAAAGAGCGTTAACGTATTTATCACCTTTTTTCAAAAAGACATCCATCTTAGAATATTGAACTGAATTACCACTTGCAATTGAATCTTTAATAATTGAATCATCGCCACCATCTAAAAAATAAGGTAACTCACTGGAATTAGAATTATATCCTTGAGCCAATCCAAAAGTATAACCTAAATCCAAATTATCACCCATCGGTAACAAACCAACTTGGGTTGTTTGACTAGACGGCGCATACCAGTTATCTATCCCGTCATCTATTTCTGCAGCCTGCACATTTCGAATTGAAGACACGCCAAATATAGCCACTAGAAATAAGAGTAAACATAATATCATTTGCTGTATTCTATTGGTTTTCATATCCTCCACCTATCTAAATTAAGAATAATAATTATGATTCATTATAAATGGAAACGCTTAAAAATATTATTCAAGACAAGCAAAAATATTTTTACATTTTTGATAATTTAAGATATGCCATTATGTATCATTATTTCTATGGAATTATAAATAGAAGTATACTAATCTAGTATCAAAATATTGTTAACCAGGAGATACTACTTATGGCATATGACAAAAAATTTATGGATTTAGCCGCTCAAGAGGCTCAAAAGAATGTGGGAACACAGATTGGTGGACCCTTTGGTACTGTTATTGTTAAAGATGGAGAAATTATTGCACAAGGTCGCAATCACGTTTTAGCAAATCACGATCCTTCAGCACATGGTGAAATCACCACCATCAGAAAAGCTTGTGAAAAATTAGGAACACACGATTTATCCGGTTGTGAATTATATACAAATGCTTATCCTTGCCCAATGTGTTTAGGTGCTATTATTTGGTCTAACATCAAAACTTGTTACTACGGAAACACCGCTGAAGATGCTAAGAACATTGGTTTCAGAGACGATTTCATTTACAAATTCTTATCCGATGGTTTGAAGGATAAAAAAGTTTTGAATCTTGAACAACATGACAGAGATACGACTATCAAAGCTTTCAATAATTTCAAAGAAGACTCATCACATACGATTTATTAGTATAAAAAAGACATCAATTCGTTTAAAACCGAATTAATGTCTTTTTTATAAATGTTATTAATATTTCTTTCCATTCAAATAGTTCCTATAATTTGGGAAATTTCATCGGTAGACATTACCCCTCTATGGATACTATCAAGCTTTCCATTTCTTTTTAGTCTATCAAATCCTAATATATCCACCAAATGGCTCCTATAATCTATATCTTCTATTGTAGTAGTAAGATTTTCATATGTTGAATTAAAATTCATTAAAAAAGGTTTATTCATTTTTATTTATCCCCTTACCAACAATTTCCAATAAAAGGAATGTCAAAAGTAAACTAACTACTCCATTAATAAAGAAAATCATTTGATAATTAATTTTTGAAAATACAACACTAAATATAAATACTGCGATTGGTGTAAGTATTTGTGCGGCGGTATACATCGAAGTATTAACTTTCCCAAGATCCCTTTCTGGAACCGTCTTTTGTATATACGTGAACATTGGTGGTTGAGACATGGCATCCAGTACGCCAATAACAAATTCGAAGAATGTAAAAATAAATAAAACATAACGTGGTAAAGTAAAAAGCATTAATCCCAAAATAAGTAATTGTGTACTAGTTGCCCAATACATACTTCTTATGAATCCAAAAGTACTCTTTAAATTGATCATTGTAATAATAATTCCACCAATAAGAGCCCCAACAGAATAAACTCCTTCAATATTTCCACTAATTGTCGTTGAGTATTTCAATATATGTATGACAACATAAGGCATACCTATAACAAGAGCTGTACTAGTAATATTGAGACACATAGTTACTATTAAAAAGAAAAGTACCATTGGATATTTATTTAGTGATTTAAAAATATTTAAATTTTGAATTTTCTTTTTAGTTTTATCTATAGGATTGCTATCAAAATGAGTTGCTATTGTTAAAATCAATGTCAGCGTTTCTGTAATAATTTGTAAGACAATCATCCATTTAAAATCCATAATCCCAAATAGAAAACCCGCTATTGCTGGCGCTAAAATACTTGATACCGTGGCTGCCGTAGATTCAATAGAATTAAGCTTCTGAATATGCTCACTTGTTACAATCTGTGGAGTTGATGACAAATATGAGATAGTAAAAAAACGAGCTGTAATATTATTCAAACACACAACAATAATTGCTGAAATAAGAATATTAGTATGGAATAATTCAAAAACAAAAAAATACATGATTAAAGTCAAAATTAATACACCCTCAGCAATCAAAGCAACATGCTTTCTCTGATAACTATCCACAGTATTTCCTACCCAAGGAGCAACAAATAAACCTACTACTGGTCCAATGATCAAGCTTGTCCCATATCCCATGGCTGATCCGGTAACTTGTAATAATTTCAAAGAAAGCGCGTAATTAAATATCGATGCTCCTAAATCATTAACTACTGTCGTAATTCCAGCTTTAACCAGTTGCTTCATTGTATTCGATTCCACTAGTTCCAAGAATTCACCCCCCCTATTTTCAAAAAACACTGAAACTTGTAAAGTTTCGGTGTTAATTTCATACTAAATACTTAATTGTCTTTCTTATTGTATCTATCATCCATTCTTGTCTTATATTCTGCTTTATAATCTTCCCAGATTTGTTTAGTAATTTCCCTTTCAACAAGTTTAGAATCACTCGAAGCCTTAATTCTTTCTTTAACCAATTCACTCATATCTTTCATTTCCTTCAATAATTGATTAATTATGTTATACTCCAAAAAAACATATATCTCAATTAAAAAATAATGTTTTACAATTTATTTTTAATTAATTAAATATTAAAAACACCATTGCCTATAAAATAATTTATTTATAATACGAATCTAACCATAATGGGTTTTCAATCTTTTTCGTAGTATAATAATGTCCTACTATAGAAAAATAGAGGGAACATTGTTCTCTCTATTAATAATATTAATTTTAAAAACAAAAATAATATCTTCCTTAATGATATGGAATATCGTTAGATAATTCTGCACTTAATGAATTATTTATAATAGTAGTTTGATTCACGCTCAACTGACTTTTAATTAAATTTCCATCTTCTAAGCCAATAGTAGTAGTGAGCATAATAGAAGCTGTTATTAAATATACAAAGATTTTTTTCAATATAGTACCCTCCATACTTTAGTGTATATATATACACCATATTATTTAAAAAAAAATATTTTATTAGAGGTATTTTAATGATAGACGGAAATAAAATAAAACAAACTAGAAAAAAAATAGGTTTATCTCAATCTGATTTAGCCAAAGATATTACTACACAGGGAACCATCAGTTCCCTAGAAAGAAATTCTACTTCTCCAGGAAGTACAATCTTAGTAAAATTATTAAATCGGCTAGATTTAAAATTAAGTGATGTTGTTATTAACGACATTGCTACTGAAAATGATCAGATTTTAATGCAGGCAGACCATTTTAGCATGAATTATAAATATCAAGAGGTTATCGATTCATTAAAAGATTTTCAACAGACTGACGATAAAGACCAGCATGCTCATTATCAATTTTTAAAAACAGACGCTGAAATGTGGCTCACTAATAACTCTGATGATGCAATATTTGGTTTCAATCAGTTATTGCTACTTCACGATGACATCTCTGACATATTTACCATTCTTGCAACCTGCGAATTAGGTGTGGCCTATAGCCAAAAAAAAGATATTACGAAGGCTAATTTTTATTTCGAACAAACTGCATCATTATTTAAAAACTACAATACTAATAACAATCTCTTTTGGTCTCTATTAATTTACGATAATTTGGGAATGTACTATGCCAATAATGACAAACTTGAAAAATGTATAGATATTACTACTTCTGGTTTAAATTTGGCTCAAAGAAATGGCAGCTCGTATTTTGTTGAATCATTCTACTACCTACTTTCAGAAATGGCAGAACAACAAGGTAAACATTCTGAGGCTATTCAATATACGATTCAAGCCTATTCATTTGCTAAATTCATAGGCAACCGCTTAATAGGAGAAAAAGCATTGGCGTTTCTCAAGAAGAATGGCATTGATTACTTAAATCTATAATTAATACTAAACGTATTTTTTGGTCATTTTATATTCATAATTTTCAAATTATTTAAAAATATTTTTTCATTCTTTCATTAATCAAATTTGACGTTGAAAAAAAATAATAGTATCTTATTAGTATTGAAAACGATTACTAAGGTTGAGGAGAGATTATTGTGTTAGTAGGAAGTATTGAAGCAGGTGGAACAAAATTTGTTTGTGCTGTTGGTGACGAAGACTACCGTATCAAGGATAGTGTTCATTTCCCAACAACTACACCAGAAGAAACATTACAAAAAACAATTGATTATTTTAAACAATTTGATATCGAAGCTTTAGGAATTGCATCATTTGGTCCTATAGAGCAACGTAAGAACTCACCAAAATATGGTTATATCACATCTACACCTAAGCCAGGCTGGAAAGACACTGACTTTGTTGGCAAAATGAAAGAAGCCTTTGACATCCCAATGTTCTGGACAACTGACGTTAACGGTTCAGCTTATGGTGAGTATGTCATGTCTACTCTATCTAATGAAAAAATTGATTCATTAGTTTACTACACTGTTGGTACTGGTGTCGGTGCCGGTGCCATTGATAAGGGTAAATTTGTTGGTGGTATCGGACATCCTGAAATGGGTCACACACTTGTAAAACGTCATCCTGACGATCTAGATTTCAAGGGTGTTTGTCCATTCCACGGTGACTGTCTAGAAGGATTAGTTGCTGGTCCTACATTTGAAGCTCGTTTAGGTATCAAAGGACAAGATGTTCCTTTGACAAATCACGTTTGGGATATTATGGCTTATTATGTTGCTCAAGCAGCTCTTCAAGCTACACTTATTCTTAGACCTGACAAGATTGTCTTCGGTGGTGGTGTTGTTAGTGAACCATTCCTAGATAAAGTTCGTGCTCAATTCAAAGACTTACTAAACGATTACGTTGAAGTCCCAGATTTGAAGAAATACATTACAATGCCTGTAATCAAAAACAACGGTTCAGCTACATTAGGTGATTTCGCCTTAGCTATCCGCGAATTACAAGAATAATTTTTATAAAAAATAAAAAGGGATTGAAAACTGATTAGTTTTCAATCCCTTTTGTTATCCATTTCTTTTTCTGAAAATAATAAATTTGCTAAATACGTAATTTAAAATGATTACAACTACATTATCTAGAATTTTGACGATTAGAGCATTACCGTGCAATAAGGAAACACCTATAGTCATAATACTTTGATCAATTACCCATGAAGCTGCTCTGAAAAGGAAAAATGAGACCATTTCCTTAAAAAAGTCTTTCCAAGTTGCCGTATGGGAATTAAAAACCCAAAGTTTATTTGTTACATAAGCAAACAATACGGAAAGCCAGTATGCTAATACATTTGCGAACTGATAATTCCATCCTAAAAAGTGCCATAAAACATCGAAAGTAATAATATTAACTAAAGTTGTCAAGACTCCAAAGAAAGCATAAGGAATCATATCTTTATATTTATTCCATAATTCTTTTAACATTTATTCAGATCCTTAATGGTTTAATTTCCAATTTTTATAGCTTAATCCTAAGAAGTAAGCAATTACTTCAAAAGCTGAAATAAAGAAAGTTACTGGCCAATTGGTTACAAATGCTAAGTATAAACCTAACCAAACTCCCGCTAACGACAATCCGACTGAAACCATAATCAATTTCGGCACCGAATGTACTAAATACTTGGCTGTCGCTCCTGGCAAGGTCAATAATACAAAGACTAGTAATGAACCAACGATTTGAGCTCCAATACTGACGCTCAGAGCCAAAGTTACTAAGAAAGCAACTGATAGTAATCTTGTTTTCAAACCGGCAGCACGGGCGCCAATATGATCGAATGAATCAAATGATAGTGGTTTATAGAAAATAATGAAGACGAAAATGACGAATAACGCCAGAATCATTAATTGATTAACCTCTTTAGAACTGATGCCAACAATACTACCAAACAAGATGTTAGTAGCGTAACTACTCGATTCTGAGGACAGCGATAAGAACAGAATTCCTAAACCAATGAATAACGACGATATTGCACTGATTGACGCTTCTCGTCTAGATGATTCACTACTCAAACTACCGACTGCCACTGAACTGATCAATGTAAAAATAATCATTCCAGCTAAGGGCGATATTCCAACTAGAATTCCAAAAGAAGCTCCGGCAAAACCAATTTCAGATAATGTGTGAGAAAGAAAAGACATATTTCTAGAAACAACGAAAACACCAACTAATCCAGCGGTGATGGCGATGAAAGTACTAGCAATAAATGCTTCTCTCATAAATTCATATTCAAACATGCTTACCCTCCCATCTCAAACATATCTTCTGAAACATCTTTAACATCGACTTCTTGTAATTCATGATCTCTAAAAAAGAGCGCCCGATGAGTATATTTCTTAGTTAATTCATAATCATGTGTAATGAAAATGACAGTTAGTTTTTCATTTTGATTTAATTCAGCCACTAAATCCATCAATTGCATCTTAACTTCAACATCCAAACTGGCCGTCGACTCATCTAAGATCAATACTTTAGGATCATTCAAGAGTGCTTGAGCCAAATAGGCTTTTTGCTTTTCTCCACCTGAAGCTAATCCCAAAGGTCGATCTTTTAAAGCTGTCAGTCCCGTTTTTTCAAGAATTCTTTTGATCAACTGATTATCTGATTGACGTTTTTTGGGACTCAAAGTGAATTTGAGATTCAAACGGACGAATTGTTCGATATTCAAAGGATAATCGATATCAATATTTCTAAATTGTGGTACATAACCGATAGTTTGCTTGTGATCAACGATTAGGTCACCACTAGACTTCTTTTCCAAACCCATGATCATTTTGACCAATGTCGTTTTACCAGAACCATTCGGTCCGATCAAACTGATAAAGTCGCCATCATTGATTTGAAAATTTAAATTTTGAAAAACCAATTGTTTACCAAAACGTTTGGTTAAATTGACTGCCTTAATAACGATTATTCCTTCACTATCCTTTCAATCTGACTAATATTTTGATCCATCCAACTATAATATCCCAAATCACTTGGTAATGTTTCCGTGAAATAAATAATTGGTACATGATGCTTCTTTGCTAAAGTGGTCATCTTAGTAATAATGCCACTAGTTACCTGCTTATTAACGACTAAGAAACTAACTTTATGATTCTTCAAGCCGGTTTCCATATTTTTCACATCTTTAATAGATGGATCAGTGTCTTCTTCGATGGCTTTAGCAAAATGTTGATTAGCAATTGTCACGTCCAGATCTTTCAAGAGATAGTAAGGTAGCGGTTCAGTTACATAAGCCTTTTTACCAGCCGTATACTTTTTTAATGCTTTTTCTCTTTGGATTAAACGATTCAATTTTAAATAATATTCCTTAAAATTAGCTTGATAATACGCACGATTTTTCGGATCAACTTTGGCCATATGCTTGTAAACCATCCGGCTGAGTTCTTGGACATTCTTAACTCCAAACCAAACATGCTCATTATCACCATTTTGTTTCTTCAAGACGTCTCGGGAAAAATCGATCATATTATCTTCTTGACTATTAGCGGCCACAATTTTTTCAACCCAATCATCGTACCCCAAACCGTTAGCGACAATCAATCTTGAATCAGCAACTTGTTTAGCATTATTGCTGGAAGCTGAAAAACTGTGTGGATCAACATTGACTGATTTAATAATTGATTCAACCTGATATTTATCACCGACAACACTCTGTATCGGTTCCTTATAAGTATTAACTGTGGTCGTTATGATTTTTTGTGACGTATCACGACGACTACAGCCCCCTAATACTATCAATAGCGAAAACAAAGCTAATAAAATAAAATTTCTTTTTCGCATTCTTTCCCTCTATTCAAATAATTGCCAAACTAAAACAGAGGCCTGAACAAAACATAGTTTTGACCCGACCTCTGAAAAATATAACTAATTCTTATTATAAAGGCAAGTGCTTTCAAATTACCAAATTTGGAAATATTGACCGTTAGCTGGTACTAAGTAACTGCCAACTGGAGAATCTGAATTCTTGCTATAAATATTTATTTGATAACCATTAACATTATTCCAAGTAACCTTACCGTTCGCAACATATTGAGTATTAGCTTTATCATACGTTGTACTTAACTTATCAGCTAAGAAAGAAGTGGCTTGATCTGCTGTCGTAATATTAACCCCTGTTTGTGATGATTGTGCTGTATTCTGATTTTGTGATGATTGGTTATTATTTGTGTCAGTATTGTTGCTATTATTATCAGATTTTGTTGAGCTTTGATTTGTTTGTGTAGAATCATTGTTCTTATTTGTCGTGCCAGTATTATTATTACCGTTGCTGTCACTATTGCTATTACTGCCACTGTTGGTATTATCATCATTAGTTGCTTGGTTATCATCATTTGATGAAGACGAAGTAGAACTTGATTGGTCAGACTTCTCAGATTTCTCTGGAGTCGACTTCTTAGTACTCTTTTCTGTTTGTTCAGATCCAGTGTTTGACTTTGTGCTTGTAGCTTGTTGACTACTGCAACCTGCTAATAGAACCCCTGACAAAATCACTGTAAAAAGCGATAATCTCTTAAACATAGTATACAAGTACCTCCTTGTACTTGTTATTATATAGGAATGACGTATTTTATTGCAATGTTCCATGAGAAACATTACCGAACCGTAAGAATTAGACAGAAAAATAGTCACAATAATCTGTTTTTGATCAAAAGAACAGCCTCCATTAATCATTCAAGATATATCTTTTACTTGAATCCCTTAATAGAGGCCGTTCTTATTTATTATTCAGATTTTATAATGATTACTTAATGAAGTAAGATTTAGTCCGGAACAACAAGAAATTTATCTTAGCAATTTATTGCTTAGATAAAGGTCGAACTTGAAGATCCATGGCGTTCCAGCCAAATTTTCTTGTTCTGGAGGACGGCAGTTTTACACTATCAACCTAACTCAAAAAAGAATCTAAGCGGGCTTATTCCGATCTCTATCCATAAATCTTCGTATAATCAATTTTTTCGCCATTACGAATCTTTTGACCAAGTTCGATTGATTTATCAACGATAATTCCTTGTCCATCAATTACTTGATAAGGATGATCTGGAGCTTTTTCTTGGGCATATGATAACTCAGTACATCCCAAAACGATTACATCACAATCAAATTTATCATGCATTGTTTGTAAGATCTTGTGATACTTGGGAGCATTCATCTTACCTTTAATTTTAATATCATCATAAATTAAACTTTCAACTTCATCTTGTACTGCTTGATCACCAAGGCTTAATTCAAAGCCAGCATTCTTAATTTCGTCTTCATAGACGTGATCAGCAATTGTTCCCTTTGTAGCAATCAAACCGATTCGCTTAGCTTTGGGATACTTATTCTTCATTACACTGATAGCCATATGTGGCATGTGGATTAGCGGAATATCAGTTGCTGCCTGCAATTCTTTATAGTAATAATGAGCTGTATTACAAATAATTACCATAAATTCAGGTTTCAATAAACTCTGTTGTTTAATATCTTCTGTCAATGGAGGTAAAAAGCTAGGTTTACTGTGATCCAAAATATGTGCAGTTCTATCAGGCACAGTTGAGTGATTGACCAAAATATAGTCTAAGTAATCTTGATCTTTCTTACTAGGTGTCCTCTCATTTAATAAATGTATATAGCTTTCAGTAGCAAGGCTACCCATGCCACCAATTACTGTAAAGAATTTCTTCATGTTTCTAACCTTCGATATCCTTCAAAATTTTCTTAGCTACAACTGGATCACTTGGATAAGGTACATCGACACCCTTAGTCTTTTGATATGGATCATTACCTTTTCCGGCAAGAACAATGATATCCCCATCATTACTTGAGTCAATCATTTCACGAATAGCTTCTTGACGATCAATTACTGTCTTAACTTCAACTTTTTCGTGGTCAATTTGATCATCGATTTCCTTACAAATTTTAGCTGGATCTTCAAATCCAGGATCATCTGTTGTCAAAATTGCTGAATCGGCTAGTTCCGTTAGGACTCTAGCAAAGCCTGCACGTCTAGAAACTCCTTTATCACCAGGGCTACCAACTACAACTTTAACTTTTGATTCAGGATATTCACGCTTTATGAAACTCAATAGAGCGTTCATACTAGCATAGTTGTGGGCGTAATCTACAAAGATTGTCCCGTGGTTCTTGGTATTAATGTGTTCCATTCTCCCCGGGACGAACGCTTTTTTTAAACTATCAGCGATCACCTCATTATCAATACCCATAATTTTAGCCGCTGTAATAGCAGCACCAGCGTTCAACTCATTGAAATCACCAACAAGACCTAATTCATAGGTATATTCACCATGGTCTTGTAGATCTTCAGCTTTATCACTTTCAGCTGTATAGGTAAAGACGGAATCATTTAAATTGGATTCTTTGTTACGAATACTGAAGTCAGTGTCACCAACTTCATCTTTAGCAAATCTATAAATATCTTTGTCAGCACTTGTCTCTTTGGCTGCGGCTAAAACTGTGTCATAGTCGTTAGTTTGACGATTAATGATATTTACTTTAGAGTTGATCATCAATTGCTTTTTACAATTCAAATAATCAGCATAAGTTGGATGTTCATTAGGTCCGATATGATCTGGAGTGATATTCAAGAAACCTCCAATATCAAACTTCAATCCATAAACACGATTCTTCTTATAAGCTTGTGAGGATACTTCCATAACCAAATACTTCATGCCGTTATCGACAGCTCTTCTCATATCATGGAACAATTCCATTGATTCGGGAGTTGTTAAATCTGATTTGAATTCATCACTTGGTTTTGGTCCAACGATACGATCAACAGTTGAGAACAATGCAACTTTCTTAGGATAAGCACTGTTCAAAATATCGTATGTGAAATATGAAGTTGTTGTCTTACCTTTCGTACCTGTAAAGGCAACGATAAACAAATCATTTTGAGGATTGCCGTAAAATTCAGCACTCAACAATGCCAAAGCTTTCGATGCATCCTTCACAATTAAATGATCAATATCTGTACTATATTCCTTTTCAGCAACATAGATCTTGGCACCATTTTTAATTGCTTGGTCTAAATATTCTGCCTTGAATTGATTTCCCTTGCAGAAGAAAATTCCATTGGCTTGGTCTTCTCTAGAATTGTAACTAATATTTGTTACTTCGAGATTTTCATCGCTTACTGAATCAGAAACTAGCAAGTCATGATTTTTCAAAATCTCAATAGCTTTACTTACTTTCAAACTCATTCTTTCACCTGCTCCTAAAATAGACGTTTCCATAGATGATTAAAAAATTCAACGATCTGATCCCACCAAGACTTCTGGCTAGTCTTCTTGTGTATTACTTTTTTAACATCTGCCTTTTTAAACGGAAGATAACCACTAGCAGTATTAGCAGCAATTAATTTCACCGTTTGCTTATTGCGTTTCGCAGTAAAACCTAAGTCGTTACTACTTTCATTATAACTTAAATTTTCAACATTAAAATTCTTTGGTACCCAAATATAACTAGATTGATTAATTTCATACTTTTTTTTGTTAATAGTAATTTCTGAGCCTTTTTTCAAAGTTTCTTTGTATTCAAAATTATCTTTCACATAATGTGCTAATTTCTGCGTACTACGAAATCTTTTATCAGCATCATTACTTTCACCTTGAGCATTCATCACAATTGTAACAACACGAGTCCCATTCATAGGTAATGTTCCCACAAAAGATTCGCCAGCCTGCTTGGTTGTACCTGTCTTCAATCCATCAAACTCATAACCCGCCTGATAATCACGTTGTCCTTTTAACAATAAATTTAAAGAATTATAAGTCTTAGTTTCATTGTCAGCCGGAAAATCTAATTTTGCCATTGAAGTTGTTTTCAAAATTTCTGGATATTGGTCCAAAACATGCTTGACGATTACACCAATATCATTAGTTGATAACTTATTTTCACCATCGGCATTGCCAAGATACATACTGGAATCCAAGTCCGAGTTATTCAATCCTGAAACATTATTGATTTCAGCATCCTTGATACCCCAATTTTTCAGAGTTTTTCTCATCATTTTGACAAAGGCTTGTTGGCTACCAGCTACTTTATCGGCTAACATCATTGCCGCCGAATTAGACGAAACAATCCAAGCCGCTTGATACAGTTGCTTAACAGTATAAGAATGACCAACATCCAATTTAACATTAGTCAATTCATTATCCTTAGTCATATCAGCCTGTGCTTGGGTAGGCTGTAGCGTATCTTGTTCAGTAATTTTGCCTTCTTTTAAAGCCTTAGTTACTAAATAAAGTGTAATTATTTTGGTAATTGAACCAATAGCAACTTTTTGATTTGCGTTCTTGCTGTAAATAACCTGACCACTATTTTCATCAAAAGCCATTCCAGCCGTCGCATTTAAATCCAAACTGGGTTGTGAATCAGCTTGAACAGTTGATGCAAACAAGGGTAATGTCAAAATAATTAATGACATTATCAATGTTAACTTTTTAAAAAACTTTTTCATTATTAAACCTCGCAAATCAATCTTTATTGAGTAATTGGAAAATGACTAATAAATGATGTCTTTTCCTTGTTAGATGTAACTGCTATTGTTCCACCGTGCAATTTCACCATACTCTGGGCAATCGCTAGTCCTAGACCAGTTCCACCAGTCTTCTTAGACCGTGAATCTTCAACTCGATAGAAGCGGTCAAAGACATGTCTCAAAGATTCCTCAGGAATAGCCGGACCGTTATTAGCCACCGTTACAACGACTTCATTTTTCTTTTGTTCAGCCGTTAACCAAATATGAGTGGCTCCCTTACCATATTTAAAGGCATTCATGATGAGATTATTGAAAACCCGACCTAATTTTTCGGTATCGCCTTTCATTATGATCTTATCTGGATGTGAATTGACGATTATTTCCATTCCACGTTTGTTAGCTTCTAATTCAAAATCAGCTGACAATTGATCTAGCATCTGTGCCATATCAAATTGAGTCATATTAAGACGACTTGTTGCATGCTGTACGTTAGCGAACTCAAACAATGAATTGACTAAATTCTGCATCTCTAAAGACTTCTTATAGGCAATGTGAGTATACTTCAATATTTGTCCTAAATCGTTATAATTCTTGCTCTCAATCAATCCTAAGTAACCGATAACTGAGGTCAAAGGTGTTCTGATATCGTGACTAACATTACTGATCAGTTCATCTTTACTCTTCTCAGATTGTTCCTGTTCCTTAGAACGACGATTCATGTTTGAGATCAATAAATTATAATTATCAATGATTCCTTGTAAGTTCTGATTTACTTTCACCCCAATTGGTTGCGGTAAATTAGTTGTAGCACTCTGTTGTAAAATCCGTTGAACCTGATGTAATTCAAGATGGTGATACATAGTTAAAACCATCATAACAGTCAAAATCAGTTGTACCAAAAGGGTCAAAACTAAAATCCAAAGTTTATCACTGATAAGATTAGACAGATTAGTTTTGACATTTTCGACAACGCCGTTCTTGCCGATAGCTCCTATTAAAATCACATTGATAACCTGAAATAAAAGAAAGGTGCCTATTCCTTCTAAAAGGAGGACACCTTTTTCTTTCACATTCAGTTTGATTCTTTTATTCAAAATCAAACCTCCACTTTGTAGCCAACGCCCCAAACGGTTTCGATAACTTTTTCACCATTAGTTGCTTCTTCTAGTTTATCGCGCAAATGACTGACATGAACCATAACGGTTTTTGCCGAAACGACGCTTTCTTGCTTCCAAACTCTTTCAAAAATTTCATCCGCAGAAAAGACACGATTTGGATGACTTGCTAATAAATAGAGCACTCCAAATTCTAATGCTGTCAACTGCACTTTTTGATTAGAATCAGTTACTACCTCATGTGAATCTTTATAAATAGTAATTGGTCCCACTTCCAATTTATCTGGTACATTTTTAGCTGTCTGTTGAGAGCTACGACGTAATAAAGAACGAATTCGTGCCATTATCTCTAATGGGTTGAAAGGCTTCGTTACATAATCGTCAGCACCCGTGATAAGACCTTGAATCTTATCCATATCAGTCGTTTTGGCGGAAACGATAATTATTGGAATCTGGGAGTTCTTACGAACACGTTTGACGACTTCAATACCATCGATTCCAGGCATCATAATGTCTAAAACCATCAACGCTATATCGCTATGAGCCGCCAATTGGTCCAAAGCTTCCTGACCAGAATTAGCCGTCACAGGATCATAACCTTCATTTTTAATATAAATACTAAGTAGTTCTACAATCTCTTTATCATCATCAACCACTAAGATTTTCATCTAATAGACCTCTCAAGCGTACATATATTTACAAGTATACAACTAGTTAGTATTATACAATAAGATAGAACTAGATTACTAATTAGACCGTGAAAGTGAGTTTTTATGGAGTATTTAAAAAAGCGTTTAAAATTTATTTTGATTATCATTTTTTCAATTGCTGTGATTGCATTCGTTCAATACGAATTACATTTCGACAAAAATCTAGATATTAAAAAAGTCGGTATGATGATGACCATTTTACAGGCCGCTGCCGGTGGTTATGGTCTTTATGGTCTAGTACAGTTTTTTCGAGTTAAATAAAAATCTCTCAATCGATTATGATTGAGAGATTTTTTAATTTTGAATTCCTATTTAACTTCTATTTAGAATAACCACTGTTCTTTGCTGAACAGTGGTAACGAGCTCCGCAAGGGCAACCTCTTCCGGTTTGCTACAGTAGTGGAATCACACGTCAAGTACGCGTGCAATTTCACTACTTAGGCAAATCCTCGGAGGCTGAACGCCCTTGCTCCGCTCTTTAGAAGAACGTCTTTTCTTTGATTCCCATGTAACGACGGAAAGCAAAACGGATGCCATATGCTACTACTGCAGCTACAAAGTAACCTACTGCATTAAGTGTTGGATTAATTGTTGTTGGTACAAATGCCATTGCTCCTAAGAAGACAAACATTAGTACTAAACCAAGTGCTAAGTAACCAATTGTTTTACCCCAACCAGGTCTCTCTGATTTTGGCATTCTCATTTGGTTGTTGAACCATGTTAACAATGCACCCCACATTAATGACAAGACGATCAATGTTAAGATACCTGTTTGATTATTAGGATCTGTCTTCTTCGATGTCAATGCAACGACTCCGTATAACAATCCAAACAAAGCAAAGAATAACAAAGCTGTATCGATCCATAGTCCCCAGAATGGTGTTTTCTTTGGCTTTTTAACTGGATGAGCAATCTCTTTAGCCTTTTGAGTAACTGGTCCATAAAGTTGATTAGCTGGAATTCCTTTAATCTGATTATCAATCATTTCAGGTAACATTCCATCGATAACTTCTTTGGCCTCTTCTTCTTTGAAACCATCGTCAAGCAAGCGTTTGTTAAGTTTAAAAACGTATTCTGCATTTTTGTTGCTTAACTTTTTACTCAAATCATCAGTATCTGCACTGTAAATTTGGCTTGTGACTTCTTCTTTTTTCTCATTTTTAGCTGATGCAACTTTTTGCTTTTCAGCAGCCTTTTTATTCTTTTCTCTTAAATCCTCTGACATTTTGCTCCCCCTGGATTAGACATTGAAACGAAATTCGATAATATCACCATCTTGAACTTCGTAATCCTTACCTTCAACACGTAATTTTCCGGCTTCCTTAACAGCTTTTTCACTACCTAGTTCGTCTAGGTCACTAAAGGCCATTACTTCGGCACGAATAAATCCACGTTCAAAATCAGAATGAATGATTCCGGCAACTTGTGGTGCCTTCATTCCTTCATGGAAAGTCCAAGCACGTGTTTCCTTACCACCTGCAGTAAAGAATGTTCTAAGACCTAATAGCTTGTAACTAGCTCTAATCAATTTATCAAGTCCTGATTCTGTAACACCTTCGGCTTCAAGGAATTCTTTTCTTTCGTCATCATCTAGTTCAGCAATTTCTTCTTCGGTCTTAGCTGAAACACCAATAACTTGAGCATTTTCCTTCTTAGCGTAATCTTCAATTAACTTGTAATACTTTGAACCTTCGGGGTCAGCCATATCATCTTCAGCAATATTAGCAACATACAAGACAGGTTTTGATGTTAATAGGAATAGTCCCTTAACAATCTTTTGTTCTTCTTCATCGAAGTCAATTGATCTAACAGCTCCACCCTTTTCAAGAACTGGCTTGATCTTTTCTAGAACAGCAAATTCAGCTTGAGCTTCTTTATCTTTGGCACTTTTAGCGGCTTTTTCAACTCTTGTGTAACGCTTGTTGATACTGTCAAGATCAGCGATACCCAATTCCAAATTAATTGTTTCAATATCATCTAGTGGATCAACTTTACCAGTTACACTTGTGATATCGTCGTCATCGAATGCACGAACAACGTGAACGATAGCGTCAACTTGTCTGATATTTTCCAAGAACTTGTTACCAAGTCCCTCACCCTTACTAGCACCCTTAACAATACCAGCGATATCAGTGAATTCAAAAGTAGTATGAATTAATTTTTTAGCAGGAATCAAAGAATCGATTCTTGATAGACGTTTGTCTGGTACTTCAACCATTCCTACATTAGGGTCGATTGTTGCGAAAGGATAGTTAGCCATTTCGGCACCAGCCTTTGTAATAGCGTTAAATAAAGTTGACTTACCAACGTTTGGTAGTCCTACAATTCCGGCAGTTAAAGCCATTAGTTATTCCTCGTTTCTTTTAATAAAATTAGGTGGCATTAATTGATCTTTAGTCAAATAATGTTGCTCGTTTTCCGTTTTCACCTGGTCGGCTTGAGTTAATACTTTTTTGAATTTCTTCTTAAATTCAGCTCGTGGAATCATAACAATATGACCACACCCTAAGCACTTAACTTTAATATCCGCACCCATTCGGATAACTTCCCAGCGGTTTGCCCCACAAGCATGAGGCTTTTTCATTAAGATAATATCTCCAAGTTTAAACATACAATTCCTCTAATCTAAATGGATTCCTAATATGTCTAAAATACGGTTCAAATCATCCGTATTCGAGAAATCAATTTCAAGTTTTCCATGGCCGCTCCGATTCTCTCTAACAGTAACAGGAGTGTCAAATCTTTCCACTAATTTTTCTTCAGTAGCTTTGATATATGGTGACTTTTGAACAACTCGTTTCTTTCTCCTACTGTCGTGTTTGGATTCGGTAGCTAATTGTTCCAATTGACGAACAGTTAAATCTTCATCGACAGCACGCTTAGCGAGTTTATCAATCTGTTCTTTATCTTTCAAACTAAGTAAAGTTCTAGCTTGTCCCATTGATAATTTACCATTCTGTACTAATTTCTTAGTCGCGTCAGGTAGATTCAATAGACGTAGGTAATTAGCGATATAAGGACGACTTTTACCCAATCTTTGGGAAACTTGTTCTTGTGTCAAATTTAATTTTGTTATCAAAGTTTGATATGCATCAGCTTCTTCTAACGGTGTTAAATCTTCACGTTGTAAGTTTTCCAAAACGGCAATTTCCATCATTCCTGATTCGCTTAAAGGACGAATAATTGCAGGGATAGTAGTCTTCTTAGCAATTTTACTTGCTCTGAAACGACGTTCACCAGCAATGATTTCGAAACCATTAACACTTTCACGGACGATGATAGGCTGAAAGACACCATTTTGTTCAATTGAACGTGCTAATTCATTTAAAGCATGTTCATCGAAGGTTTTTCTAGGTTGATATGGATTAGGACGAATATCATCGATTGATAGATCAACTACGGTCTCACTATTTTCATCGATTGCTTCGAATTCAGAAAAGATTGCGTCAATTCCTCTTCCTAAACCCTTTTTATTTTTGCTTGATGCCATTACGCTTTAACACCTCCTTAGCAAGATCACGATAAGCTTGTGCACCTCTTGACTTGTCGTCAAAATCAACGATTGGTAGTCCATAACTTGGAGCTTCAGCTAAACGTGTATTTCTAGGTACGATTGATTTATAAACCGAATCGCCGAAATATGATTTCACTTCGTCTACAACTTGGGCACCCAAGTTAGTTCTGGCATCTAACATAGTGATCAAGACACCTTCAATAGCTAAGTTTGTATTAAAGTGCTTTTGAACTAAGCGAATTGTATTCAATAACTGACTTAATCCTTCCAAAGCATAATATTCACTTTGAACAGGAATAATGATTGAATCACTGGCTGTGAAGGCATTGGTTGATAATTGACCTAATGAAGGCGGGCAATCAATCAGAATAATGTCATAATCAGCATCTACTTCTGCAAGTCCAGCACGTAAACGAGTTTCACGAGCCATCATCGAAGTTAATTCCATTTCCGCACCAGCTAATTGAATTGTGGCTGGCACGATATCGAGATTCTTATGTTTGGTATGAATAATGGTCTTTTTAAGTGGATATTCATTAACTAAAACATCATAAACATCTTTTTCCACATTGGCCTTTTTGATTCCCAAGCCACTAGTGGCATTCCCTTGAGGATCAGTATCTACTATTAATACCTTTTGGCCCAGATCAGTTAAACATGCTCCCAAATTGATGGTGGTTGTGGTTTTTCCGACACCACCTTTTTGATTTGCAACAGATATTTTTCGTGCCATTTTATTCCCCTATCTCTAGAAATTGCTCAACAATTTCACAAAATATTATCTATGGTAATCACTTTTTGGCGCTTTTGCCATAACTATATAATCTTATCATTTTTACAATATTATTTAATAGTTTGGAATTATTTCACGAGCGGTTTTTTAGCTGGAGTACCGGGTTTTCGAGGATACTTTTTAGGTGTCTTAGAAATTTTTTCAACAAAGATAAAATTACGAATTCCGGCATCATTTGGCAATTCAACTGATTCCTGTTGTTTAATTGTTCCGCCTAAAGTTTCGATAGCATATTGTGCATTCTTAACTTCTTCAGGAGCTTTTTCAGATTTCATGGCCACGAATTGACCACCAACTTTTACTAACGGCAAACAAAATTCAGTTAAAACATTCATAGCTGCCACTGCTCGAGCTGTCACAACATCAAATTTTTCACGGAATTGAGGATTCTTCCCAACTTCTTCGGCGCGTCCATGAACTAAACTAACGTCAGTTAAATTAAGTTCATTCACTAACCCTTCTAAAAATTTGATTCGCTTATTTAACGAATCAACGATTGTAATTTTTAATTTAGGATTAATAATTTTTAATGGTAAGGATGGAAAACCTGCTCCAGATCCAACATCGCACAAAGTTAGTTCTTCATTTAAGATTTTTTCATCAACAAAACCGAGTACGATTGAATCATAAAAATGTTTCAAGTAGACTTGGTCTTCATCTGTAATTGAAGTTAAATTCATTACCTTATTAGTCTCAACTAGTTCATGAAAATAAGTCGCAAATTGTTCCTTTTGAACATCACTCAATTCAATACCCTTCTGGGCTAAAGCTTCAAAAAATTCTTCCGGTTTCATTAAATACCTCCACTCGTGAAACAGTGTTTCACACTCTCTAATCGTATATTAATGCGACACTTAATTCAATGATGAGTTCAATAAGTCTAATCAAAATATAGTTGCATTTGCAACAATTCAAATATATACTAATCCTAACTTAAATCTCTAGGAGTAACTTATGATAATTGTCAAACACACAAATGAATTGACGTCAAAAGAACTGACCGAAATTTTCAAACAACGAGTAGCTGTTTTTGTTGTTGAACAAAATTGTCCCTACCAAGAAGTTGATGCTAACGATTTCGACGACTTACATGTTTGTTTAGTAGAAAACAATAAACTTATGGCATACACCAGAATTATCGATAAGGGTGATCACATAACTTTTGGACGTGTGCTTGTAGTCAAAGAATATCGTAATGATGGCCTTGGTCGTCAAATTGTTCAGGCTACAATCAATGAAATTAAAAAGAGATTCCCTAACCAAACAATTCAAATTCAAGCTCAAGCTTATTTGCAAAAATTTTATGAAAGTTTTGGTTTTAAAGCCATTTCCACAGTTTATTTGGAAGATAATATCCCTCATTTAGACATGCTGCTAGAAAATAATTAGAGGTGTTCATAATGAATTTAGTTACTTTACCAATAAATATTGAAGAAATTGATTATGCAGAATTACCTAAATTACAAAAATTGAGTGTTGAAACTTTTAATGATAGTTTCCGCCATTTCAAAGCATCCAAGGATTTTTCCCATTACACTTTAAAAAATTATAATTATGGTCAACTAGCAAAAGAGATGCTCAATCTTCAATCAAAATTCTATTTCATTTACTATAATCATAAATTGGCCGGTTATCTTAAGCTTAATTTTGCGACTGACGCTTTAGAAATCGATAGATTCTATTTACGCAAGGATTTTGAATACATTGGTTTGGAAAAACAATTATTAGAATTCACATTAAAGAAGACTAGAGAACTCCATCAACATCGAATCTGGAGCAGTGTTTGGGAACATGATGATTCAGTACTTCATTTTTATAAGCAATTTGGTTTTCAGAAAACTACTAGTCGTAATTTTTCATTAAATGGTCTGTTACAAAAAGATTTTATTATGGAATTGAATCTATAGAAAAAGGACGATACAAATCACATTCGTGAAATGTATCGTCCCTTTTTGACTCAATGAAGTATCCAAAGTGGCTGCTTCATTTGCCCCTGCCAAGGAACTTAATTATAACTCATCCTTAACACATATGCTCGCAACCATCGGGTAAACAATCACAATTTACCTTCTCTGGAGCTGTTTTCAATTTATTATCCAGCGTTTTTTGTAATGACTCAATATCGCTCTTACTAATATCCAATGAGTCGATCAATTCATTTAAAACTGAACCCGTCTTGTGGGCACAAAAATCATTAAATAAGCTATTAGCATATTCATCCATCGTCTCTTGCTCAGAAACAGTTGTTGAATAAATATAGCGCCCCTTTGCCTTTTTACGACTGAGAAATTCTTTTTTAGTCAATCTAGTTATCAAAGTTTTAATCGTCGAATCAGACCAATTCTGCTTTTGTTGCATCAGATTGATAATCTCCGTACTAGTTACGTGTTTTAAAGTCCACACGATACGCATAATTTGCCATTCCGCTGAAGAAATTTCAACTTTTTTCTGTTCTTTCTTTACTGCCACAGTATCCATCAAAATCTTCCTCTCTTAACAAATTAATTATATAACATAACATTGGCTAGATTGTGAATATTTTTTGAATTCAGGATTTATTTAGTTGTCCTTCATCATAAACTTCAACACAATAATCTTTCTTACCGCAGACTGGACAAGTCAATTTACGTGCCTTGATATTATGTTTAGCCCAAAAGGCCTCTTTCGTATTTGGTTTAAATTCAGCTCCACAGTTGGGACAAATATAATTAGTTTTTTGGAAATAATATCTAGTTACTAAAGTAGCACAGATGATTAAAAGAACGATCGCAATTAAAAATGGCCACCATTGACCTTTAATAATTCCCCAAGCCAAAGTACCATATTCCAAAATATTGAAAGGAATCCCATATAGAATCATCCGCAAATGAACTTTACGCAATTCTTTTTTATTTTTCATAATGTCTTCTATGTCATCAATCGTACTTAATGATATTTGATTGATTTGAGGTAAATTTCTTCTTAATTCTTCGATTGTTTTCAACTGTTCACGTGAATCTCTCAAAGTATCCTTAATAGCCTTTTGTTGTTGCTCCAAAAGTAAATTCAAAACTACAATTGAATTTTTACTACTCAGAATTTCAGCAATTGCTTTCAATGGCAAGCCTAATTTCTTCAATAAAAGAATTAACTTTAATCTACTCAAATCCACATCGGTATATATTCTGCGACCACTTTCAGTGACTTTACTAGGTTTTAATAAGTCCTTTTTATCGTAATATTGTAGTGTTCGAACAGAAACTGATGCCAACTTAGCTAATTCACCAGTTGTATATTCTGACATAGATTTTCACCTCTTTCTCTAATCATTTTTACCTTATTACCTAAGGTCATTAGCAAGTACTTTTCTTTATAACGGCGTTATGAAACAAACAAACTAGATGATTAATTGCCTTAATTTTTAAAAAGTCCTAAAATAGTCCGATAGATGGTAAACACAAGTAATCCTATATAAAGGGAGGAAAATATCACGAAATATAGTTTTTTTGTTCAACCACAAATAAATAAAGATAATGATTCAATTTTCGGTTACGAGGTCCTTTTACGTAAAGAAGACAACGGTTCTTGGCATTTGCCAAAGGACTTCACGGAACTTTCGATTGAACAACAAACCAAGTTGCTCGAAGAAACTGTTAAATCTTTGAAAAAGAATACTGGCAAAGATAATCGAGTGATTTCCTTCAATTTAAATCATGATCAAACTAATGACCCTTCCGCAATCGATGAAATTATTTTCTTAAAGAAAAGGATTGCTCCTGTTTCACTTACAATTGAATTAACTGAAGCAGTTCCTTTAAATAAAGTTAAAGAATTGAGTTCACTATTACATCAAAATAATATCTCTTTAGTCCTCGACGATGTCGGGACTGGCTCTAATACTTACGAAAATATTAAACAAGCATTACCCTATGTTGATCGAATCAAATTTGCCATGCAAAATTTTCGTATGAATGGTCATGCCGAACTAATCCCTAAATGTCTTGATTTCTGGGTCAAACAGGCTAAACAGTACTGTTTAGATATGGTAATCGAGGGTGTCGAAGATTATAAAGATCAAGTTTTGGCTAAAAACTATGGTATCGATATTCAACAGGGATACCTTTATGGCAAACCCGCAATGGTTTAATTACGTTAAAAAATAATAGCCTCAACAACTCGGTTTTGAGTTATTGAGGCTATTTTATTCTGCTCTACTATGACAAAGCATCCCATGAAGGTAAAACAATTGGTTCTTGATCGAGTTCAGCTAATTCTTCATCGTTTAAATATTTCTTGTTAATAACGACTTCATAAGTATTATCCTTGAACCACTTTTCATCCATCAAATAATAACCATGCACGCCGTTATCTTCACCCCAGGAGTTTTCAACTTTCCAACGGTTAGGTTGGCCATTCAAAATATTAACTCCGGTAATAGTCATTGCGTGAGAAACTTCAGCCTCTCCGTAATCAAGGGCAAGTCCCTTTTCAATTTGACTGTCCATACCGAACAATTCGTCATATTGATAAAGATCCCCCAATAAGTAACCATTCTTACGATCTGATTGCTTCAAAACATCATTACCGAACCAAACCAATTGATTATTCTTTAATTGTTGAATAGTTAATTCCTCAAGGCGTTCCATCGGCAAGTTCAAGAAGATATGTTCTTTACCGCCAATAACGTTATTTTGATTCTTAATTGAATAAACCTGATGATATTTTTTACTCTTTTGAGGAGAATTTTCAATTGTCACAAAATCATCCAAGTTAGTTGTAAAGTAGTTATTGAAGAATTGTTTTGGTGTAATGCTCTCCTCTTCAATCAACTTATCATTATCAGTTTGCAATGATAGTTCAAAATTCTTTGGTGGCAAACCAAATGAGTAGACACAAATTTTATAAACTTCTGACAACATTTCGGTGACGCGTTTATCAATATCTGCTTGAGCAGCTCCGTCTTTAACTAATTGGCGTAATTCAATTCCATTTTTGCGTAATAATTTATTAAGAACAGCATCAAATTCACGCGTATTTTCTGAAACAGCTGTTTCTGGCATAACATAATTAGGAACTACACCATACTTACTGATTAAATTAGCAGCAGAGCTCCAAAAACCACCATCTCCGTTAGGACCACTGAAGACATCATTGACTTGACGATCTTCAATTGGTAAATCAGCTGATTCCAAAACTTCTTGATAAAAGGCATTAGATTTTTCTAGTCGATCCCAAAATGATAAATAATTTTGAGATAGTTCAAAATCTTTCATATTGTTGCGCAAAGCAAATTCTGTTCTTAAAGTATTAAGAGCAGCAAAAAGCCAACAACGTCCAGATTGCTTTTGATTAGAGACCTTTCCTGAGTTGACCATAATGTTAAACGAAGGATTCAACTTCGTTTTTACTTCTGGATCTTCTGAAGCTTTGAAAATTCCAACCTGTGCTACAGAGTTCTTCAAAACATTATTACTTGCATCTTGATTTAAGTTCTTGTTAAAATCTGCTAAAATCTCTTTATTGATTTCTTTTGTCAATTTCATCACCTCGTTACTAAACTATATTACAATTATTTAACTAAATTACAATGTTTCTAATCTAAATTGGAGAAATTATGTCTGAAATTATTAAAATTGCTTACTTATACGAAGATTTAATGAATACATATGGAGACAGTGGAGATGTTAAAATTCTCAGTTTCCTCTTAAAAGAACAAGGTTATGATACCCAAGTTGATAACATCAGTTTGGATATGGACTTCAACGCCTTTGATTATGATTTTCTCTTCTTTGGCGGTGGTCAAGATTTTGAACAATCTGTTGTTGCAACTGACTTACAAAGACATCGTCAAACTATTAAGGATTATATTGAAGCCGACAAACCGATGCTCTGCATCTGTGGTGGTTATCAATTCCTTGGCAAGTACTATCAAACAAGTGGTGGCGAGACTATTCAATGCCTTGATATTCTTCCCTTACATACCGTTTTTAAGGCCGATAGCCGTATGATCGGTGATACTGAGTACAAGACTGAATGGGGCACTGTAAAAGCCTTTGAGAACCATAGTGGCCGTACATACTTTGATGACAAGAAAATGCTCAAGCCCTTCGGAACAATGATTCAAGGCTACGGTAATAACCCTGATGAAAAACAAGAAGGCATGCGTTACAAGAACGTTATCGGCAGTTACTCTCACGGACCAATTTTAAAAAATGAAAATGTTGCCCGTGCTATTGCAGATAAAATCGTTCAAGCTCATAAAGAACGTCTGGCAACTACAAATAACAAATAATTTGAAAATACAAAACAGCATTCATTTAGGCGTTTCTAAATGAATGCTGTTATTTTTATTCTTAAAATTTTAATTGTCTAAAAATTTATTTGTTTTCAATATTGCACTGGAAATAGCTGGAGCAATAATGATAGCTGCAATCATCTCTGGAACACCATTAGTTCCAACGATTACTAGCAATAACTTATTTAAAAGATCAGTTTGAGTGGCGTAAGCTTGTGCCATTGTACTTGCATACATCAAGCGCATCAATCCCAATACCAGACCAGTATTGACCAAGGAACCGACTCCAGAAGCTATAGCCATCCCTAAAACCTTTTTACTCGTATGATGTTTGAACCACAAATAGATCCATCCAGCAACCAATCCTACTGCTACTCTAGGCAAAACGGCTACCACTGGATTTGTGAAAACTGTTGTATCGATAATCGAAGTTGGACTAGTGAAGGCACGAATGATTGTTCCAATTCCCCATACCAGACCTACAATAGCACCATCTTTAGGTCCTAAAACGATGGCTGCTACAATAACAGTAATATGAATAATTGTTATATTAATAAAACCAGTTGGAATAAAGCCTAGAAAGGGTACCATCGATTGCACAAGAATAATCGCCATTAAAATTCCTAAAATTGCGGTGCGATAAGCTTTTCTTTTTTGCAAATGTCTTCACGTCCTAATTTAATTTTCTTAATTTTACCTGATTACTCAACAAAGAACAAAAAAATAACTATTTACACATAATTTTTTCTCGGCGAATTTTATAATCAAGTTAGCCACTTTAGAAAAATGACAAAATAAAAACAC
>NZ_AZES01000108.1 GCF_001434985.1 Companilactobacillus paralimentarius DSM 13238 = JCM 10415 | reverse complement strand
TGGTGTTTTTATTTTGTCATTTTTCTAAAGTGGCTAACTTGATTATAAAATTCGCTTAAATAAAAGGTTAACCATGACACTTAAAAATCAAACTAAATTATTGTTCGCCAAAGAATTAGAAAAGATGTTAAAAATCATCCCTATGGACAAAATTCGAATTGTCGATCTCTGCAAAAGATGCGACACCATTCCTCAAACTTTTTATTATCACTTCCACGATAAATATGAATTAGTAGCTTGGATTTTTCTATATGATTTCTCTTTAATTTATGGAGACAAAGAACCGGAATATTCGATTGCCAGTATTAAAAGAAGCCTAATTCAAATGGAAAAACGAAAGACTTTTTACTAACGAACCTATACAGACCACTCTCAAAATTCAATAAATCAATATATTCAGAGATTCAATATAGCTTCGGCTAAAGCAGCAGTAGAAGATTTTTATCAAACAAAATTAACATCTGAACAAGAATATGCTATTAAGTACCACTCGTACGGCAGTATGGGACTATTCAACGAATGGCTCAATAATTTATCTTCTATTACTATAGAAGAATTAGCCACTTTCCAATATCAACACACGCCTGAATTTTTGAAAGTGGCTTATCAAAATTATTCTTTTAGAAATTCAAGGATCTTCAAATAAAAGAACCCTGCTAAATTAGTTAGCAAGGTTCTTTCTTATTGCCTAATTTTATATTTTAGGATGATTCTCAAGCCATTTCTCGAAAAATTCCACTTGAAATTTATTTGCTTCGACACCATACTCGTAAGCCAATGTCTCCGTATCCGTCATTTTACGGCTTGACTTATTGATGTACTTTTCTAAACGTTCACTAAGCAACTCAGTTTCTTCTTTTTCTTTTCGAACATAATCTTCGATTATCTCTCGTAGCTGATCTGGTTCCATATAGTCACCAAACATCAAACGAGCCAGAAAATCAGACTTTTTTATTTGCCTTTCAACTGGAGAACTTAAATATTCAGTAAACTCTTCTTTTCCCTTTTGAGTAATAGTGTAAAGATTTTTATCTGGTTTTCCATCTTGTGGAACGACCTCTTTAGTAACTTTTCCTTCTTTTTCTAATTTGCGAAGTACTGGATAAACCATTCCCGATGAACTATCGAAAAAGAAGGCAAAACTTGTTTGAAACATTTGAGTTATATCATATCCAGTTTGTGGTGATCTCATTAAAATTCCTAGCACAATTTGTCGACTCTTCACGATGATCTAGCTCCTCTTCATTAATAATTTTAGACTAACACACGGATTAAAATTAATCATTAATATCTCTCTTACTCTTCATTAATATTTTTTTTATATTCATCACGTTTATAAAATAACAAACAGACTGGTATAAACATTATTGTAAATGGTAATGCCATAAAATAGAGGCTCAAAAATGCCTTACTGATTAAATGGTTAGCATTTTTACTGATTTTATTAGCATCTCGATTGATTATTCGATTATCCTTTTTTACCATTTCCTTAATTTCATTAGTAACTTCAGATGTAATCTGTTCTTTAACCTGTTCTCCTTGTTGATCCGACAACTGACTAATTTTAGCCTTTCTTAATGCCTCAGCAACATTGGCTTGAATTAATCGCTGTTCCTTAGTTTCAGATATTCCTTTTTCATCATTTCCATTTGTTTTGGCATCACTAGATTCAAAATGGCTATGAGTTACCTTTAACATGTCTTTTTTAGAAGTTGATGTTAATTCACTTGTACTAATCAGCTTCTGAGCGTCAGTCCAAGCATTTTCCTTAGCTTTGCTGACATTAGTTGTCAACATAGATACAAAAATTGCCACTGCAATTATATTACCAATTTGTCGTAACACTCCCATGACACTTTGAGATGCCGACAATTTTTCTCCTTTGAAATCAGATGCCGCTAAAACCGTTATGGGTCCAATCACGGTCCCGTAACCAAAACCTATTAAGATTAATCCCAAAAGGATTTGCCAATAATATTCAGAATTAACAAATCCTAAAACAGCGTATCCCATTGACATACTTAAGAATCCAATAAAAATTATTAATCTCGGTCCAAATTTTTCTACTATTATTCCTGTTATTGGGGATACTAAGAAAATCATTAGTGATGCTGGTGTTATTAGTAAAGCAGCAATCAATTCAGTCTTTCCTTGTACTTGTGTAAAAAACGTTGGCATAATAACCATTACAGCTACTAATAAAAGCCCTGCTAAAACAACTGTTAATGCCGAGCCAGAAAATTGTCGATTCTTAAACAAATCTAGTCGGATCATAGGATCAGTGACTCTTTTTTCGATAATAATAAATATTATAAAACTGACAATTGTTATTAACGTTAAAGAAATAATTCGATAATTCATCCATCCCCAATCATTTCCTTGTGTTAAACCCAAAGCTAATGAAAACAATGTCACCATCAAAGATATCATGCCACCAACATCAATTTTGACATCAATCTTTTTCTCATGACCCAATGGCAATTGTAAAATAACACCGACAATTGCTAAAACCACTAACGGTAAATTGATGTAGAACACCCAACGCCATCCCATGAATTGGGTAACCACACCACCAATTGTTGGTCCCAAGGTTGCTGCTAATCCTTGTGTCAATCCAATTGTTAAAAGTGCTTTACTACGATGTTTTTGATCAATCGTATCAATGGCAATCGTCATACTAGTTGGAAAAACAATTGCTGCACCAATACTTTGAATACCACGGCCAATGATTAAAACAGTTGGGACGTTTGCCATTCCTGAAACAAAGGACCCACTTGCAAAAATTAATAACCCTACTAAATAAATTTTATTCCGTCCCCAAATATCTGCCAATCTTGATAAAGGAATTGTTAGGGCTGCGAAAGTAATAGTATAAATGTTTAACGCCCAAGATAAGCTTGTCAAAGGAACATTCATACTAGATTGAATTGCCGGTAAAGCAATATTCATAACTGTTGTATCAAGCATACATAGAAAAGTTCCAATACACATTGTTAAAATTAATAATATTTGTTTTATTTTCATCTTTATTCTCTTTTCATATTAACAAGTATAATATCAATTGATGTTCATACTATAATTGTTAATACTATACTTGTCAATATAAATAATTAGTTGCATAAAATATGTGCACAAAAAAGGAGTAGTTATAACCATTTGGGTTACAACTACTCCTTTTAGATACCTTTGATACTTTGTCGTTCTTCTATACGAGTTGGAATCATCTGTTGAAGGTGCGCCAACTTTTTATGTTTCTTTATATCTTCAATTCTTTGTACTCCACTCTTGCCCATTTCAAAGAAATTTTGAGAAACACTTGTCAATTGTGGCTGTACGATTCTACACATTTCTGTACCATCAATACTTACGATAGATAAATCTTCAGGAACATTCAATCCTAAGTTTCTAGCTTTATTCAATAGACCAATTGCTACCATATCACTGACAGCAACAATACCAGTCAAGTCAGTATCTTTTCCATATTGATCCATCGCCTTTTCGCCAGATAGATAACTGTAATCACCAGTCTGTATCCAATCTTCTTTTGAAACAATACCAGCTTCATTTAAAGCTCTCTTATAACCTTTTAATCTTAAACGACCTGTATAGGGATATTTATCAATTCCAGCTAGGCCAATTTTTCGATGACCTTTATCAATCAATAATTTTGTTGCTTTATAACCAACTTCTTCATCATCTGAACTGATGAAAGGCCTTTTATCATCAAAAGCCATTGATAAAAAACAATAAGGAATTTGTGATTCTTTCAATAATTTCAGATTATCTTCTCCAAGCGCTATCGAAAGTAATAATATTCCCATCACGGGTCTTTCAATGACCGTTAATAGAGCTCTTTTTTGTTCATCAGGATCGGCACTTCCGGCATAAACTACTATCAAATCATAACCATGCTTTAGTGCTTCTTCTTGGATTCCATCAATTATTTCTCCAGCAAAATTGGTTTTTACAGAACTAACTACTGCTGCAATTACGTTACTTTCTCTTTTTACCAGCTCAACAGCCGCTTGATTCTTCTTATATCCTAATTCCTCTGCGGCCTTTTTTACCTTCTCAGCCGTCAAAGAATTATAATACTTAGTCTTATTAGACAAAACCCGAGAGACAGTGGACGGTGCTACTCCAACTTTATTTGCAATATCTTTTATTGTAGCTGACATTCATCCACCCTCCTTGTATTTGCTTACAATAATATTTTAATCGTTTATTTTACTTTTGAATAGTGAATTTTTACTATTTACCTTCATGAACAATAGCCACTGAAAAGCCACCAATTACCATAGCTACAAATCCAATAATCATCATCATACTTTGGCTACTACCAACCATTGGAAAGATAATAAAACTTGCTAATGAGCCAATAATTTGTGGTAGACAAACTGCAATATTAAATAGTCCTAAATATGAACCATTATTCTTACCATCTAATGATGTTGTCAACATAGTAAATGGCAGTGTATTAATAGTAAAGTTACCAATTCCATATAATGCAAAGGCAATCAAGGCAATCCATTGACTGTGTGTAGTGGCAACAATGATGATACTAATAGCGTCAGCAAATAGTCCAACTGAATACCATAATTTACGTTGATTAGCCTTTGTTTTGGCATAAAATAATCCCCAGATCAAAGCTGCAACACTATAAAAGGCTGTCATAACACCATACCAATTACCAGCTGCTTGGAATCCGGCAGATGCTGGGTTAGTTGTGTGCCAAATATTATTGGCCATAGCCCCTGTTGCATATGTCCAAGTATACATAATACCAATCCAACTAAATAATTGAACTACTGATAATTCCCAAAATGCTCTTGGAGCCTTCTTCAATAATTTCCATAGGCTGGGTGTAACTTTTTGTGCATCTGATTTAATTTTATGATACTTAGCATATGTTTCAGGATTATATTCCTTAACATTGAGAATTGTTACTACACTAGTAATCAATAACATAGCAGCACCAATCAAATATGCCCAAATAACAGTTAATGGAACTTGTCCCTTGGCAGCTGTATTAGCAATACCCATTTTTGTGAGAATAAATGGCAACAAAGCTGCTAAAATACCACCGGCATAACTAAAAATTTGTTGCCAAGACCAAGCTAGATTCTTCTGATCTTCATTAACCATATCTCCAGCTAACATTTTGTACGGTGCTAAACAAACATTACTGAACAAATCCATTAATGCAATTGCTATGGCTGCATAGACTAAAGCTGTCATGGAACCATAGCCAAATCCAAACGAACCGGTAAATGGTAGTAATACCATAACAATCACCGTTATTGGAGCACCTACGATTAAATAGGGAATTCTTCTACCCCAACGTGTCCAAGTACTATCAGAATATTTACCCAATAATGGTTGAACAAACATCCCTAATAGTGGTGGCAACAAGAAGAACCATCCCAAACTATTAGGATTAACCCCAATTGTTTGAGTAATCCTGCTCATTTGTGAACCTTGCAATGTAAATGCCATATTGACACCAATACAACCGAAAGTCATTGCAAGAATTGTTTTCATTGGTAACTTTGGCAAAGCATTATCAAAGCCCAATGATTTTTCTTTTTTCTTAGCTGAAGTTGCCTCTACTTTTTCCGTTGACTCCATATCTAGTTCCTTCTAACTTATTAAAATTGATAAACTTTTGCTTCATATGGACGTAATATATTACCCTGAGAATCAGCATAATTACTAATCAGAATCTTGGCGTCCTCTGGAACGTCATAATGTCTTTCTAATTTTTTATCCGTATAATTCAGTACTACCAACAATGTCGTGTCATCATCTTTTCTAGTGTAAGCATATACGTCAGGATCATTTTGATTGTCTTTAACCAAAGCATAACTACCATCAACCATGACAGGTAATTCATGGCGTAGCTTAATTATCTTTTGATAATAGTAGAATATTGAATCCGGATCAGCCAAAGCCTTCTTTACATTAATTTCTTTATACTGCTTATTAACGTGTTCCCATGGTGTACCATCTGAAAATCCAGCATTATTGCTGTCATCCCATTGCATTGGAGTTCTAGCATTATCACGACTGTGCATCCCCATATACTTCAACATCGTTTTCCCATCTAGAAGATGTTGTTCATCGACTATTTGGTGATAAGCATTGATACTATCAAGATCCACGTAATCACTTAATTTATCAAAGTAAGCATTTGTCATTCCAATTTCTTCCCCTTCAAATACGAAAGGAGTTCCTTGTTGGAAATGAAGCATTGTTGCTAACATCTTGGCACTTAAAACACGCTTCTCTTCAGTACTATCGTCACCAAAACGTGAAACAACTCTTGGTTGATCGTGATTATTCCAATATAATGAATTCCAAGCTTTACCAGCTAATGCAGTTTGCCATTTCGTCAAATTCTCACGAAGATCAGTAAGTGACGTCTTTTTATCGGACCAACGTCCCAATGCTGGATTTGAATTGCTATCTAAGCCCACATGTTCAAATTGGAAAACCATATCCAATTCTTTGCCATTTAAGTTGGAATATTTTTGGGCCTCATCTGTTGTAACTGCTGGTGCTTCACCAACCGTAACCATCTTATGTTTGCTCATGACATTTTGATTCATTTCTTGTAGAAATTCGTGAATTCGATGTCCGTTGGCAACGACTGGTTCGGGATTTCCATATAATTCATCAGGTGCTTTCTTAACATCAGGTAAACCTTCGGGTTTAGAAATGTAATTGATAACATCCATTCTGAAACCATCTACCCCTTTATCGGCCCACCAATTCATCATGTCATAAACGGAGTGACGAACATTCTTGTTTTCCCAATTCAAATCGGGTTGTTGTGGAGCAAACAAGTGTAGATAATACTGACCTGTTTGTTCATCATATTTCCATGCTGGTCCTGTAAAGAATGAGCCCCAATTATTTGGTGCTTTTCCATCTTTACCATCACGCCAGATATAATAATCGCGATATGGATTATCTTTACCCTTTCGAGATTTCTGGAACCACTTATGTTCATCCGATGTATGATTAACAACTAGATCCATCATAATTTTCAAGCCTAATTTATGAGCTTTGCTGAGTAAATTATCAAAGTCTTCCATGTTACCAAAATCAGGATTAATTGCTTTATAATCTGAAATATCATAACCATTGTCGACTTGAGGTGATTTATAAATGGGACTCAACCACACAATGTCGACACCTAGTTTTTTAATATAATCTAATCGTTTGGTAATACCTGGTAAATCTCCAATTCCATCGCCGTTACTATCTTGATAACTAGCCGGGTATACTTGATATACAACTGCATTTTGCCACCATTTATTCAAAATCAATCATCCTCGCTTTAATTATTTTAACAAAGCAAACGTTTGCGTAATTTAATGTAAGCCCTTGCAGATATTTTGTCAAGCAAACGTTTGCGTAAAAAGACAATTTTAAAACTAAAATAGCCCACGGTGCTTAGCCGCGAGCTATTATTTATTTTATAAAAATAATTTTATCTAGTAATCTAAATAATCCAAAGATTCAATAGAATTTCTCATATCACGCTTCATAGATTTTGCAAACTCCACATTCATAACTCCATTGCCTGATAAGAATGAATATAATTTACTCATGCTTCTCTGAACTTGTTTAGTTTGAGTCATACTACTACCATGTATATACATTTGATCGACCGACGAGGCTCCATAATTAAAAACCGATATTAGACGGAAAGCTAAGAATTGATTTAAATAAATTAATAGAGCATTTTTATATGATTTTATAGTTTTTTCGGAATATTCATCTTTTATCCCCTCAATAAAGATATCAAGTAGTTCATCATTCAGCTTAACCATTTGTTGTACTACTTCATCAGTTCTATCGAGATCTTCAAAGAAAAAGTCTTCCTTACGAAATCTTTCCTGTTGTTTCAAATCATTACAAATTCTCTTCAACTTTTCAATATCAACTGAATTTTCTTCTAACTTAATTTCATTCCATTTAAAATTATTAGGTCGCATAATGCTAGGAATATCACCAGCAAAACTAGCTTTTTTACTACTACCGGAATCACGCAATGTCCTTGTCATCTTTGACGACAAAAACAACTCATCCTCAACACCGTCTGATAAATACATTTCAGTAAAATAACTAACTTCATTCAGACGTCCCAATTGATTTCTATTAACAGTTGGCCCTATCTGCCAAGGACCTGCCACTTTAAGATATTGGTTCAAATCTTCTTCAGGTATATTCAAACTTGACCATAGTTCAGCCAAACGTTCCTGAAATCTTTGCTCTAATAGTGCACGATTCTTGGCATTTATATCATAAAGTACAACTGTCAAAGTACTAGCATCGTTAGTAAAAATAACAATTTTTTTACGTCTATAAGCAATATGTTTCACGTGCCATGAAAAAATGGGATTGGCCGCAGCCTGTTTTTTAGAATCCATTGTTGAATCTACTACTGAAAAATCTTTAAAAAGTGATTTTGATTTTTCAACAACATTAATGAACATCAAGTGGTTCCCTTCTGGTGATAATAATTTGTTAGGCTTATTTTAACATGAATCAGTGTATAAACATTACTCCCCAGAATAGAACAACGGCTAATAAAACAATCACCCAAGGATTCTTCGATAAAAAATCCCAAAAATTCATTTTGCCATATTTTCTGACATACTTATTATGAATCGGATCAAACGTGAATTCATTTGGATCAATCTTTGAATTCTCCTGCTTTCCTAAAACCAAAGCATCTAAGCTAACATTAAATATATCGGATAACTTAACTAAATTATTCATATCAGGTGTCGACTCACCTGACTCCCATTTTGAAATGGCTTGTCTAGTCACATACAATTTGCTTGCCAACTCATCTTGGGTAATTCCTCGGTCAGTTCTATATTTCTTTAATTGACTTGAAAATTCAATCATTTTCAATCCCGCCCTCTACACAAATTTCATCCTTATAATTATATTTTCGTATAGCAATTAACTATAAACAAGCAATAAATTAGTTATATTTGCGTTTAAAAGTCATTAACTAGCGCAACTTTAGTTTGCGGAACTAATTATTAAAACCGATAAATCAAATTTTAATGGCTTGCTTTCTAAGTTGCACCATGCATAACGTCGTTACAATATCATTTATTTAATTTTGCAGAAAAATATATCCATATTAGTTTATATTAAATTAACCCTGTCATCACCTTTATAATAAAGCGATAATAATTATAATAAATTGACAGGAGTCCCCATGCGTAAATTAAGTCTATTCATTTTAACCTTTATCTTACTTTTTATTTCTGGATGTAGCACTAAACATAAAACCGCATCCTATGATATTAAAGCAAATACTCAAAAAGTCATTAATTCCAATTCCAAAACCTGGATTTTCAATGAGGCTATTAATTCTAAGCAAACCAAAATTGGCGTTTCCAACAAAATAAATACCTCCGTTGTATCCAAAGCTAATGATCTGGATATGTGGACTACTTCAAAAGGTTCATTTAAATCCATTGCTGTAGGATATAAACAAACATCCTTCCTAGAATGGAAGAAGCTGACACGTAAGCACTACATGAAATCATATCAGAAAAAGATTCATTATATGTCGGTTAATCAAGTTAACGAAGCTTTGAAAGCTCTAGGCGCTAAATTCGAAATTAACAAACTGACTGACTTAGTCTTCCTAAAACCGGAACTTGGTGATTTATCGTTGAATCAAGCATTTGTCGCCAAAGGTCATAAATTATACGCTATTGATATTCAATACATGGATGTTGATCAAACTACAACTATTGAACGTGGTAAATCTTTCGTCGACACTCAAAATAAAAAATCGGTCAAACATTTAAACTTAAACAATCTTAACGGAACTTGGGTTGCTCCTGAAACGACAACTAGTGCTAATGATTCTGGAAAACTTTTAGTAAAAGATGGTTATCTTTATCAACGTCGCTATGATAGTTTTGAACGTTCAGCTATTCAAGATTTAAGTAAATACTCACTAATCTCTTTAAATCAAAATTCAACTTATGCTCTACAAAAAAGAGAAGCCGCCCAAGCTGGTTACCAATTGTCACGTGACACAATTGCGAGTGGTGATAGTCTCGGCTACTTATATCTCTTTACTAATAAGAAGGAATTAATTCGAATTGGTGCCGGTCAAGTAACCAAATATCAAAAAACAAATGACACTATTTCTTCAACTGATTTGCCACAAGGTCAGGTTGATATTTTCACCAGAGTTGATACTGCTAATCCTAGGAATGCTGCCTCAACTATAACTACTAAAGCGGGTCCTTCTGTCGTCGGAATTAGTTCCAGTATTAACTATTTGACTGACTCTGAAGCTGGTCGAATTATCAAGGAACAAGTGGCCCAATAAAATATTGAAACGAGGATATGTAATCTTATGTAAAAGATTATGTATCCTCTTTGTCTTACAGCTTTTTATGATATGAAATAGATTGTTTACGACAAATGCAGTCAATTGGCTACATATTGCATAAAATATAGTTAGAAAGGGTGATCAACAGGACTAGATTCAATTGAACTATAAGAAATTACCTACCTGCTTTAATAATTTATATTTTCATAATTAAGGGGATACAAAAATGAACAAGAAAAGAATCATCTTAGCTTCAACACTAGCTGTTTTAGTAGCACCAACCGTTTTAGGAAATATTTCTAATGATATGACAACTCCAGTTCAAGCTGCCACCACTACTACAGACAATACGATTAAAAATCCAATCGGTACTGTTGATTATGGTGGTGCCTACACCGTTGACGCCAACGGTAAGCAAACAAGTCTCTTTCTTTCCGGTAAATCATCTTGGAAACTAGGTAAATCCGTTCTTATCAATGGACAAAGATACTATGAAGTCGCTACTAACAATTACATTAGTTCTGAACATATTACTCTTACTGATGGTATGCCTGTCGTAAATCCAACTATGGTTAAGCCTGCTGTCGATAATCAAATCGGTACTTTGAGCTATGCCGTTAAATTGGTTGATGCTCAAGGAAACCCAACTGGCAGAACTTTACCTGCTGGTTCTTCTTGGAAACTAGGTGGCATGTATAATATTGGCATGAATACTTACTACCAAGTTGGAAATAATGAATATGCACTTGAAAGTGGTATTAAAACAAGCATCCCTGCAACATCAAATAATCAAAGCAATACTAACACAAGTACTAATACTAACGCATCAGGGCAAATTGGTACGGTAACTTACCCTGCACAAGTTGTAGACGAAACTGGTCATTTATCCGGAGTAACTCTACCTGTTGGTTCTTCTTGGAAGTTAGGCAAAGTTATCGGCATTGGTATGAATAACTATTATCAAGTTGCTACTAATGAATACGTACCTGTTAAAAATATCCAGGTCAAAGGTACTTCAAATACAGTTGGACAAAGTACCCCTGTAAATACAACTATCAATTTGTACAGTGCTTCATACATTCTTGATGATAATGGTAATAATACTGGTAAAACTCTACCAGCTGGTTCTTCATGGCATGCTGATCAGAAGAAGACAATGAATCATTATATTTATTATCGTGTCGCAACTAATCAATGGGTAACTAACGGTGGTTACGAGGGCAGTTCCAATAGTATCTTCTCCAACGGTTCTATTGCCATTACTCTCAATAAAGATATTACACTGTATGACACTTCAACTAATTCATTAACTAGAACACTTCCAAAGGGTAGTTCTTGGAGAGTTAACCGCTCCGTTCAAAATAGTAAGGGTCAATACTTCGTTCAAGTTTCAACTAACGAATGGCTCCCCTTCAATGACGGATCAATCCAAGATTATGCTGGTGGTAATACAATTGTAAGTGGTTTGAAATATGCTGCTGCGATTGAACCAACTTTTGCTACTGACGTAATTAAATAGTTTTTAACGCACTAAAAAAACAACATCTTTTTAGAAAGCTCAATACACTTTGCATGTATTAAGTAATCTAATAGATGTTGTTTTTTATTTTGAACTGAAATAAATGTCCACGGTATCATTTTTTCCATATGTTAAGATATTACGAGTACACAAATAAAAATTAAGTTGGTGATCTTTTGCAAACAAATTATAAAGGAACCGTATTTTTTGATCTAGACGGAACCCTACTAAATAACCAATCTCAAGTCGAAGACTCAGTTGCCTCTGCTGTTCGTCAGTTAAAGAAAAATGATTATTTACCTGTTATCTGTACTGGGCGTGCGCCTATTGAAATTGAAGCAGCCACAAGTGTTACTGGTATTGATACTTATGTTACCTTAAACGGTGCCTTGATCGAATCTCAAGGTAAAACCGTTTATAGCAATGATATTAAACCAGATGTGATCAAAAATATAATGGATATGGCTCATAGAAATGGCGATTCTCTCTTTATGCATGCACACACCAGAAACTCTTTGAGTGCTCAAACACCTTTTATTAAAGAGTTCTTTCATGCACTAAAACTAGAAATCCCTGAAATTGATCCTAATTTCTACAAGAAAGACGCTATCCCAATGTTCGTTGTCATTACTGACGATGACGGTAAAAAATATCAAAAAGAATTTCCAGAACTTCAAATCTATAATACTGGCTACCATTCACTCGATACAGTTGCTAAAGGTGTCTCTAAAATGAGCGGTATCAAACACTTACTTGAAGAATTAAATATGAAAGATAAACCAGTCTATGCTTTTGGTGATGGTGCTAATGATATTCCAATGATTGAATTTGCTGACTATGGCATTGCAATGGCAAATGGTATTGATGAAGTTAAAGACATTGCGACTTATATCACTACTGAAAACGTTAATGGCGGTATCGTAAACGGTTTAAAACACTTCAATCTGATCTAATTCATAATCAATTTTGTAATAATTAGAGCGACTAATGCCAATATCAAGGTAATAATTGTTGATCCAACTATCATTAAGAGTTGCTCTTTCCAATAACCTTTTTGACTTTTTAATCTGTCTTCCAAATTAAGATTCTTGTTCTCTGTGAAGGCCATAATTTCTTTAAAAGTCTTAGTATTGTGCCTTTTCTTGATTAACTCCACTTTAATAGAAGCTCCCATACCGATTGCCAATAAAACAATCGTTATACCAAAGCCCCACCATGACAAAGCATAGGTCAATGGTATTCCAGCCACTACTCCTAAAACTAAAAAGATTAACATGACACCTGTCCAAACATCCATAACATGATTATCTAGTTCTTTTCGCATAACTTCGATATCTCCTTTTATCAGCTCATCTAAGGTGATATGGAACAATGTACTCAAAATGAGTAAATTCTCAATATCAGGATAGCTCTTTCCATTCTCCCAATTAGAAATTGTTTGCCGAGAGACATAAATTTTGTCAGCTAATTCTTCTTGAGAAAAATTATATTGTTTTCGATATTTTCTAATTTGCTCATGTACTTTCATTATCCCTACCTCCTCAGTTATTAGATTAACTTGTCGAGATTTATACCACCATCAAAGTTATTTGACATCAGCTATTTTATGGACATAACGGCGTTATATTATTTTAACTGAAATAAAAAAATAGAGCTAGAAATTTTTCAATTTCTAGCTCTATTTTTCGATTACAAAACAAACTTATTAATAACTTCAGCCAAAGCATCATGATTATTGTCGGCTTCTGTTATATACTTAGCAGCTTTTTTAACACTATCAATTCCATTAGCAACACTAACCGGCAAACCAACGACTTTAAGCATTGGTAAATCGTTACTGTTATCACCAGCAGCAATGATTTCTTCTGGTTTGATTCCTAATAATTCACCTAATTGAACTGAAGCACTCCCCTTATCGATTCCAGCTGGATTAAATTCAACATAACGATCAGATGAATAAGTTACGGCTAAATTCTTAGGATCAACTTTTGTCTCAACATCAGCACGCATTTGTTTACGTTCCGGCATTGTTGGTAAAGCCATGATGACTTTCATAATATTTTCATTTTTGAATTGATCAAAATTAGCATCCTTCATCTCCTGAAAACTAACACCACGGTTCTTCAAATAGGCTGAATCCTCGGGAACTGGATTATAAATATAAAGTGTATCTTGCGTATATACGTGTGTAGCAGCTTTTTTATTGGCTGCTCCCGCTTCAAAAACAGCCTTAGCAATTTCAAATGGCATCGCATTGACAGCGATGGGACGATTATCCTTATTTTCCAAAATCAATCCACCATTATAGGAAATTGAATATTGATTAGGCTGATTTCTTAAGTGCATTGTCTCCAAATCATTTTGGAAAGAAGTATAGCTTCGACCTGAATTAGGTACAAAGTAAACTCCTTTAGTTGCAGCGGCTTGAATGGCTTCTGCATTCTTAGCAGACAAACTACCGTCATCATTCATTAAAGTTTCGTCTAAATCACAAACAATCATTTTATACATATTTTTAAATCCCTCTCAATTATAAGCTTACCTATTCACTCTATCGAAGTAAACTAGTAAAAGCAAACGCTTTCCTAAAAAAAGAGACTCAACTTACCAAATATTCAGACGTTGTGTTTTATCCAACCACATACCGTCTGTTTTTTTTATATCAAAGGCTTTATATAAATCATCCATGTCTTGCGCAATAATATTGCAACGCAAAGGGGCCGGTGAATGTACATCTACCGACAAGAGCATCTCATTAATTTGTTTGGTCGACTTGATTCTCCAATTAAGTGCCCAGTTAACGAAAAATACTTTACAATTAAAATTAGGCTCCGACTTGGCTACTTCTAAAGCACAAGCTAATCCTCCAACATCAGCAATATTTTCATTTACTACTAAGGCTCCATTGACTTTTCTGCCCATGTACGAAATACCGTCAAATTGATCAATCATTTTCTGAGTCAAACTTTGAAACCTCTTATAATCTCTTTGGGTCCACCAGTTCTTCATATTTCCCAATTCATCAAAATTTGCACCATTGTTATCAAAAGCATGTGAAATTTCATGTGCTATCACTGAACCAATTCCACCATAATTCTGACTAACGGTTTGTTTCAAATCGTAAAATGGTCGCTGAAGTATAGCCGCTGGAAATGTTATATCATTAGTTGAAGGGTTATAACTAGCATTAACTTCATAACCGGACATATTCCATTTTGATCTGTCAAAAGGCCTATGATATTGTTCAAACATATTTTGAACCTCTATTCCCCTTAAGCGACGAACATTCTCATATAACGTTTCCTCGTTATTAATGATAAATCTATCATAAAGTGGATCAATTTTTTCTGGATAACCGACTTTAACGACCATTTTATCTAATTTCAAAATGGCATTTTTTCTGGTATCCTCACTGAGCCATTCATTTTTCATTAACCTTTTCTTATATGTATTAATTATTTTCTTAACCATGCCATGAACATTTTTCTTAGCATCCTCACCAAAATATTTTTTTCCATAATAAATACCAATTGGTTCACTGAAAAGACTAGTAGTTAGGCGGCAAGCATACTTCTCACGTTTCTCTACACCGTTAATTCCCAACAATTCATTTCTATATTGACTAATAATTTGACGACTAGGTTCATCAATTAAATCAGCATTTTTCATTAGAAAACTAACTAGCATCCATGCCTTAACTTCGTCAAACGTATCATCATTAATTAATTCGTTCAAATGATTAAAATATCGTGGTTCACCAATAATTATTTGTTTTGGTTCATCATCAATTAAGCTTCTAGTCATCGATTGCAAATCTATGTAATTTGATTTCTTTCCAAAATCTACAAAAGAAATCGGATTATAAATTTTAGGATAATCTGCCCATCCCTTCGGACTTTTAACTATTGGCAACAATCTGCGATCGAATCTTAAGGCTAACTCAACTGTTTGAGAAGTAAAAGTAGTATTGTAGCCTAACTTAATTAGTAAATCTTTAGCCGCCTGAGAATAGCGACTCAACAATTGTTTACCAGTTGAATTATCGGCATCATAATAAGATTTATCTGGCAAAATCAACTTAGCTCCTGCAACGTAAAATGCCTTCTGAGAGTTGTCCTTCATATTGCCATGAACCTCTGCAATCAAAGGTAGAGGAAAATCATTTTTAAAATAAAATTTTAATTTATTATTCAGATCCTTCAAATTATGCATATTGTTTATTTTTTCTAAATCATTTTTAATGACAGTAGAACCCCTTAATCCTAGTGCCATATCGTATAATTTAACTGCTTGAAGTATAACTTTATTTTGAATAGTTTCATTTCCTGACATGAAATCATTAAGATCATTTCTTAAATTTTTTTCAACGTCAAAAAATAAATTAGGAAAAGTTCCTACGCGTGGATAATCTCCAGGTATAACTGCCGTTCTTAACCAACGACCATTGACTGCTAAATACAAATCATCTTTTAAACTAGTTGATTCGGTACTAATCATGCTACCGGCTCCTCCAATTATATTACTGCTTAACACTTGATTCACCTTCACTTAAACTAATTTTGTTATATTATATCATCAATTTAGGAATAAAATAGTACAATATTAGGAATAATCAAATTCAGTTAATTTTTTTCTAATAATAATTATTAGTCAAAGTAAAAAAATAAAGCATAATTGGTATACCTAAAAAAAGTTCAAAAAAGTATGAAGTAAAATATAATATTTTTCAGTCAAAAGAAGCCTACTGTAGCAACCGTCTTCGGTGATCACTACAATAGGCTTCTTCAATTCGCTTAAATTGGTCTAGTTCTTTTGTTTTTTACTAAAATTTATTTAGAATATTTATTTATTTTGTCCAATAGTACCACTAGTCAATAACATCATCATCTGAATAGTAGCAGGATAATAATTATTTGTCGGTATTTCAGCTGTCAAATCTTTTGTATAATTATGTTTCAATTTCTGATCAGAGAGTACTTGGGCCGCATAAGCCACTGGAGCTGTAAAAGCAATATTAGTGTAATTCTCAACTGCCTTACCATTTAAGGTATAAACGGCTGTAATTTTCTTCTTTGACGCAAAGAAATCACACATTTTTTGAGCAATGCCTTTACTTGTCTGGCTATGATTCAATTGATAGTCGTACGCCACTCGCCAAGGTATTCGACAAGCATTAAATCCATATTGGGCATCATATTGAGATGCCACCTGATTAGCTTTAACACTGCCCAGTTTTAATTGCTTACCTTTAATGGTGACAAAATCAGCCATTAACCCAGTCTTATATTGATCACTTAATTCCTTCAAAGCTTTCTGGCTGTTTTGAGCTGCCTTTGTCCAACTACCATCTTTGGTGTAGCTAGCAAATTTGCGAAAATAGGCCGTCATCAAATCGGATGTTCGAACTAAATTTTCCGATTTACTGGCAGTTGCCCAATTACCAACTCGTGGCAAGTTAGTCGTAGGATTAATTTCATACTCCTTAATAGCGCTTAATAATTGGTCAGCTAACTGATTATACTTCAAATTACCTTTACTACCCCACATCTCATCTGCCAAAATCAGCGCATAGGCAATATCCAAATCACCATCAGTTGCACTAGTCTGTTCGGCCTTCGTACTAATCATTCTACTGTTCTTTTGATTCTGACGCCACGACATCAAAGGATTATTTGTACTGATTCGATGTGACAGATAGTAACGAGTTAACTGGTCAAATGATTTTTGATTGCCAAAACCTTGCTTAGCCGCCATAACAGTTATTAACATTCCATAGCCTTGAGCCTCAGAAAGAGTTTGTGCCCTGCTACCAGTATTAGTCTTAACATACCTTTGTTGACCAGAGCCTTTTAAGTAGGCCTTCTTCCAAGTTAGATAACGAGATTTAATAGTCGTTGTGCTGACATTTGAAGTACTCTGTGGTGACTGCGTATTATAAATTGCTGTTCCAATTGCAAAAGCAACTAAAATAATTAGTCCGCTAAGTAGCCATTGATACTTATGTTTCTTCAAATTACTCTTCCCCCATTAAAATCTTTGTGTCTTGTACCACTGAGTATGACGTTTACCAGTAATCTTGTCCCGCAAAATAGCCCAGAAAGCCGCGATTGAGACAATAATGAATAACTGTGCATAAGTAAAGTACGAAACTAATGTATAAAAGAAATTCTTCACCGTCTCTTGTCCATAGTCACTTGCTAAAGCAATATTCATCTGTAATAAGTATAGAAAGAACATCATCAGCCAATTAACCATAAACAATACCGACAAGGGTGTTCCTAGCGATACCAGTTGATGAACCTGCGGAAAAAAATACTGTACTCCTGCCAATGCCATATTCAAGATGAAAATAGTATTTGAAATAATGATTGCAGCATTAAACCAGAAAAAAGTACAAACATAATAGAAAACTTCCAGCTTAATTCGCCAAGAGGTACGATCAAACAGATGTTTCAAATTATCTAGAATAACCTCATAATTACCACGTGCCCAACGTTTGCGCTGATTATAATACGCAAATAATGTTTCAGGTTCTTGTTGAAATGCCTCAGCTCGATGTGCCAAAGCAATCAACTTTCCCGAACGCATCAAACTGAATGAAATAGCAGTATCTTCAGTTAAAGCACCGTTATTCCAACCACCAATCGATTGAACAATTTTTTTATTAATGATGAAATTAGTTCCTGGTATTCGGCCAATCTTAAAGAGTTGCCAAAGACCGGTATGCTGGATTCGTTGCGTATTAACAATTTCCAGATTAATACAACGAGTCAAAAAATTCTGTTGATAGTTACGCGTTTTATTACGACCAAATGCTGCTGCATAACGTTCAGGATTTTCTAAAATTTTTTGTACTAGAAAATAAAGAGCATTCTTCTCTGGTGCCGCATCAGCATCATAAACTCCTAAATACTCGCCTGTCGAGACTTTTAAAGCATCATTCAAGACACCAGCTTTTCCACCAGTACCTGTTCTCTCAATGACCCGAAAGTTATGATTCTTAAATTCCTTGATCTGTTTTAATTCACGAACTCTATCAGCCGTGTGATCATTACAATTATCGGCATATACCAGCAGTTCAAATCGATCAAGTGGATAGTTTAAACGCAAAATAGATTGTACTGTATCTTGAATCACCAACTCTTCGTTATGAGCAGGAACAACTAAAGTCACCTTTGGATAACGTTTTAATGGTGGTAAATTATCAATATTAGTATGTTGTAAATGTTTGAAAATAAAAATTACTCCACCACTTAAAGTAACCACGGTCATAAAAATCGACAACCAGATTGTAATTATTGCGATGACATATAAATTATCGATCATGATGTTTGTCCTCCGTATTAAAACGACGGATAGTTAACTTAAAGATTTGCCACCAGCAGATTGACAAGACAACAATAACAATTCCAAAAATAATTGTAACTACTAAACTAAACGAAAAGAGCCAATTTAAGCTTCCTAAGACCATCTAATTCTCCCTCAGAGATATTCTTTAACAATATCCGTTTCTGCACTACGTTCCAGTTGTGTCAACGTATCCTCAACGTTACGATTCTTAACTCTATCTTGACTGGAATAAGTTATTTGTCCCATTCTTAATACCAAAGCGTTTCTAGCTAATCCAAACTCCTCAGCAATATCGTCAATATGACTCTTAATTTTTTTCTTCATAATTGGTGCATTATTAGCACCCAACATTGGTGACAGAATAACAAATCTACCCGCACCAATATAATACAAATGGTCAACCGTGAATAGCATTCCGTTCAAATGTTCGGCCGTTGCTCTTAACAAACTATTAAATTTTTGATTTCCTAAAAAGTTAACAATATTTTCAAGAAAATCAATTTTAACCATTGTGAGTGTGAAACGATAATCATCTTCGTGATAGAAAACAAGTTTTAACTCTCTAGCTACAGCAATATTTAGAGCTCGTTCATTCAAAGCCCCTGTGATTACTTCCAAATCAGGTTTTTCCTGTTGCAATTGAGCCAATTCCGCCGCTAAAGCCTTCCGTTTTAATAATTGATGGTCTAGTAGATACATTAAATAGGTAGTTAATGGTGTGATTGTTAATAAAGCAACTGCTGGCCACAAGTACAATTCTCTAGTATAGGGAATCATCAGCATTAATCCTCCAGCACACATGCTGACAAACGACAGAACACTTCCTAAAATAATGTAAGTTGTTCGGCCTAAAAGTAATCCTAAAATGAATACTAACGACACAATCAGAAAATTCAACCACGATCCATCAATGACACTCAAATACAATAAGGTGTACTGATAAATCAATATCAGGAGCATCCCTACAAAGACCATGTTGTCGACTGATTTAAACTTCATTCCCTCATCCTCATTTATAAAATATTTATCAATTGATTCCAATCAATCTAGTTAACAATAATTCTTAAGCATTGTCAAAATGATTGTTTACTATCTTTGGGAAAGATTGGCCTATTAAAAATATCTCTAATTTTTCATTTTTTGAACCATTCTATTTATTAGAAAATAAAAAACCAGCTACAATGATAGTTTTGTAGTTGGCTTACTAGTTATCTATATTCCCTAAATTTTTTCAAACCATGTCAATCCTGCTTGCGTAGCACTCCATTCAATACCCTCACACTTAGAGTTGATTCTTCTAGCTTCATAGTATAAATCTATCAACGGTTTAGGAAAATTATTATCATCCTCTATATATGCCCTAGCAATATATTTACATAATAGTGAAGATACTTGATCAAGATTCTGTTCATTTTTTAATTCATGAATAAATCGACCAAGTACTTTTTTTAATCTCGTACGATTCTCAACTTCAAGACTATTGTATGCATCTTCTAAACGATCCAAAAGTTTTAAATCTATCTCTTTTAATTCTCGTTGTTTCTCCGTCTTATTCATTCGTATATTTTCCCCATTAGAATATATTTTTCGAACAAAAAGTCTGAATACATTCTAATTATTGTCGCTACTATACATAATGACAATTAATATACTAATTGAACTTTTGATTGCTTTTAAAAATAAAACGATTATTAATTTATTTCATTATTTGTATTGTTTTTCTTTGAAAATGAATACAGCTAAGAATCCAAATACAACGAAAGGCAACTCCCATTTATATAACTTCAAAAAAGCATCCGTTAGTTGATTATGAATATATTGCTTCACATCCTTAAAGATACCCTTCAATTCATGGTTGATAACTTTAACCTTATTCTGTGTGGTTACTAAAACCTTTTGATATAATTGTTGCTTAATTTCCGTTGGCAAAATTATACCGGCATTGGACTTAGTATCAATAATAATCTTTGTTTGAGTTTTTGCCATTTTAATTGTTTGATCGGTACTTATTTGTGGTTGTTTGATACTTTGCGAATTAATTTGACTAGTATTAGCATTTCCTTTTACTTTATTAATCATCTTATTCTGTACTACCTTAGGCAACTTAGAATTCTCTATTCTATCAGTTGCATAAGAATGAACATTTTGTTTAGCTGAATCAATATTGCCATCCAATAATGATAAAAAGAGTGCAATACCAATAATCATACCGATGTTCCTAACAACATTCAACACATTTTGTGCTGCAGTTAATTCTGTTCCTTCCAAACGACCCACTGCAATTGACATAGCAGGTCCAGCTATAGAACCAATTCCCAAGCCCAATAGAATATCAACTAAATAAAGTTGATTATAATTATTCTCTAAATTTAAATGACCCATAAGATATACTGAAATACTTAAAATAATAATACCGAATCCTACTAATATTCTACTGTTAACCTTTCCCACTAACTTAGTTGCAATCGGTGTTGAAAATAATAATGTAATTGACATAGGAGTAATCAATAAAGCAGCGTGAAGTTCTGAAACACCAATTACCTTAGTTAAAAAGGTTGGAATGATACCAATATAGCTTGCTAAAACAATAAAGGTAATCATTATTACTACGTTAGCTCCAACATAATTCCGATTTCTAAATAATTTTAGAGGAATAATTGGATCACTGCTATGTTGTTCATGATAAAGGAAGATCACAAGTAGCAATAATGATGAAACTAAACAACCAATCGTTTTCAAGCTGAGCCAGTTCCAATTTCTACCTTCTACCAATGATAAAGTTAACAAGAACAAAGTTCCGGCAATCAAAACCGTTCCACCAAAATCAATTCTAATTTTCTTAACGACTTCATTCTTCATTGAAAGTAGTAACAAGTTCATTACTAAAACAATTACTACTAGTGGAACATTGATTAAAAAGACCCAATGCCAACCAAAATATTGAGAAATAAAACCACCAATTGTAGGTCCAAGTGCAGCACCCAAAGCCTGTGTTGCAGCAAAGATAGCGATTATTTTATTACGCTTATCCTTCTCAACTTGTCTAAAGCCTAAAATCATTCCTGACGGTAGCATCACTGCCGCACCAATGCTTTGAATTGAACGTCCTATTAATAACACATTCAAAGATGAAGCCAAACCACTGATCGTTGATCCAATAGCAAATACTATTAAAGCTATATTTAACAATTTAACATGTCCAACAATGTCTCCAATTCGACCAAATGGAATCAAAAAAGAAGCAAATAGAATTGTATAAATATTAATGGCCCAAGATAGGTCTGTCAAAGATACGTGCAATCCTGATTGAATTTCCGGAATAGCGATATTCATAATATTTGTATCCAAAATTACTAAGAAACCTATAACCGATAAAGTTAAGATAATCAGTTTCTTTTTCATTGTCATAATATTCACCTTCAAGTCTTTATGCTGTAACTCATGTATTTTTTTGATACACTTGTTTCAACAAGAACATTATTAAACATTTCAGCTTGTAAATATATTTAAATCGCCTGATTTTAATGGATTGGAAGTTAATGTTATGACTAGAGACACAAATGGTAAAAATGTAACACGTATGCAATTACAAACCAGAATCCGGATCAAAGATGCACTCATGCAATTGTTGAAAGAATATTCATTTGGCGACATAACTGTCAAACAGATTGTTTTAACCGCTAAAATATCTCGACCAACCTTTTATCGTAATTATTCATCTAAGAAGGAGGTCCTTGATGACGCGATTACCGATATTATGTTGGACTATAAAGAAAAGTTTAATCAAAAAAATATTACTGATCTGCATGGTTTATTAGTTTATTGTTTTCAATATTTCGGCAACAACCACGACTATATCAGCATTATGGTAGGCGCTCATTTAACTGGTTATCTATCCGATAAACTGACTCGCCAATTTGCCGAAGGAATTCAGGACAATATTCGTACTTGGAGACAATGGCGGACACCACTTCAAAAACAAATTGGTATTCACTTTGCCTTCTATGGATTTCTAAATGTCATTATTTATTGGATTGCTACTGGATGTAAGGAATCACCTGAAGCCATGGCTGAACAAACGATTGAAATTATTAAAAATTTGGTTTAAAAAAGAGTGGCTATATCAGCCACTCTTTTTACTTAATTCTAATTATTATATTTCTGATTCAATTCATCAGTTAAATTCTTAATACTTTTAGCCATTTCGGGATTAACCTTTAATTCCTTGGTAGCTTTCGGATTATTCAAGTGATATTGCTTATCCTTAGAATCCTTGATCCAAAAATTAAATGCTGGCATATCTAAATCATAGGTATTTGTGTTCGCCAAATTGTTCTTCTTGATGGTCTTCATATAAATTGTTGGTTCAGTCTTCTCAATCGTTGTTATTCCACCAATTATTTTAGAGCCAACTTTAGGAAGTGGTGCCTCGTTATATTGAACCAGAATATCATGATTTGTCTCTCGGGTCTGATTCTGATTCTTGTACCAGCTGTTAGTCGTGGTAATTCCTCCATTCATCACTAACACGATTTTTTTACCTTGAAGTGACTTCTTACCACTGATCACTTTATCAACGTAAACCGTTACCTTAGTGTAAGCACCATTGTTGAAGTTATCTATTTTGGACATATCGTAAACTGTTCCTTGAATAACTGACTCATTAACTTTTTTCAGTTCTTTCATTGTTCGTGCAATGTAACCACGGTCATTGCCATATTTATCAGTTTTGACGACTTCCAACCCAGAAATCGTCTTGTGCCATCTACTAGTATTCTCTTTTATAGCAGTATCCTTAGAAGTATTACTACATGCAGCTAAAGGTAAAACAAAAATTAAAGCTATTAAAGCAATCAGTGTCTTTTTCATTTTATCATCCATCCTTGTGCGATATTATCTCATGTTCTACAAGGATAGAGTAGTTCGATTTCTTCATAAAAAAATAACAAAGATATTATATCAATTTACTTAAGATATTCAGGACACCTTCGTCATTATTGGAATCGGTAAAATGAGTAACTTGAGCTTTAACTGAGGCAACAGCATTATCCATCGCGTAACCATAGGGAGTCAATTTCAACATTGCTAAGTCATTCTCATTATCACCAAAAGTCATAATCTCATCGTCGGCAATATTATACTTTTCCTGTAATTCGTGTAAACCAGCTGCCTTATTAACAGTACTCTCACTGATTAGTTCAGTATTATAACCGGAAGTTTGACTCGATAATTCAGCCGGTAAGGATTGACGAAGATTATTCATGGCAACATTAAAATCCACATGTTGATCAAAAGTTATACCGATACTAGTAATTTGATCTTGCAAACGTTGAGGTGTCACTGTTGCCAAATCAGTGACTCGTTTTAAATGATTATAGTAATGATACGTTAAATCATAAATTGGTTGAGAAATTGACTGGTCTACATAGGCTGATTTCACACCAACTACTAGGTGTTCAACGATATCTTTTTTATCGAATTGCTGGTTGATAACATTCAAAGTAGCCGTTACTGCCTCTTCTGGCATAGCACGAATCAAAAGTGGTTGGTTGTTACTATAAACGGCTGCCCCATTTTGAGAAACAAAATCCATTTCATCTTTAAACTCTGTAAATTGATCCTGCAGACGTTGATATTGTGAACCACTGGCGGCTACTACTCGAATATTCTTAGCACGCAACTGCTCCAATATTTTACTGAAACGTTGATGGTTATATGTATTTTTATCATTTAAAAAAGTTCCGTCCATATCGAATGCTACTAGTTTAATTGCCATAATTTCCCTACCTCACTGTAAAATCATCTTTCCATAATATCACAAAACAAATAACCCTCAAACGATTTACAAATTTTTCAATTCGTATAACGTTTGAGGGCTATATTAATTTAAATGTTTTTTTATTCTAATTATCGTAGTTAAGATGTTCGTCTTTGTCCAAACCGTTAATAGCTTCAATTTCATCGGCTGTAAGCTCAAAATCAAAGATATCGAAGTTTTCCTTTACACGACTAACCTTTGATGACTTAGGGAAAATAACATATCCAGTATCAATATGCCAACGTAAGACAACTTGTGCAGCTGTCTTATTGTGATCCTTAGCAATCTTGTTGATTGTTGGATCTTCAAGAATAAAGTGACCATGTCCGATTGGTGAATAACCTTCATTAACAATGTCATTATCTTCATCGAATTTACCCAATTCAACTTGTGTCTTGTATGGGTGACGTTCAATTTGGTTAACCATAGGTTTAACTTTTGCCATTGCAAAGACTTCTTTAAGTTGTTTCTCAGAGAAGTTTGATACACCGATAGCTTTAACTTTACCTTGATCATACAGTGTTTCCAAAGCTTTCCAAGTATCCAATGTCAAATTGAAGTCCTCTTCATTTGGCCAGTGAATCAAATAAAGATCTAGATAATCCATTTGTAGATCCTTAAGGGTTTGTTCAAAAGCAGCCAATGTCTTTTCATAACCTTGGTCAGCATTCCAAACCTTTGATGTGATGAAGAGATCCTCTCTCTTAACACCTGCATCCTTAAAGGCCTTACCAATAGCAGCTTCATTGCCGTAAATATGGGCACAATCAAAATGACGGTAACCGGCATCCAAAGCACCTTGGATAGCAGCTGGAATATCAGCATTATCAATACGATAAGTTCCAAATCCTAACATAGGGATAGAAACTCCATTACTTAATGTTTTAAATTGCATATTAAATTCCTCCTACCTTTAATTAAACTACACTTATATACGTCTTTTCAAAGATACCAACTTATTAATTAATATGGTAGATTGCAACAATTAATCGAATTTTTCGGACAAGTCACCAAAGAAGACT
>NZ_AZES01000107.1 GCF_001434985.1 Companilactobacillus paralimentarius DSM 13238 = JCM 10415 | reverse complement strand
TGTTTTTATTTTGTCATTTTTCTAAAGTGGCTAACTTGATTATAAAATTCGCCTAATTAAAACAGTTAAGTTTGACAAGTAATTAAAAAATTTATAGAAATTTTTTCTGATATTCTGATGGAGAGTAACCTATATATTTATGAAACACTCTTGCAAAACGTTGATAACTTGGGAAACCACATGATTGAGCAATGAAAGTGATGGATTCGTTAGAAACCTTGAGCAATTCAGAAGCCTTTTTTAATCGATATTTAGTTAAATATTCTTTTGGCCCAATATTCATATTTTGTTTAAAGAGTTTGTATAAATAGGTTCGGTCGACCGTTAGATAATTTACGACATCATTAATTGAGATAGTCGATTCGTAATTATTGCGGATGTAGTATAAGGCCTTGGTATAGATAACGTCAGGGGAAGAAGATTGATTAGAAGAAACTTTAGGTAAGATGTTATGTAACGAATCCAATATTTCTAACAATTTGGCATTGTAGATAAAATCACTTCGATGTGGATCCTGAGAATAATTAACTATTTCAACAATTTTCTGAGGAACGATTGGAGTATCTTTAATTGAAAAAACAGGATTTCGATAAGAAATATTGATTCGTGACATATATTGTTTGATTAAGTCACCTGTAAAGCGAATCCAATAAAAAGACCATGGATCATTTCTATCAGCAATCATGGTCACGGTCTTTTGGGGTTCAATATACATAAAGTCACCCTTCTTCATATGGTAAGTAATATTGTTGCTGATGAAAGTACCTTTACCATTAGAAATATAATGCAACATATAACCTGATCGTCCTAGTGGTCCATATTGATGTGAAGGGGTTGTTGCTTCGTAACCACCAGAAGTTAGATATAAATAGGAATTATATTGTTCATTGCTAAAGACAAAATTTTTCTTCATTAATAAATAACTCCATTCAACATTTCGACATATGATATCAACATTATACCATTTGAAAACGGTTACTTCAGTTATAGAATGAATTTGTAAGTTAAATAACGAAATAATAACTTTGGGATAGAGAGGAAACAACTATGAAGAATGATCGTAAATTATACGAGAAAATTTCTGATGAAATTCTTCCAGCAATTGGTGGAAAAGATAACGCCATTGAAGCATTCCACTGTGCAACAAGATTAAGAATTGCTTTAAAGGATGTTAGTAAAGTCGATAAAGATACTTTAAATAATATTGAATTGGTGAAGGGTGTCAATCTTAATAAGAATCAATTACAGATCATTTTTGGAGCTGGATTAGTTGATAAAGTGACTGATGTTTTTATTCAACATACAGGCATAAAGTATTATTCAGTTGATTCTGGTAGTCCTGAACCAGCAAAATCCGAGTCCAATGATAAGGAAGAAAAAAAGGGTTTTTTTCAAAGATTTATTGATGATTTAACGGGAGTCTTTACCGAAATTTTACCAGGCATTTTAGCAGGCGGTATCTTAATCGGTTTGAATAATTTATTAACTCAGAAAATTTTTGGAGCACAATCACTTGTTCAAATGTTTCCTGGTATTTCGGGAATTAGTACAATTGTTAATTTGGGTTCTTCTGGTATTTTTGCCATGTTACCTTTGATCGTAGTTTACTCAGCAACTAAAAGATACGGTGGTAGGCCTGTATTGGGCTTAGCAATTGGTGCTGTCATGATGTCAGCTTCCTTACCAGCTATGTCCGACGTTCAAACGGGGGCCGCTAAGGCTGTTATTGCCAATATTTTTGGGTGGAAGTTATCTCTAACTAATTTTGGTGGTCAAATAATTGTGGCCTTGATTATGGGATGGGTTATTGCCAAATTAGATAACTTCTTTCAAAAGAAATTACCGGGTGTAATTCAATTCGTGCTTTCACCAATGTTAACTATTTTAATTTCATCATTTATTTTATTCATGATTGTTGGACCTATCGGCGTGACATTATCAACATGGATTACCAACGCTTTAGTTGGGATGTCACAATCATTAGGGATCTTTGGTTATATAATTTTTGGTGGCATTCAACAGCTAATAGTTATCACCGGTTTGCATAATATGTTTGGTGCTATTGAAACACAATTGATTTCTACTACTCAATATGATTTCCTAAATCCATTGTTCTCTGGTGCCTTGATGGGACAAGGTGGTGGTGTTTTAGCCTTCTTATTCTTAAATCGTAAGAATGCCAAATCACGTGAAATTTCTATTTCAGCATTTTTCTCCATTCTTTTTGGTATTTCAGAACCAGCACTATTTGGTATCAATATTAAACATAAATATCCATTAATCGGTGGTTGTATTGGTGGAGCCGCTGCCGGTGCCTATATCTATTTGACTAAATTAACGGCGGTTTCCTTTGGTACAACGGGATTACCTGGCATTGCCATTGCTGCTCCTCAAAATAATGGGTATGTGAACTACATTTTGACTAATCTGGTTGGAATTGCCGTTGGTTTCTTAGCATCGTTAGTTGTTGCTAAGTTTTCAACATTTGAGTCTAAAGCTAAAGTGACAAATAAAACTAAATCAGTTGTTTCAAAACAAGTTAGTGTTGATTAATATGAGGTTAAATGACTATGACAAATAGAATTAAAGAATTTAAGAATATGGTAGATCATCTAACTGATGTTCCTAAAAAAGTTATTAATAATGAACAAATTATAACTAGCTCTAGCCCTTATCGGCAAAAATATCACGTGGAGAGTGAATCAGGTACTTTGGGTGACCCTAATGGTTTCTCTTATTTTAATGGTAAATATCAACTTTTTTATCAATGGAGTCCTTTAGCATATTCTCAAAAACCACACTATACACAACATGGTTGGAAGCATTTAGTTTCCGACGATTTGATTCATTGGCAAGATTTAGGTGCGGCTATTGAAAGTGATACAAGATACGATCGATATGGAACTTATTCGGGTAGTGCTATATCTGAAGATGATAAGTTATTAATGTTTTATACCGGTAATACTTGGATCAATACGGATACACAAAATAATTGGGTAAGAATTCCATATCAGATTACGGCTTATATGGATAAGAATAATATAGTACATCGTAATAATGATCCTATAATAGAGGGAACTGTTTCTGGATATACGGCACATTTTAGAGATCCCAAAGTTTGGAAAAAAGATGGAGAGTATTATGCCATTTTGGGAGTTCAAAGAACTAATCTAACGGGAACTGCACTAATTATTCATAGTAAGGATTTCAAAGATTGGAATTTATTGGGTGAATTAAATACTAAATATGATTCTCTAGGTTATATGTGGGAATGTCCCGACTATTTCGAATTAGATAATAATGGAGTATTAGTATTTTGCCCACAAGGATTGAAGAGTGAGGGGAATAAGTATCAGAATATTTATCAAACCTGTTATTTGATGGGAGATAAGGTGTCATTACCAGATACTGAATTCAATGCAGAGAATTTAAAAGAGTTAGATCATGGATTCGATCTTTATGCCAGTCAGACAATGTTTTCTCCAGATGGACGAAGAATCTTGATCTCATGGATGGGTTTGCCAGAAACTAGTTATCCAACTGATAAGTTTCATTATTCAGGATGCATGACGATTCCTAAAGAATTAAAAATTATAAATAATAAATTGTATCAAGTTCCCATTAGAGAACTTGATACTTGTAGAGTAAATGAACAGATCATTAAGCAAACATTAACAGATAATGTCTATCAAAAAAAATTGAGTCAGACTGCTAATGAATATGACTTCTCAATTGATTTCAAGACATCTAATGCTTTTATAATTGATCTATTTGCCGATGAGGATGATCAACGTCGATTTAGAATTATTTTAAATAAGAAAAAAAATGAGATTGTAATTGATCGTTCTACGACTGGTAAAGATATTTCAGTTGCTTACGGAACGACAAGAACACTTGATTATAGTATAGATAACGAAATTAATATTCGGATATATACTGACACATCCTCAGTTGAATTGTTTGTTAATGGTGGCGAGGAGGTCTTCACTTCTAGAGTTTTTCCAAAGAAATCTCAATCATATTTATTCTTAAATAGTGTTGGTGGAACTACTGCTGTTACGGGAAATATATATGAAATGAGCAAATAGGAGTGATTTTATGGTTGATTTAATTCATGTTGACGAAGACCAAAAAATATTTCATTTATATAATTAGGCTTTCACCAAAAACTAATAAGTTAGGGTACCCTAGTACGTACTGTACTGGTGATTACCGGCTATCAGATATTCGAAAAATGATTGTCAGACATTAATCATTACTTTAAAAGACTGATATGGATTCATATCGAACTTTTTGTTATGCATTATTGCGGCAATCTGATAAATATATTAAGCTTTTGGTGATAAATGTGAAGATACTGGGAGAAAGACATGGAACATAATGAAGAGGTTACAGTTCTAATGGATCAACTGAGTCGAACATATGCTGATCCTAAGGTTAAAGCAGACTATTATCTAGCTAAATTGATTTTGAAATGTGCCAAAGTTTTGGATAAGACTGGTGACGTTAACTTGGTTTCGGCAGGATACAGTACTAATATAAATAGTTATGTTTTCTATTTGAGAACTCAAAAAAAGAGTCTTCCTAAATCTGCAGTTGATTTGTATTATTCGTGTAAAAAGAACAAGGGGAAATATGATCCCTCAGAGCTTGATATTTACTTTAGTATGATGAGATTCTATTAGATATTTTTAATTATTTTTTCAAAAATCTTTTCTCTGCCATAATTTATTAAGCCGTTTCGATAAGTTTGATCAATATTTTTATCAAAATCAATTGTAGTTTCTGATATCTGATGAATTCGATCATGCAAATCCTTTGATAGTTTATGCTTATCAATTTTTCTCTCTGGAGCGAAAACTACTATTCTATTGGGATCTAATAGTGCAATTATGGTTTGAAGATCATTTAATAAATATTTCTCAAAAACATCTTGTTTCATTGGGTAGTGAGTGTTTTTATAGGATAGTCCCAAGGATATTTCTCCAGCTGCTCCTGATTTACCTAAAACAAGATGACCGAAGGTTAATAAACCAACTCCCGGGGCATAGTTTTTAGGATAGTAAATTCCGACGATATTGTCTTCTTGATTATTTTTAGAGATGCCAAGTACCATAGCGTTGACGTCATTAATTACTTTGGCAGTAATATTAGTGTGTTCAAAAAGATACTGTTCCAAATTTACTTCGGATAATCCGGGGATATCGCTCAGAATCATTTTTTGAGTTGACTCTACACCGGAAGTTCCAATGATAATCAAATCTGGTATTACTTTTTGTTCTTGTAACATCTTTTTGATGGATTCTAATAGGTCTTCGGGATGTATAATTTCCACTTGTAAATCATTTTTAGAAATAATGTCACCGTTTAAATTGATGATTTCCAACTTTGCTACCATTTTTTGATCTATTTCTAAAATACGAATGGTTAATAGATTAAAGTTATTGCCATTAATGGTATATTGTATTGCCCGTCTACCACCAGTTGAAACTTTTTGCAGACTGCTAGTGACAATTCCTTTTTCGGTAAGGATTTTAATTAATTTATTAATGCTGACGACACTTAACCCGGTGTTGTCAGCTATTTTTTTAGATGAAAGAGAACCATTTTGAATGATAGTTTGAATAATGACCTTAAAATTTCTTTCTCTCATGAGTTCAGGAATATTTTTATCCATGAAATTTTCTCCTTAATCTTCTAGACAATTTTATATATCAATGGTATATTAATTTCGCAACTTAGTAAACTAAGTTTATAAAGATAATTAAAAAACTTTCTGGGGAGTAATAGTATGAAAATTGAACACGTTGGACTTTTTGTTAATGATTTAGAAAAAACAGTCTCATTTTACGAAAAATATTTTGGAGCAACTGCTTCTGAAAAATATCATAATGTTAAAACTACATTTTCTTCAAGATTTTTAACATTTGAAGATGGAGCAAGATTGGAAGTATGTACCCGTGATGATTTGAATCAAGATAAGTTAGGTGGATATCCATTAGGATACATGCATATGGCTATGTCATTGGGTTCAAAAGAAAAAGTTGATGAAGTATCTGCACGTATAGAAGCCGATGGATACACTCATTTGAGTGGCCCAAGAGTAACCGGTGATGGTTATTACGAAAGTGTTATTCTTGATCCTGAAGGAAACCAGATTGAATTGACTGTTTAAAATAATTGTATGAAAAAAAGTAAATGAGATTAATTCTCGTTTCCTTTTTTAGGTAGAAAAAGACAGACGGCTGATAGAGCTAGCAATATCATCGATACAATATATGCCAAGGCAGGATTGATTAAATTGTAGATTAGAACGATACCGATAGTGCCTAAGGGCATTGAAATAATTGAGACTGTATTCATTAGTCCAGTTAGACTACCAATAATTTCTTCATCAGCGGTTTTCAATAAGGCGGCCGTCAATTTGGGGTTAGCTTGACCCATACAAAAACCACCAATAACCATAGAAATAATGATAATCATAAAACTCTTTAAACTTAAGAGATTAATATAGAATAATCCTAATGCCACAACACAAGTGATCATGACTGATCTGAAAGATAAATTTTTGAACCATCCAGAATGTAGAATACTTCCTAGGATTGTTCCAGCCACGAGAACAGTATTGATGATTAGTACACTTACACTGAAGGGGAGAGGTAATTTGTTTCCTTGATCAACTAGGTAAAGATTAATAACAGCATCTAGACTAGAGCCAACAGCATTTATAAAGAAAATACTACCCAGTAAAGCCCAAGCGTTAGTGTCCGAACCTTTTTCGAGCGCCTGTTTCATTTGGCCTAAGAGTTTATGAATGGAAGGTGACTTATGTTTAATTTGTTCAACTTTGAGGGAATCATACCCAAAAATTAGAATAATACCTGCAACTAAAAATGTTAAAGCGTTGATATAGCCGGCCAATTGATAGTCATTTGTTAAGGCCAGTAAACTGACACCAATAGCTTGACCGACGGTCTGCATGATAGTCAAGATACCTTGAGTGATACCCAGAGCTTCTTCTTGAGATTCACGGTCAATCTTAGTTTGAATAATTGGCATACGTAAACCATTGCTGTACATACCGATAATATCTGAAAAGATGTTAATTAGGATAATAATCATTAGTAAGAAGACTTGTTTTTGAGTAATTAATAGAGCCAAAATTAAATAGAGTCCAGCTTGAATAAATTTGGTACTAGCTAGCCAAACACGTTTGTTAGAAGTTCGGTCAGCAATTTGTCCGGTAACGATACCGAGGACACCAGGCATAACTGTTGCAACTGAAACAATGGAAACCATGATACTGGCGTTAGCAAAGCTACGTGCATAGGTTAATAGAATGATATTGAATAGGCTAGTACCGATAGTTTCAAAAAAATTAGCACCAGTTAAGGTCATAAAGGCCGGATTCTTAATTAAATTTTTCATATTATCACGTCCATCTAAAATTATTTTACGCTTAAATTAATTTAAATGATAAATGAATTTTAATTGTTTGATTTCAATTTGTCAAACATTTATGCTGATAAAGAGGTGAAAATAATGTCCAAAGTTACAGTAGATCAATTTGCCAAATTAATGGTCGACGACAAAGTTGGCAAAATTTTAAAGGCCACTAAAGTCGAAGAAGGACTAACTCCAAAACAGATTTCAAAGGCCACTAAAATTCCTAACAATCAGCTATACTACACATTGAATAAAATGATGGATGCTGATCTTTTAAAAATTGTTAAACAAGAGAAAATCAAGAATTTAACTGAGAATTATTATTCTAGTTTGTTTCTGAATCAAAAAACAAAATATATTGTGGATGACGATGATAATGTTTTAAACTTCTCAGATGATTGGATCAAAGAACACGCTGAACAAACACTTCAATTGGTAATGTTGCAACATCATGAATTCATTAGTGCTTTGAGGGAAACTATTAACAATGGAAACGATGAAGACAATACTACTTCAGCACATGGGGAAATAGATTTATCTCCAGAAGGTGAAAAGAAGGTCATGTCAGATTTATTCAAGGTATTAAATAACGCTGAAAAAAATGACCCTAATCCCGATTCAAAAAATAAGCGTCATGTTAAGATTCAATTGGAAAAATGGTAGACAAGAATTTTTGGGCTGACATATTGAATCGCCAATTAAACTTCAAGTAAAATAGCAAATATGGTAAATACTAAATTGAAAAAGCAAATAGATGATAGACAAATTCAAATTTTTAAAGCACTAGCGGATCCGATCCGCTTAGAAATTATTGAATATCTGAAACATACTGATCACGAGATAGCTTGTGGTGAAGTTGGAAGAGCGGTCAATATCAGCAAAACCTCTGGTTCATATCATTTCAAGTTGTTGGAATCAGCAGGATTAATTAATACACGACGAGAAGCTCGTGAAAAATACGTTACTTTGAATAAAAGTACGTTTGATAAATATGTGACTGATTTCTATCAGAATATTTAAATATTTATCCTAAATGGTTGAATCCATTGGTATCTTTGAATTACTCAAAAAGAGACGTTCTAAAGACGTCTTTTTTTTATACAATTTTTATTGTCACAAATTTTACTGAATGATAATGTTAAATAGTTCAAAAACATTTGAACTATTTTAAAATGCTGTACAGAGGAGATTAAAATGGAAGCAACCACGAATAGAAGGATTAGTTCCACCTGGATTTTGATATTAACGTCACTAGGATTTTTCATGTCGATGATGGATTCAATGATCGTCACGACGGCTTCAACCGCAATTAGAACAGATTTTCATATTTCAGTGAATACTTTGCAGTGGGCTTTGAATGCTTACAATATAACAATTGGTGCTGTATTGTTAGTTGGCGTTTCTCTAGGTGAAAGAATTGGCCGCCGAAAAATTTATAATATCGGTATTTTTGTTTTTACTTTGGGTTCAGTTTTTTGTGCATTATCCAGTAATATTACTGTTTTGATTATTGCTCGAGTAATTGAGGGAATTGGTGCCTCAGTCATGACGCCGATGTCTATGGCAATTTTAACGCATGCATTGCCAACCTCAGAACGTGGTAAAGCGTTGGGGATCTGGAGTGGGATTGGAGGCTTAGCACTGATTGTTGGACCGTCATTGGGTGGTTTGATTGTCGCTAAATTGGCCTGGCAATGGATTTTCTGGATCAATGTTCCTATTGGAATAGCCGCAATTTATTTATCAGAACGGATATTACCAGAAAGTATCGGTAATAGTGACAAAATTGGACTAGTGGACTCCTTATTAATAATTTTTGCTTCAGCTGGTATTATCTGGTCCTTGTCAGAAATGACTGCTGCCAATTCAAAAGTTATATCAGTGTTGGTTGGTATCTTAAGTTTAGCTTTAGGAATCTGTTTTATTGCTCGTCAAAGGAATGAATCTAAACCGATGATTCCTTTAAAATATTTTCGTTCGAAGGCGTTTACTGGAGGGAACGTGGCAACTTTTTTGTTGTATGCGGCAATGTATGGTGTGGTATTTTTCTTACCACAATTTCTTCAAGTTGTCGGCCGAGCAGATTCTTTAACCGCGGGCCTAGAAATTTTACCTTGGACTGGAACTTTAGTTGTGGTAGCTCCCTTTGCTGGTAAAACAGTAGATAAATTTGGAGAAAAACTGATAGCAACTTTGGGACTTGTTTTGCAGGGAATAGGATATTTGTTGCTTTCAATTTTGGTTACTGAACAGAGTTTGTATTTAATCATGATAATTCCATTGGCATTAGCCGGTGTGGGACTCTCAATGGCGGGACCGGCCTTACAAAAATCTGTTTTAGGAGCAGTTGATCCTGAGTCTATTGGTAAAGCATCAGGAATTTATAATGTTTTCCGTTTGATGGGAGGTGCTGTAGGAACCACTATTTCAGTGATTGTATTCTATGGATTTGGTAATACTATCGATATTAATTCATTTGCCAATGGCTTTCGCGCAGCTATGATGTGTGCTGGTCTGATGTCACTTAGTGGTATTTTATTCTCATTCTGAGTCAAAAATAATGATTGAATTAAAAAATTAGTTATTATATTTTTGATTTATTTCATCAGTCTTGTTTTTTCAATGATGATTAGAAATGCATCTTGTTTATTCTTAACCAAAGATTTTTTTATGTATTTCGCCTTAAGTAATAATATTAAAAGTATTACTTGGGTAAAAATCTCTAGCAACAAAAAAGAGTGAAAATTTTTATTCGTTAGATTATATATAAAGATATTTGTATAATGATTTACTGAAGATAATAAAATCAATGCAAAATAAATAGGATGTGAGTTTGATTAATTTCAAATTCACATCCTATTTTTGTACAAATTTATAGATTCAATTCAAAAGCTAAGCGGGCGTTATCCTCGTGATTAACAGCGGGTTCACTAACATAAATTTTGCCACGATGAACGTAACCGGCACTAGTAGCCAAGTGTTGCATTCTCTTATTCAACTTATGAGTATCGATTCTAAAGTTACGAATACCATTTTGATAGGACTGACTGATAAGATTGGAAACAAAAATTTTGCCTAAGTGTTGACCAGCAAAATCACCACTGATAGCGATACGATGAATAGTTGCGTAAGGATCAGTATTATTTTCCCATTGGCCATCAGTGATTTCACGGTAATTAGGATCATCGGCAACAATTAAAGTTGCTGTACCAGCGACCTTGTTATCAACCATTAAGACCCAACATTGCTGAGCCATAATGTCATTTTTTAATGTAGCAGTATCAGGATAACCATTTTGCCATTGAGGACTACCATCTGCTTTCAACATTGCTTGAGCTTGACTAATAATGTTCATTATTTCATTTAAATCTGTAATTTGTGCACGTTTAATGTAAATTGAACTCATTTTGGTCCTCCGTATAAATAAGATAATTTAATTTTATCACTTTAATTTTTCCTAATGGTATTTGAACGAAATTTTAGGTGTAGGTAAGCGACTGAATTTTGAATTGACCATGGTATAATTGAAGACGCGTTTAATCCAAGTAGTTACAACAATGGAGGATCACATGGCAACAAAACAAGAAGAAAATAACATGGTTGATCTGGCCAAACCAGTTCACCAACAATTGAATCAGTATCGTGTGCAACAAATTCAAGCAGTTCTAACACTTTTAGATGAAGGCAATACAGTACCTTTTATTGCTCGTTATCGTAAAGAACGAACGGGGACTTTGGATGAAGTGGCAATCCGTGATATTGAAGATGAAGCTCATCGGCTAATGAAATTAAATCAACGTCGTGATGATGTGTTGAAATTGATTCAGGAGCAAGGTAAGTTAACACCTAGTTTGAAACAACAATTAGAACAGGCTACAGTTTTGCAACAAGTTGAAGATTTGTATCTTCCATATAAACAGAAACGCCGTACCAAAGCTACCATAGCTCGTGAAGCAGGATTGGAACCATTAGCTAAGTGGTTAATGACTTTTCCCGAACGTGGACTTGATGCTAAGGCAAAAACTTTTATTTCTAAAGATAAAGATTTACCCGATTTGGAATCTGTTTGGGCCGGAGTCAACGAGATTTTAGCTGAAAATTTCAGTGAACGAGCTGACTTCCGTGAATGGATTCGTGGTTATACATGGGCTCACGGGGAATTGACTAGTAAACTCAAACGAGGCGCTAAGGATAAAGACGAACAACAGGTTTATGAAACTTATTATGAATTCACACAAGCTTTGAAACAGGTTCCACCTTATCGTGTTTTAGCAATAAATCGTGGTGAACGTGAGAAAATTTTGACAGTAGGGATAACAGTTGATGACACTTCAATCTTGCATTATGGGGATTCACATTTAATCAGACGTCATAAGGGACCAGCAGTAGAAAAAGTTGAAGCGGCTTTTGCTGATGCTTATAAGCGTTTCATTGGTCCATCAATTGAACGTGAATTACGTCGTCAAATATCTGATAAGGCTGATAAACATGCTATTCAAGTGTTTGGTAATAACTTGTATCACCTATTGATGCAGGCACCTTTAAAGGGAAAAGTGGTTATGGGCTTTGATCCAGCCTATCGAACAGGCTGCAAATTGGCAATTATGGATGCAAATGGTCGCTTTTTGACTAAACAAGTTATCTATCCACATAAACCCGCTAGCAGTAAACAACGTGCCGAAGCTGGTCCAGAGTTCAAAAAATTACTGGAAAAATATCATGTAGAAATGATTGCTATTGGTAACGGAACAGCTAGTCGTGAGTCTGAAGAGTTTGTCAGTGAAATTTTGAAGACCTTGGATCACCCTGTTTACTATGTGATAGTTAATGAGGCCGGAGCTTCCGTTTATTCTGCTAGTGCTAATGCTCGAAAAGAATTTGCTAATCTACATGTTGAAGAGCGTTCGGCTGTCAGTATTGGACGTCGCCTACAAGATCCATTGGCTGAATTGATTAAAGTTGATCCGAAAGCTATTGGTGTTGGTCAGTATCAACACGATGTACCTGAAAAGGAATTGGACGAACAATTGGATCGTGTCGTTGAGACTGCCGTTAACCAAGTAGGAGTTAATTTAAATACAGCCAGTCCTGAATTGTTAACCCATATTTCTGGATTGACCGCAACTACTGCCAAAAATATTGTGACTTATAGAAATGAGAACGGTTCATTTTCTAAACGTCAAGATTTGAAATCTGTCCCTCGATTGGGGCCTAAAGCTTATCAACAATCGGTTGGTTTTTTGAGAATCATTGCTGGTAGTGATCCGTTGGATAATACAGATATCCATCCGGAAAGTTACGCCGCAACTCGAAGATTGTTGTCAGGTATCAATGTAACAATCGATTCAATCGGGACACCAGAATTACAACAGAAATTAGGTAAGCTGGATCAAAAACAATGGGCTGAAAAGTTAGATATCGGCGAATCAACTTTAGCAGATATTATTGCTGGTTTGAGTAAACCGGGACGTGACTTGCGTGATAGCATGCCAGCACCATTGCTACGCCAAGATGTTTTGACCATGGCCGATTTAAAACCAGGGATGGAACTTCAAGGTACCGTTCGTAATGTCATTGATTTTGGAGCTTTTATCGATATCGGTGTTAAACAAGACGGGTTAGTTCATATTTCTCAATTGTCTGATCATTTTGTTAGTGATCCTAGTACCGTGGTGACAATTGGTGATATTGTGACCGTTTGGGTTCTTAGTGTTGATGAAGATCGTAATCGAATTCAATTGACTATGCGTAAAGAGAATAAAAAGTAATAAAATAAGGGATCAATATTGGGCTTATAGACTAATATTGATCCTTTATTTTTAAATTAATTTGATATCTAGTTTTGTCTGTTATATGCCCAGACTGTTAAAGAAGCAAAAATCAGGACAATGACTAAATCGAATATAAGGACAATCCATGCAGTATTTGAAAACGCTCCTGTTGCCAGAATTTGACGAATAGCAGTAATCACATGTGTCATTGGATTTAAATTGGCGATTATCTGTAAAAATTTAGGCAAAGTATTGATTGGAATGAAAGCATTTGACAAAAATGATAATAGTAGCATGGTCATTAAAGAAATGCTTTCTACCATAGTTGCGCTTTTTGCCATCAATCCTATAAATGCATAGATCCATGATATAGCCCAACCAGTAAAGACAGTGATTAATATGATGACAATGATCCATCCAAATGCTACATTTGGTCGCCACCCCATGAGGTATCCGGTTGTAAGTGAAGCAACGATTGCAAGGACTAATCGCAAGATATCTGCCAATAATTGTCCAGCAAGTGGGGCAATGTGAGCGATGGGTAATGTTTTGAAACGGTCAAAGATTCCAGTCTCCATGTCTTCCTTGATTTGTGTACCAGAACCTGAGGCGGCAGATAGGATAGTTTGTATTAGTATTCCGGGAACAATTATTGGTAAGTATGCATGGACTCCTCCGGCAATAGCGCCACCGAATAAATAACCGAACAGTATCATGAACATAACTGGCTGAATTAGAACGTCCATTAGATGATCAGGATTATGTAGAGTTTTTAGAAGATTGCGATAGGCCATGGTATTAATATTTTGAATTGTGCTAATACGACTTTTCTTGATTTCCATTATTTTTTCTCCATATTTTTAATTTTTACCAATTGTTAATATCATAAAGACATCATCTAGGGATGGTTCTTGAATCTTTAAATTTGAAACATCTATTTTGTCGGTGCTTAGTTGTGATAGTCCGTCAATTATTTGTTCAGTAGTTTTGAATCTCACAGTAATGGTATTGTTAATTATCTGCGGCCTTGAATTCAATGCATTCTGAAGAATTTTGGCAGCAGGGAGGACATCATTATTTTTTATGATTTTTAAAGACATTTTTGATTCGCCAATTTCGTGTTTCAATTTATCGGGAGTACCAATTCGAATTAATTTACCATGATCAATTACAGCAACACGATCAGCGAGAGTATCTGCCTCTTCAAGATATTGTGTTGTTAGAAAAACTGTCGATCCATGTTTAACTAAATTCCGAATTGTATCCCACATTTGTGTGCGAGTCCGTGGATCCAACCCAGTTGTCGGTTCATCTAGAAAAATTATCTCTGGTCGTGTAATCAAACTAATGGCCAAATCTAGTCTGCGACGCATACCACCAGAAAATTCTTTGATTGATTTGTCAGCACCCTTTTCAAGTGAGAATTCTTTCAACAATTCATTTGTTCGTATATGAGATTCTTTTTTTGACAATCCGTTCAATCTAGAAAATATTAGTAAATTTTCTTTGGCGGTAATGTCTTCATCAACAGCAGCATATTGACCTGTTACGCCAAAAGTTGATCGTGCTAGTTTGCTGTCTTTTTTGATATCATGATCAAGAATAGTTATATTACCAGTAGTTGGTTTTAATAAAGTAGTTATCATACGGAGAATGGTGGTTTTACCATCTCCATTAGGGCCTAATAGTCCGAAGACTTCTCCCTTTTTAACAGTGAATGAAACATCATCGACTACTTTTTGATTGTTGAATGCTTTAGATAAATGTTCTACGTTAATAGCAGTGTTATTTTGCATTTTAATGACCTCTTCAAAAAATTAATCAGGTATACCTAACAAAAACAGGTTATAAGGGCCACCTGATTAAAAATCAAGAAAAATAATCAGGTAGACCTGAATTAAATTGGATATTCACGTATAATAAGAAATTGGAGGATGCATAACAATGACAAATTTAATTGATCAGGGAAAAACAGCAGGTAAGTTGGTTGAATTTAGCATGTTACAAAATATTGCTGAAGATGATGCACAGCATAAAAATGATTATAAAATGTTATTCCAAGGTCAAGGGAAAATATTATTGGCATTGTCAGACGATGATAATTTGCCACAAAAAGTTTTAGCAGATAGGCTTAATATGACACCACAATCTATGGCTGAATTTGTTCGAAAGCTTGAAAAGAGAGACTTAGTTTCACGTAAGAAATCAGTGGACGATAAGCGTGTAACTATTGTTAGTTTGACTGATAATGGTCGATTAGAAATTGAAAAAAGAATGCAAGTAATTCCAAAATACTTAAGAGCCTTAAATGATGAGGAATTGTTACAGCTTAATAATATTTTGGATAAAATAAATGAACAAATGTATCTTGATATTAAGAATGCAGATTCAACTTTACATAATAAATATCATCAACTTATGTTGAATCACGTATTGACTAAAATCCATACAAATGACTGAAGATTTAAAGTGTTAATTTAAAATTGGTAATAAATTATCGTAATATCTGTTACAGAATAATCCAGGGAGAATAATATTTTATGAAAAGAATAGCTGTTTATTGTGGAGCATCAAAGGGAAATAAATCACTTCACACAGATGCAACAGTTCAATTGGGCACTTATTTGGCAGAACACAATTTAGAATTAGTTTATGGTGGAGGCGGTGTTGGTTTAATGGGACTTTTAGCCAATACGGTTTTGGATAACGGAGGCAAGGTTCATGGTGTAATGCCACAAGAACTTGTCGATCGTGGTGCTTCATTAGATAGATTAACTGATTTAAAAGTGGTTGATAATATGAGTACTAGAAAGAAAACTATGCTTAATGATTCAGATGGTTGTATTGCGTTGCCAGGAGGTCCCGGAACGCTTGAAGAAATAATAGAGGCATTTTCTTGGGCAAGATTAGGGGATAATGATAATCCTTGTGTATTCTATAATGTGGCCGGATACTATGATTCTTTGAGAGATATGTTTGATAATATGGTTCAAAATGGATACCTAACACAGAGTGATCGCAGCAAGCTCTTATTTTCGGATTCGTTAACAGAGATATTTGAGTTTATGGAAAATTATATTCCACCTAGAATTCGTCAATATTCTAAATAAATTCTGGTTGGAAGTTTATTGGTATTAAAATAATAGGTCACAAACTTAAAATTTTAAGTTTGTGACCTATTATTTTGGAGCTTATTAAATTTATAAATTATAAAGTGATTTGGCAATCGATAGAGCGTTAAATCTGAGTGATACTAGGCAAGTATCAATATCTGTACTTAAACAAAAAATCAATGATTGAAATAATAATGAACAAAAATGCTTCACAATTGCTAGACAAGAAATTTGACAGTTATGGAGCACCTTAATTCAGGCAACCGCTTTTTTAACAGTAAATATTTAACGAATGAAACTTTAGTTCCACCATTTAATGTAATTAATTTCTTCCTTACGAATCTCATAGCCATGCTTATCGTAGAATTTGTGGCCAGATTTTCTTTCAAATCCGGAAACAAGTCTAATACCGTAACTACCATCTTCTTTTGCCCACTGTTCGGCATGTTCGATTAGTTTTGAACCAATTCCCTCATGTTGGTGATTTCCATCCACAGCTAACGTTATGATGTTCTTCAAACTCTTGTGATAAGTATTCTCATAATCGCTCATTTGAATATATCCTAGGACCTTATTGTCGTCGTTGGCAGCAACAAATAATTTGCTGTTAGGTAAGGATAGAATCTTTTGAATTTGCTTGGTTGTTTGATCAATTGGAAAGTGATAGTCCAAACTACTGATATTAATTCTATGAATCTCAGGTGCATCTTCTATAGTAGCTTCTCTTATAATCAAAATATCTATCCTCTTCTTAAAGTGTTGTAATTGAATCTAAGAAGACAATCGAAATTCTTCATGGAATTAATCTGTCTAAAAACAAGGATGATTTTATAAGTATACTCGGCCCATCGGGATCAGCAAAAACTACCCGTTTTATGGGTGCTTTTTAAATGGTTTATTTAATTTTTTAGAATTTAATTTAAAAATCTTTTATTGATAGTATATTCCATCAGGGGCAGACATTTTGGCATATGTACCAATGAGATTGCCATTAACATCATGGAAATCACCATTTGATTTTACGACTGTAACGATTGGATTCTTAGAACCAGTATCAAACCATACGTGATAGCCATCAGTTTCCTGTTTAACATTCATGGATTCTTTTGCAGCACCACCCATAGAATGAGCGACTAAAGCTGCGGCTTGGTCAGAGTTTTGAATGATTGTAGCAGATTGTGGATGAGTATTAGTGTTGTTGTTTGTTACTGGTACTTGTTTTTGTTGAGTAGTTGCATGATTTGTTACTTTTGGTTGTTTGGGTTTAGCATTGGTATTTGATGTTTGTTGAGCCGTATTGTTTGAATTATTTTGGTTAGTATTTGTAGAAATATTTTGTTTATTTATTTTCTTCTTAGATTTGTCAGCTTTGGAAGCTTTCTTCACTGTTTCCATTTTTGTAGAAGAAGATTTTGAACCCTTTGAGGCTTGTTTGTTTGATTAAACCTAATTTTATTTTTTTGGGACTCTTTGATTTAAATTTTATTAAAATAAAAAAACTTCACAAATTACTGAATGAGATTGTCAGTAATTGTGGAGTTTTTGTTTTAATGAAAAACCGAGGTCTTTAGTAATAACTTTAGAACATAGGAGTAATAACAATATTATTACCTTTACTATAGCCTAAACTCAATCTAGATAATTCGGCAAAAAAATGGACACTAGATGACAATAATTCTTTCATAGATGAAATTGATAGCTGTGTTTTTGATTCATTGTAAATATCTCACAAAATAATGTTAAGCTTAAAATGACGATACGTAATTTAATTATTGTTTTGTTCTTACTAAAGGCTAAATAAATATGACGTGTGCTAAACAGCATTTTTTGAAATATTTAATACAACCGATTTACGATTATATATTAATGTTGTAGTTTTGACGATGATCGTAGATTTTTCCCCTCAAAAAAATTTTAGAGAAATCAGAAGATAAAAATAGGAAGCAAGTTTATTCTTTTAAACTTACTTCCTGATATAAATGTCATTAAAAATTTATGGGACTTAATTTAATATAAAGGATTCCAAAAATTAATTTCAAAAAACCATCGATAATGAAAACTAAATCTAAAGGAACTACTAGGAGCATTGATATTAGAACGTTAATAATTGTAAGAATACCTAAAATACCCATCATTTTACCGTGAACTGGAATAAACATGAAGAAGTGTAAACCGACTGATAATAAGACACCTAACCAAATGGTTCTCATAAAATTAATCGATGTTGTCGGATAAGTATTTCTAGCCAAGATAATAGTAAACACGATAGCAATACACATAATAATAATGGCAGCATTAGCCCAGAATTGTTGTGATTTGGTTCCTGGTCCGACACTAAGACGTTTACGGGTTTTAGAATTAAGTTCCCAGAATATACCCACACTATATAGAATTCCAAATGGAATGGTATTTGGCATGCCGTTCTTCAATTTCAGCGTTAATGAAAGCATGGCAATCCCCACAATGATAAGCCAAATGCCATTAATTCTCTGACGAGGATATTTATAAGCAATATTTTTCATAAAAAATCTCCTAAAATTTTCTAAGTAAGAGTATATATTATTGTCTTTTGAAAATATACAGCTTATTTGCACAAAAATATTATTTTTGAGCTATGTTAGTTGCTTTAATGAATAAAAAGTCATCATATCAGTTAATTAAAGAGGTTATGAAAAATTTGGATAAAATGGAGTTGGAAGAAACGGTAAACATTCCCGTTAAAATCATTCTAAAGATTGTGTTGAAGTCGTCGATGGGCAAGATCGGTAGCTTCTTTTCGTTCCCAGTTATAATAGATAGAATCGAAAAAGTGAAATTTGAAAAATGAAGAAGGAATATTTCATTTAGCAAAAAACTACTAGCCTTTTAAAGTGAAGGGTTAGTAGTTTTTTTGAATAAAAAGTACATTTCATAGTAAAGTTTTGGAACTGTCCTTATCAACTTCATATATTTAATTTGAAGTCTTGATTAAATTTTAAGTGTTTTATGAATCGTTATAAATCGGAATTTGACAATCGATAGGGCATTAAATCCAATAATCATAGCTATCATTATTAGAATATCAGATTGAATATTTAAATTAGTAGAAATAGTTGAACGTAATGAATCGATAAGATAAGTCATTGGTAACCACTGATTCATGGTTTGAGCAAAATGTCCAACTAATTGCATTGGATATAATCCTCCAGATGAAACTACTTGAGTGACTAGGATAATTGATACCAACCAAGTACCAACGCCCCCTAAAAGTGTACTTAAACAAAAAATCAATGATTGAAATAATAATGATCCAAGGATCAACTCACCAAATAAATCAAATTGAGAATTAACTTGTAAATTATTCAATTTTGTCAAAGTGAAAAATAAAATAACTGATTGAACGATGGCAACTGCTGTAATGATGGATGCCTTGGATAACCACCAACCAAAGGCTGAAGTTGGTTTCTTGTGTGGATCATTGTCATACATAGTTCCTAAAGCAATTCCTGCAACATAGATGCCAAGTGCGATTGCAAATGGAGCCATTCCAGTACCGTTATTAGGTACTTTATTAATATCGGTTAAATGTTCAGAGATAGGAGTTGCCAAATGATCGGCTGTTTGGTCATTTTTAGAAATTGTATTCAATCTGGCAGCTCCGCTTAGCAAAGCTCCTGATAATTGTTGAGTTCCGGCCTTTAATTGAGGAGATGGTGATTGACTGGATATCTGATTAGTAGCTGTCCCAGCTTCGACCATACCATTTTGAGCACCACTTAGAGCTTTGAGAATCACTTTTGAATATGTAGATGTTACTTGTTCAGATACCTTTTGATTAACATTGGTTGCGGCTCCGGTAGTTATTTTAGAAACAATAAAGTTCTGACCAGAATTGATTTTATAATTGATTTTCATTTTTTGAGGATGTGATGAAAGTAAAGTGGTTGCATTTTTAGAAAAGTCTTTGGGAATAATAATGGTCATATAGGATTTACCTGAACGCAACCGCTGTTCAGCCTTTGTTGAACTTGTCTCTTCAAAATCAAAGGTATCTTTATCCTTGAGACTTCTTGTTAAATTATCACCAATTGTAATTTCTTTGCCATTGAAAACTACTGACTTATCTTCGTTAACAATGTTTACTGGAATATGATCTACTTTCCCATAGGTATTCCACATTGAAGAGAGATAGATATAACAGTAAATAGCAGGAATTAAAGCAATTGCCAATAACACTATTAAAATTTTTTTATTATTTATGAGGTATTTCCATTCTGATTTAAACATGATTGAAATCTCCTTCAATAATTTTTTATACAACCGCATAATAGATTTTTAATATTGAGGGAGCAATATGCAAAAACAGGTAAAGTGTTGAGTGGATATGACTGTATTTTTAAATAAATCCAAATATGCTTGTGTTATATCGGTGACAAAAATACGAGAAGTGTTTATTTATTGAATTTAAATTATTTTGGATTATTATCAACTTTAAATAAACAGTCAGTTCATTTAAGAGGTGTTCTCTGATGGAGTCTAATGAAAAAAGATTAAAAACAGAAATGAAAATTCAACGGGCCTTTATCAAAATTGTTAGTGCTGAAGGATTTGATAAGTTGACGATTAGCGCTTTGATTAAAGATGCTAAAATCAATCGTGGAACCTTTTATATTCACTATTTGGATAAATATGATTTGAAATCTAAATATGAAAAAGAAATAATTTTGGATATCCAAAATATATTTTCAAATTATAAGAAACCAAATTTAGATAAATCATTGAATTTGATTATTTAATTTCCAATCTACCTAGAGAAAAGAATCATTTTAAACACAGTGTTTTAAAAGTCAAAGTGGACGAAAACGGTAAAATGAAATTTCATGGTGGAATCCTAAGTATAGATAATCAACCTATCGTAGTAGTGTCCTTTCAAAATAATCGCGATGGATATCGGAACATCAATCAACAGGCTAAGTTGCTTGGTAAAGTTATGCAAAGTTTACAAACTAAGTATGGCTTTACAAATTTTAGGGCTCTTGGACATTCGAATGGTGGTCTAATTTGGACATTAGCAATTGAAAAGTATATTAACATTTCAAAAATGCATCTCGATTGTTTGATGACGATTGCGACACCTTATAATATGCAGGGATCAAAAATGTTGAGCGAGCTAGTTCATAACCGCAATAAGATTCCTTATAACACCACGATTTATTCAATTGCTGGTGCTAAAAACTATTCGACTGATGGTCTGGTCAAGGTGGATTCTGTTTATAGTGGAAAATATATTTATCAATCTCAGGTTAGGTATTTTACTGAGATTACCTTAACCGGAGAAAATACTAACCATTCGGATTTGCCGGAAAATAGACAAGTTATTGGGATTGTTTCTAACTATTTATTTAATAATTTGGCTGAAACCAAAACATTTTACTAATTGAAATCTGAACTACATTGTTTTTCTTGGAAATAAATTCCAGCCAAGAGTTCGATCTATCGAAATATGGAGTAACCAAATAATGGCGAATTTTATAATCAAGTTAGCCACTTTCAATAAAAGCTCAAAATAAAA
>NZ_AZES01000106.1 GCF_001434985.1 Companilactobacillus paralimentarius DSM 13238 = JCM 10415 | reverse complement strand
ATTTCGTATTTATTTTTTGGACAAGTGGCTAACTTGTTCTTGTAATTTTCGAAAAAAATATAATATAAAAAACGAAATTTTTAGCGCATTAACACACGGTATAGGTATTGTATTGAGTCTATTAGGATTTATTTTTCTTATTAGAAAAGCCGGTATGGATGGGTCATTACTTGAGTATGTTTCCTTTATAATATATGGAACATCTTTATGTGTCTTGTATACTTTCTCCACACTTTTTCATAGTTTATATTTTACTAAGGCACGTGAGGTATTTAGGATATTCGATCATAGCAGTATATATATTTTGATTGCAGGAAGCTATACGCCTTTTAGTTTATTAGTTATTAAAGGCTGGCTAGGAATATCAATGATAATTGTCATTTGGATTTTGGCAATTGTGGGTATTGTTATCAATGCAGTTTATCCGGGAAAATTGAAAAAAATAGAAACAATAATTTATATATTTATGGGATGGCTGTGCATTTTAGGTGGAAAACAAATATGGAATAATCTTGGTAGTCACGGTTTCTTCTTATTACTATTTGGTGGTATATCTTTCACATTAGGTGCAATTTTGTATAGTTTGAATGGTATAAAATATGCGCATGTAATTTGGCATATATTTGTACTTGTCGGAACGATATTAATGTATTTCTCAATTTATTTATATGGTAGATTGCAACAATTAATCGAATTTTTCGGACAAGTCACCAAAGAAGAC
>NZ_AZES01000105.1 GCF_001434985.1 Companilactobacillus paralimentarius DSM 13238 = JCM 10415 | reverse complement strand
AAATCTACAGATGCTGGCACAGCGGCAGCAATTGCCAATATGACAGCTAAGGTTTTCAAGAAAAAAGTTGTAAAAATTATGAGTGTTAATAATGTTTCAATTGTATCCGAAGCTACGGCTAATACTAAACCGGTTAGTCCTAGAAAGACTTTGAATGTTATAGCTGGAATAGTTATAGGTGCAATTTTAGGAATTGCGTTAGCATTCGTTCGTGAATTAACTGATAGGACTGTTTCGACTGAGAGTTTCTTGACAGATGATCTAGGACTTATAAGCTTAGGAACAGTTACTGAAATCGATCAAAAAGACATTGACAGAACCGTTGAACATCAGAAAGTTCAATCTAAGTTGAGTATTAATAAATCATCAAGAAATCATAGAAGGGTC
>NZ_AZES01000011.1 GCF_001434985.1 Companilactobacillus paralimentarius DSM 13238 = JCM 10415 | reverse complement strand
ATTTCGTATTTATTTTTTGGACAAGTGGCTAACTTGTTCTTGTAATTTTCGAAAAATAATCATCAACATAAATAAAATTTTTAATTAACCGCCAATTTTCAACTGAAAGTTGCATTAGTGGGAAATTTGCTACTAAAGAACATAAATATAGGTACCTAGGGTTATGGCGTTGGGAAAAATTTATATTTCCAAACTTCCCCTGTATTTCGTCAAACATTTGCTGAACATCTCTAGTTGTACCACATTTAACAAAGTGATTTAAATAAATCAACTGGGATTTATCTGTATTATCGATCATCGATTTAGCTGTATTAATGGTTACAAGGAGCCATTGATTCAAATCAATTAACTGTTTAGGCCGGTGGTATAATTCTTCTTTAGTTGTTTCAAATAACTGGTTATTTATGATTCTCTCACCTTCTTATCCGTAAATTGTTTGTCACTTCTGATTTCTTTATTTTGGGGCTTTGTTCAGCAAATGCTTGTAGCTGCTTTTGCGTTCGCTCACTGATTTCTTCGTGTATCTCATGTAACTGGTTTTTAAATTGTGCTTTTTGTTGTGAATTAGTCGTTTGCTGAATTTGTTGTTGCAAGCTTCGATATGACTGATTAAGTGCCTTGGCTGATAGCTTTTTTAAATCATGCTCGGGCTCTTTTTGTGCTTCTTGTAAGCCTAGTTGTTTGGTTAACCCGTCACTAAGCTCAATCACTTTGTTGCTAACTTGCTGGATTTCACTTAAAGCACTATGGATCACAGCTGTATCTTTAGCCCAGGTAGCCACATAACCGAGTGAATAGTTACTGGTATCAACGCCAATATTTTGCATGGCGACATATGCAACCGCTTCGGCTTGGGTTTCCTGATAGGCTCGCGGGCGATCTTTAAAGGCTGATTTTAACCCATGTAACTGACTATGAGCATATTCGTGATATAACGTCTTTAGTTTCAAAGCATTGTCGGGCTCATCGCCACCAATGACGATTTCATTAGTGCTGGGTTGAAAATACCCCTTAGCCCCATTTAGCGTTGCTAAAGGCACTTCACTGACTTGAAGATCGGTTTGTTGGTTTAAATAATCTTTGAACGCGTTATACAAGCTCGTTACATTCTGATGATCAGCCAAGTTTTCTTTGACAAAGTCTTTAGCGCTTAATACTGGTTCACCACTAGTTTGTGACACGTCAAAAACAGGTAGATAGCGATAACCGACAATGGCCCGCTCATCAGTGGTATCAAGGCGCTTTTGCTCAGCGGGTGTTAATTTCTTAATAATCGGTGCCGCAATTCGAATGGACTTAGCGCCCTTATTAACGGTGCGGTTAAAATCTGTTTGCCATTGCTTAAAGCCCGCGACTTGAGTGGCTTGCGGATTTTGCGCATAAATCAAATCAATGTTTCTGGCGCTATAATGATGAAATTTAGCCAGGGTATTAAGATACTGTTTAAATCGGTCACTATCGGTTAATTTTAGGATTTGTTGTTCGGCTTGGGCGACTAATTGTGCTTTCCAGGCTTTAACGTCGGATTTACTCGGCATTGTCTACCCCTCCTCATCTTCAAAAATATCATTCAATATAGGGGCTACGTTGATTTGAATCGGGGTCGTGCCATAAAGGGCAACGTAACCGTCAGACAATTTTTGCCACGCAACTTGAATATATTTGCCATTACCCGCAACTTCTGATAGGTACTTATAACTGATTTTATCCGTCAAAATAGGTAATTCGCTTGCTAATGCTTCCAGTTCATTTTTCATGATATATCCTCCTTCTTTTACAATTACACTCGTTGGTTAGGTTCACTTTTTGGTTTTTGAAAAGTAAACCTAAATGACGAGTTCACCAACCGAAACAACGTGCAGGGCGGTAGGCAGGTTCTAATCAAAATCAAAACTTAATTTGTGGCCGTCAAGCTTTAACTTGGCGTCAAACGACTTCCCCTTTTTGCTCTTGAAACCCTTTAATTTGCTGGTTTCACCCTTGGTAACTAACGCTTTAATTGCGGTCTTCCCGAGCGTCTTGCTACTCCATTTCTTAGGTAAGGTAAAATCTTCACCTTGCTTGGGCTTCACAATGTAAAACTTCTGTTTATTTAAAACGGTCGCTTGCGGTGTTTCTAAGAATACTTCGGCGGCTTTTTGCGCTTGCTGTTGGTGATCGATTTGTTGCTTAATGGCTGCACTGCCAGTCAATTGTGTGGGAACATCAGCAATCAATTTTTCCACGAACTTTTTAATCTGGCTCAAAAAGTTATCCGGGGTGCGTTCTTCGGTACTGATTTGTTGTAACGCTTGCTCCCATTCTGCTGTCATCTCTGGGCTAGTTAACAAGGGTTCGAGTTCAACCGCTTTACATAAAGTAATCCCCGCTTCACTGACGTGCAGCTTATTTTTTTCAGTGACGAGATAGCCGCGTTTCTTTAACACTTCTAGCACATTGGCCCGGGTCGCACTTGTCCCAATGCCTTGCACATCTTTAAGAATCGCTTGGGCTTCTTCATCATCAAGTGTTTTACCGGCCGTCTTCATTGCCGTAATTAAGGTACCTTCGGTAAAGGGCACCGGTGGTGTCGTTTCTTTTTGCGGTGTTTGCAGATTTGCTTGAACCTGATCGCCCTGATGAACGAGTGGTAAGGTGGCTGTTTCTTGCTGGTCGGCTTTGTGATCATCAAATAAAGCTTGCCAGCCTTGCTTAGTTGGGACCTTACCGGTTGCTTTAAAATTGGCGGCACCAACTTGGGTGATAATGGTGGTTTCCTCGTACTCGTACGGATCAGCAAACATGGCTAATGTGGTTCTTAAAACCAAATCATAGACCTGTTGCTGTAATTTAGGTAAGGCAGCTAATTGATCTTTCGTCGGGACAACTTTAGTCATGATAATGGCGTAGTGTTCTTCAACTTTTTTTCCATTAACATAACGCTTATTTGGCGTGGTATTGGTTAAAGCGACTTGCTTAGAGACTAATCCCAGATACTTCGTCAGATTAGCCACTAAATACTCAAATTCTTCATCAGTGATATAAGCACAATCCGTTCGGGGATAACTCAGCAACTTGGCTTCGTATAGACTCTGAATGGCCGCTAAGGTTTGGCTGGCACTGGCATGATACCGTTTATTCATGGCACTTTGCAGACTAGAAAGCGAGAACAGCTGTGGACTGGCGCTCTTTTTAGCCTGCTTTTGCACGTCTTTGATTAAACCGCTCTGTGATCCTTTCTGAACGTGTTTAGTTTGCATGAATGTCATTAGACCTGCTTCGTCTTTAAACCGCTGATAGGGGTCTAATTTTGCGGTGAATTTTTGCTGATTGGCTAAAATTTCCGCATTTAGTTCAAAATAGGGTTCCGGCTTAAAGTCTTTGATTGCCTGGTCTCTTTGATAGACCATATACAAGGTTGGCGTCTGCACGCGACCAATTGAATACACCCCGCGCACCCCATTTTGTCTCAACAATAAAGTATATAAAGGACTACCATTCATACCGATCAACCAGTCACTAATTTGACGGGTTTGGGCTTCTTTATAAGCCAAATAGTCTTTGTGCCAATCACCAAGATTTTTAAAGCCGGTAATAATCGCGTCTTTTTCCAAACTATTCAACCATAGCCGCTTAATGGTCTTCTTTTTAACATCAATATGGGCTTGATTCATGATTGACCATGCAATATTGGAACCTTCTCGACCGCTATCGGTGGCCACAATAATGGTATCGGCTTTCGTTAACAGGTCTTTAACGACCTTGAATTGCGCTCTTTTACTAGTTGACACTTCAAACTTGTATTTGTCTGGGAAAATCGGTAAATTAGATAAGGCCCATTGCTGGTATTTCTGATCATATTTATCCGGTGTGGCTAGTTCAACTAAATGTCCGAGACCATACGTGACAAGCGTATTATCGGGCAAAACAGGGTCACTAACCGTATAGTAACCCTGTTTTTTTGTGCTCTTTTGAAAGGCTTGGACGTATGAACGGGCTTGACTGGGTTTTTCAGCTAAGATAACAGTGGTCATGTTCGTTCACTCCTTGTGATTAAGCTTCTGTTCTAATTCTGTTTTGCCTTGTTCAGATGCTTTTAACCAAGTTTCACGGCGCAATTCTTGTTGCTGGTCTATCGATTGTTGTTTCAAATATTGTTGATACCGGTTGATGGCTTTGAGATCTGCATAGGCTGACCAACGGAATAATAAGCCACCCAGCAGTAAAACTAAGGCCATTAGCGCAGTTCCTAAAAAATCGGTATGGTTCGCCGTGAAAATCTCTTGGTATAAATCCATTAACATGAGGTAAATTCCCATTATATAGAAGACCATACTAACTAAGTTATCAAAATAGTAAGACAACTTAGTCCGCCGTGAAGGTGTTGTAAAAGGATCGGTTCGCATATCTTTTTTGGCTTTTTCCAATAACCAGTGTGCGATTTTCTTCATAACTATTTTTCCTCCTAGTGGTTACGGAAATAATTTTGAAACATTCTCATGGCACCCATACCAGCACTTTTAGTCACACCGGTTGAAGCCCAAAAGTCTTTAACGGCGTCAGGTGTTTTGACCACCAGAAAACCGAATCCGATTGAAGCAATAAAAGCAATAAACCCGTATTTAGCCATATTAGTGAAACACCATACTGATAGTGACATACAAAGCACCTGGCTAATAATAGAAGCATTGTAATAAATGTACTTCTTCCACCACGTGCCACTGTAATCAAAGCTTTCGGTCGCCATGCTCATTGCAGCTAAAGGAATTGTCAGGTTATACCAAGCCATATCAGCCACAAACACACACATCTTGATAAAGAACACGACGGTTACGACAGTGAAGATTAGCAGAAACAAAATCTGTAAGGGTAGCGAAATGCCAACATCTTTTAGCCCAGGAACTTTATTCATGCCGGTAATTGATTTAGCAGTGAATTTCTGATCAGAACTAAACATATACTTTAGCAGGGGCAAGGTAATTGAACCTTGAATAAAGCCCTGTAAAAACACGAAAACCGGAATCACGGCCGCTGATTTAATCCCGTCCATGATGATATTAGCCCAAGTAACATCTGTACTTTCATCTGCCTCTTTTAGAATTGTCATCACAATGCGGCCAAGGACGACCACAACGACTAACGATGTCGCAAAGGACAGGAAGATGGCATACCACGTTTTAACAATTGGCAAGCTTTGATTGGCTTGGTCAATGATTGCCTTACAGATGTTGAATAAGCCGTCCAACAAACCAGACAGTGCCCATTCAAAAAACTTAGCAATCGCTCCCTGAACCAGTCCTGAAATATCACCTAAAACAAACATATCTATCACTTCCTTTTTTGCAATTCAAAGCTTCCTAATCCGTCATCTGCTTTGGCAGTTTTATTTATTGCTTTAGCTTTATAACCATCGCTAATTTTAGTTAATTCAAATTTTTGATTCTTCTCATCATCAGTATTTACTTTTAAATATTCTTTACCAGAAGTATTGCTGACTGAATAATTGGCATTTACATTCATCAAGGGGCTTTCAATAATCATTGTTTTTTTATTAAATTGGGTTTTGTAGCTTTGTCCTTTTTGGTTGAGATACCATTTATTACTTTGCAAATCTTGTGCTGTAGACTTCCCACAAGCGGTTAGACCAACAGCAATCAGTAACACTGTCATCACGGCGATTATATATTTGCGATATTTTTTCATTAATATGCCCTCCATTATCCAAATAAGTTGTTGTCGTCTTCTTCTGGCGCCTCTGTTTGACTATCTTTATTTGAAACTCTCTCTAAATCGCTGTCTAGGTTGTCCTGTTGTTGCTCCTCCTCTTTCTGAGACATCTTGTTTGCGACTTCTTTTTGAGCAGTCTCCTTTAATTTTGCTTTCCATTTTTCTACTTTATTCTTAAAGTTGGTTTCCTGGCTGGCTTCTGGTTGGCCTTGATAATCGTTCTGTGACAAGTTAACCAAATGATCAGCCCCCGGAAATAGTTTAAACTGGAACGCTTTTGTAGCTTTGACTGGTCGGGCATTACTAAAGATTAATAAGCTCTGATCTTCGGGCATACGCATAATTTCATCGGGCGTCATGAGCGAACGGCTCGTATAGCTGTAACTATCGCTCTTGCTGTGGCTTTCTTCCTTGCTATGACTGGTACTCTCACTACCGGTTTCCACTTTTACGGTTGATTTTCCTAACAGATCACTAAAGTATCTAGCGGTCACGTCATTAGCGGCATTTAAGCAAATTTTAACGGCATGGTTACCTAAGATACTCTCGGCCTTATCCTTGCCATACAAGGCTTGTAGTTGGGTTAAGGTCTGACAAATGGTCGTCACACCAATGCCATATCCCCGACACGTCGCTAAGAACTCCTCATACTTGGGAAACTTCCCTAAATTGACAAATTCATCAAGGATAAAATCGACTTGGTGGGGCAATTTAGCGTGATGATCGGCCGCTAATTTATATAATTCATCAAATAATTGTGAGAAAAACAGATTGATGAAGCTTTCATAAGTGTTATCCATGACGGGGATAATCACGTACAGCACAACTTTGTCGTTGCCAATCTCTTTTAAATCAAAATCCGAAAAGCTGGTAAAATCAGCCACTTCTTTGTCAACGAACTTCGAGATGGTCGCCAACAAGCTTTCAATAATACTGGCCTTCATTTCGCCTTTGGCCTTTTTGAACCCTAACTCATAAGCGCGTCTCGCTGGATCAGTCATGGTTAGATCAAGAAACAGGGTGTCTAACGGACTATCTGCGCCCTTTTCCTCGGCCTCCACATCGTTTTCTTGTAAGACTTGGGTTACACCGGCCAAGTTCCTTTGGTCGGGCGCGCGGTGGTTCATAACAAACAGGATTAGTGCCTTCAAAAGTTGCCGCTGGGTACTGAACCATACGTCTTTTTTGCCTTCGGCATTTTCACTCTGAACGATCTTCGTGGCGACGGTTTCAGCTTGAATATCCCGTTGAATATAATCAAAAGGATTGTAGCGATCACTGTGCGCCATGTTGGCAAAGTTGACGACATGTACTTGATAGCCTTGGGCTAGTTTGATACCGGCTGTCTTTTCGTACAATTCCCCTTTCGGGTCGGTTACGACAATGCTGTTCTCCGTTTCGTTAAACAGGTTGGTAATGACGACTGACTGGGTCTTATATGATCCCGGGCCACCAACCACGAAGATATTTCGATTCGGCTTGGTACTGTTATTCTGGTAAACAATCTGTTTATCCACGATCCCTAAAATGGTGCCATTCATGTTAATCTCCTCCCTTCGCTGACTTTTCTCGATCCACTAATGATTTGAGAATTTCGGCCTTGGTACTCTTGTTAAATGCTGTGGTGAGGTCTTTGGCATTGATACTAAAGTAATGGTCACTCAATTCTTTTAGATTACCCCAAGTCGCGCTCCCGTGGGTTTCAGTGTCTGCGGTTTCCCACGCTTTGTGCTTGCTATTGCGCTTCAAAGCAAAATAGATGGTGTATAGGACCACGGCGACACTGACAATAATTAGTACTGGGTTCTTTTGGCCCAAATACAAGTTGTAATAGTGCCAAGGGTGTAAGGCTAATTGTTTTAATACGGTTGGCATATGATCTGCAAATGCCAACTTATAGCGGGACAAGGCCATGACAGAGCCAGCTAAAATCTCCGCTAAATACAAGCCAATGATTAGCGTTAGTAGGTACGGCCAACTAGCTTTAACGCTGTTTAATAATTTGTCTTTCATCTAATCACCTACTATCTGTTTAATTCTTTGTTGGTTGGTGCCGGTGTACCGTTGCTTACCATGGATCAAGGTTGGTACTGACGTTAATTGATATTTTTGAATGTAATGCCGATTCTGCGGTTGATTCATGTTAATCAAGACGATGTTGTGACTGATTGCGTTGTGCCAATAAATTTGATGGAAAATAGACTGACAATCCGGGCAATCATCACGATAGAAGAACAACACTTTTTCAGGGTGCTTAGCCAGCGTCACAACTGGCCGCTGTTTTTCCACGCGATTGACGTATTGATGACCAGTAAACCCGCTAACGGCTAAAACCACCACGATTACCGCTAGGGCTTTACCAACCCGCTTAATTAAGGTCACTGGCTTTGAAGCTACTGCCTAAGTTTTGGACTGCGGTGATTCGATTCGTGGTGGTATCGAAAGTCACTTGATAAAGCACCGTCGCCTTTTGCCAGTCGTTGTCGCCACTCTTACTTTCATAACTGACGACGGCCAAGCCCTTCATGTTTTGCCCCTGCTTACTTTGTGTATACAGGTTCAGCTGATCTAATTTGGCTGAAACACTATTGCTATCACCATACGTGCCCTTATTTGAAAAGTATTGCTGGTACAACTTGTCGGAAATCAAGTCTTTAACGCCATCTTTACGCTGACCGTAGGTCTTGGGCTTGAAGTTATTCATGACGTCAAAGAACTTGGTGACCACCGTATTAAAGCTCAATTCAGCCTGACTTTTGTCTTTATTATTTTGGTAGGTCTTATAACTGTCAATTTGGGTGCTCAATAACTGCTTTTGTTGATTAACTTTAGCCAATTGCCGGCTAACTTGGCGCTTCTGTTGTTGTAAGCGACTGATCTGTTGTTGCGCCTGCTTAACTTGGCTATGTTGATAGGCATTCGCCCCTAATGACATGATTAAGATCAAACTACCAATCGCAATACTTAAAACCATGCTGCGTTTCATTTGCTCGTCCTCCTTACTTCTTGATTGGCCGGGCTAACGTCACATCGCTACCGTTCAATAAGCTATAAAACGCGGTGCCAAATGTGCTTTCGTTAACCTTGTCGCCGACACCACCTTGCTCAATGATTTTGGTGGCTTTGCCTTGCCACTTGTCTAACAAGATTGCGGTGTGCCCATTGTTCCCGGCCCCGGCACCTTGATTAACAATCACAATATCGCCGGCTTTGGCGTCATTTTCACTGATCTGTTTCAGATATTGATGACTGCCTTTGGCGTCACTTGCCATCGTACCGGTAAACCAGCCCATGTTGGCCGGTACCTTGTAACCAGCTTTATTAAGCGCTAACCAGACAAAGCCCGAACAATCCGTCCCACCGGTTGTGTTAGGGTTCTTTAAATCGCTACCTAAATCGGGGCTGGGGTGGGTTTGCACATAGTAGAAGTCACCTTTCATACTTTCCGCATTTTTGACGATACTACCGCCGGAATAGCTCGGGTCACTATCACAACCTAGTTCGGTCAGATCGCCTGAACTTGCATTATCTAACGTATTACCGGCCACGGGATCACTTGCACCCAACACGGAATACCAATGATCGGCATACCCGTATCTTTGGCTTAAATACCATTGTTCCGGGTTCTTACTCATACCCTCGTAATCCATTAACCAAGATTTGGTCGCTTTATGCACGTCCGTATACTTAAAAATCTGCTTGTTTGACGCATAGTAACTACTGTTCAATTCTTGATCGAGATAGTCCAACTGCACGCCGAGATTAGTCGCTGGTTTGTTTTCTTTGTGGGCTAAATCTTCCAACTTATCCTTTCGACCACCTAACCACTGGGCTAAGCCCGTGGCCCCGGAACTTGAATTAACCGAATTGGGATCAAGGCGACTTTCCAGTTGTAAGACCCCCAAGATTCCGGCGGCCGCTTGTGGGGTGGCGCCATACTTCTGTTTCCAGTGCGCATAGATATTTTTGGCATTTTCTGTCATGCTCTTACTATCCAATTGCGTCTCTGTGGTGGTTGAGTTATCACAACTGTTTTCTTGTAGCTGACCAGTAATCGCGGCAATCAGCAAGACGATTAGCAGAATGGCACCGCCCACAATATAAGCAATCAACTTCCACTTCTTTTTCTTATATTCAAGCGACAATACCTGCATTTAATCACCCACTTTGCGCTTGGCCTGATCAACTTGTTTTTGCGCTGCCGATTGGTCGCTCTGCGCATTCTTTAGATCAGCCTTAGCCGAATCCACCTTCTTGTCTTTATCCTTATCTTTACTGCCATCAATCTTGTTGGCGTCATCTAACTTCTTTTGGGCGTCGCTAACTTCATTCTTAGCAGCTTTGAGACTTAATAGCGCTTTGAGATACTTGGCTTTAGAGCTGTTCACCCCAGCTAATTTTGTTTGGACGGTCTGGGCGTCTTGCGTATCGTTATGAGCTAGGAAGGCTTGTCCCATTCTCAATAAAACATCAGCGTTCGTCGTAAAGGATAATTGGTTATTGAGCGTATTGGTGTCGTAGTTAACGATGGCTTTTTCCAGCGCCAATTGGTCTTTTTGCTTGCTTGTCGCCTTAGTTGGCAATTCCCACTTGGCAACCTGCCCGCTATCCTTGTTGGCATAAGCCGTGTTGACAACCTTATTCAACTGGCTTGGGTCAACCTTTAAAGCTTGCTGGTACTGACCATGCTTTAAAAAGACACTGACTTGCTTAGTTGCAGGGTAGCCGGCCCGTTGCATATCTTTTTGTGCTGCTGACCACTTCTGATCATTTAAAGCGGTCTGAATTTGACCGCTATATTTTAATCGCGTGACCTGCGCTTGGTTCCGGTTAGCTAAGCTTTGATATTGCCGTTCATCACTTTTATGAACTAAGCCGACGGCCAAAACGGCCACAATCGCTACCCCGGCCACACTCAACCATAACCGTTGTTTGGTTTTCTGTTGGGCCGTTTCAACTGCCTGCCATTCGTGATAGCTCACAAAGTCCTCAATGCCATTAACCACTTCCGTTAACTCATTTAACGACGTAGCTTTAGCTACTTGTTGTAAATAGTCATCCGGGTGTTTGGCCAAGGCTTCTTGTGGATTGCTTAGTAACCGTTCATAGGGCGTCCCCGTCAAGCAAAATAGAATCAGCGCTTTGTATTTGGCTAAATTGCTATGCTTGTCATCATAAGGCATGAGTTCATTGGCTCGGTAGGCGTACCAAACATGTTGCATGGGGTAATACCATAGATTAGCTGGGTTTAAGGCAATATGATACTGGCTATCAGCAACCACCTTTTGCGCCATAATTTTCTTGGCGACGGCTGCCCGGATCGCCTTATTTTCCTGCGGTAATTCCTTTAATGATCTGACCTTATCCGGCAAGGTATAAGTTAAAACGACCTTCTGATCTTGCTCAATCACGTTAACCAACTGCAAGAAATTGGCATCAGCTTGCTTTAATTCGTTTAGCTCACTCAACTGGTCGTATCGAAACTGATTGTGATTGAGTTCGAGGATTAACTTGTTTCCTTGTCGCTTGAACGTGCCGACCTCGATATTTAATAGCTGATTTGATTTACTCATTTAAAGTCCCTCCTTCCTCTTCAGTAGTCGTCAAAGCGTCAATCTCACTTGGCGTCAGGATCACGCGCTTTTGATAATCCGGTTGAATGGCTGTCTCACGGTTGTATTTTTCTTGGTAAGCTTCGGGATCAATTAACCGCAATTCTTCTTCGGTCAACTCGACACGCATAAAGGCGCGTTGGCTACCATAGATCATCAGGGCTTCACCTTGCCGGCGGCGCTCCAATAATTTCTTTTCTTTATCCGAGAACGTCATTCTCAACTTAGTAATCACATCATCAACACCTTTACCGTCTAAACCGAAAAAGACTTTCGTATAGGAGTTACCAATAATGGCTTCACCTATATTTTGACCGGTATCAGTTGTTCCTTCGATCACATCTTGAATTTGCTGCGTTCCGGCAATGGCTCCGGCATTGTACTTTCTAAACCGCTTGTATGCTTGGTGGAAAAAGGTGGCGGCCGCTTTATGCAAGGTTAAAAAGTGAAATTCATCAACAAACAGTTTTTTGCGGCTATGCCGATCTTTAGTGATTTCGTCCCATAGATACTGAAAAGTATTCAGATAGGCCGCTGATTGGACTTCCTGTTCACTTTGTAGCGGTTTTAAATCAAAGGAAATGATTTTCCCTTTTAAGTTAACGTTGGTGTGGCCGTCAAATAGGCTGTTAGAGCCATGGGTATAACTGCCTAAAATATAGTAGAAGTCTTTAACCCGACCGAATTTGTCAGTGTCCTTATCTGCCAGTTTTTCCAACTCATCATAAACATTGGATAAGGTCGGCCACTGATCATCTTTAATTTCTTTTAAGCGGCTATATTTCAAAACGCCACTGTTGACGTAAGCTTGTTTAACGACATCATCAAGGATTGCCAGTTCAACTTGGGTAATCCCGGTTTTAAGGACTTCAAAGAACCCCTTTAATCGCTGGATTTTATCTTTGACTAGTAAATCAAGGTTTGTGACCGCTTCATCGGCGCTTAAGATTTCTTCGGAAAAAATTTGTAGTGGGTTAATTTTGTACTTAGCATTAGAAGTTAAGTGCAAGACTGCCCCACCTAGGGCTTCGACAATCTTGGTATATTCATTTTCTGGATCAATAATGTAGATTTGATAGTCTTGAATGGCGTAGCGTAGGATTTTCTGAATCATATAGGTGGTTTTACCAACACCGGAAGTACCAATAACAACCATATTCTGGTTCAGGGTCTTGTTGCGATCCAACATATCCACGGCAATTAAGCTGTTGGTATCTTTGTTAACCCCTTCAATATCGCTTCTAGGCTTCAAGTCCAAAATTTCCGCGTCATCAAAGGGAAACATGCTGCTGGCGACTTCGGTATTACTTTCTTTGTACGTGTAATCTCCCATGAGGTTCTCGTTAATTGGCATGGTTGACCAAAATGCTTGAAAGGTTGCTTTAACCGGTACTAGCGGTTTCATCTGTAGCTTAATCAACGTATTCTTAACGTTTTCGGTTAAGTCGTCTAGTTCTACTAAACTGTTGGCCCGCAGATAAACCAGCATATGTTGGTAGACAAATGTGGTAGAATTATCTAGGTATTTATCTAGTTGCATGTTGGCCGAATCAATATAATTTTGCAGAATCTTCTTTTTATACGGGTCGAACGTATTTAACTTCTGCGCTTCCTTATTTTGAATCGTCTTCTTGTAATAGGTAATCATTGAATTGTTACTGGCGCTGTCGATATATTGCACAATATCGATAACGCCTTTTTTGCGCTTCAATTCTGATAACCAGTTGCCATACACCCGCTTAGGATAGTCGGCAATCGCTAACACCCGAATAAAATTCTCCCCCGACTGGACGTAAGTGGGGTACTGTTCCCAGCTAAACGGGAATAGTGAATGCAAGCTATCGCGATCAATCAGCTTGGTAAAGTCTTCAACCTCCGGTTTTTGTTTATTAACCGCTGGTTCACTATTTTGCTGACTTTCTTTCTTGGTTGGCATGAACAAATCAATGACCTTATCACCAAAACTCATACTGTTGCCTCCTATCCATTGAAATTGATTAAGTTCTTTAAAATCTCTTGGACTTCTTGACTAGTCAACACTTTGGCCGTCACATCAAAGTCTGTTAACGCATTTTCAATATCCCGCTTAACCTGTTCGATCTTCTCGTCTAAGTGGGTGACGGCTAAGCTTAAGCTTTTAACGCTTTTGTCCTTAATCGGCACCTTAACGATTAGCAGGTGTTGCTTAGTCGTCATGTTTTTGGATTCTTGGACTTTAGTAAAGTGATCCAAGTAACTGGCCATTAATTGGATTTTGAACTGTTGCTCGGGGTGATCTTTTTGTAAAGTGAGATACCGCCGTTTGAGACCATTGAGATAAGCCGTCATATTGACGGGAATCGTCGGCTCTAAGAACTGTAAGGTGTCATCAACACCTTCACCTAAGGTGCTCATCAGAAACGCACCATAGTCCTCAAAGACGTCTTGCTGTTCGGTTTCATTAAGTAGATCCAGGTTGATCCCACTAACTTCCAAAATGCCAACGAGATTACCCGTTTTGGTAACTTCGTAATTACCATACATACCCACCACCAAGCTCATGTCATCAATGGTTTCTTTGCCACCATTGATTTTGGGCGGTTGGTAATCCCAATCTAGCCTGGCTGATTTATTGGCGGTTTTGTTCTTCTTCAAACGCATTTAGTTCACCTCGCTTCTTCGGTTTTAAATAAAACAGTTTCTGACCATTGGCATAGCGGCGTTTCAGCTTAAAGTTATCCCGCACTTTAATATTCTTCCGCGCCGCAACTGGCCGAATTGTTAAAATAGCCATGACAATCGTCATGGCTAAGACAACAATCACTATTTTTATCAGGACTAAGATTAGACCATAGGGTGGGATCGCAATAAAAATTAAGCCCACTAGTCCTGCCAGCGCCGCATAGCCAAAATCCTTCAAGGTGTAGTCTTTCCAGATCCCGTAATCTTTATCCACGTTTTCTGGGAAGATAAATTCTTTCCCTTTCTTCATTTGGCAGGCTCCTTTTTAAATTAAGTAAATAGGCTGTAAACCCAAGGTAATAGCCAGATGATCGCCGCTGCTAAGGCCACTAAACCAGCCACCCGACCAACTGCGTGGTAAACTTCGGATTTCTCTCGCGGATCGTCTGCGTCAGGCATTCTTTTGATAATAATAAATAGCGCCACACAAATCCCGACTAAAACGACCAACCCGGTTAAAATCCCTTGAATCGTCTTACCAGCTTGAGTTAACTTGCTTTTAACTTCGCCGCCGTCCGCCGCCAAAACAACCTGGGCGTTCATCAGCCCTAAATAAATCGCAGTAGCTCCAGTGGTTGCTAGCGCTTTCGCTTTGTTGAACTTCATGTTATTCCTCCTTTCCATCGTCTTCTGATGTTCGTAATTGAATTTGTTCTGCCTGCGTTTTTTCTGGCTCACGCTGGTAGAACTTATCCAATTGTTCCTCGGCAATTTGCTGGCTCGGTAATGGGCCGGTGGCTAATTTAACGCGACCATTTTCGCTCGTGGCTAAGTAATACTCTTTTTCTGACTGACCTAGCTCTTGGGTCTCTAAGACATGCAAATTATGTTCGTAACGGCCTAAGGCGTTATCAACTTTCAAACCATAGAAACCTAAGAAGCCTTCCAGGAAACTCTCACCAAAAAAGGTCATTTCGTTTTTAATTTGCTTATATTGATGGGTGGGTTTATCACTTACCAATTTTTCAGCCTTTTTAGCATTTTGACTGTCTTGATGGCGATTAAACCAGCCGCTAAGTTTTAATGGTTCAGTCTTTAACTGGCGTTTAACGGTCTTCTTAATCATTGCTTGCCGAACTTCATCGATTGGCTGACCGTCTTGATCTAATATCGCTTGTAGCTGCTTCTGGTCAGTTAGTGCTTGGTCGTCATCAACCATAATCGCCTTTTGGTTATCATGTAGTAACTTGCCATTAATGCCTTGCCAGCTTTCTACTTTCATTAAATCACCTCCTCAAAAAAAGCGCATTAGGGTCGCTAAACAACTAGCTTTCCCCTAACCCGCCCGGTAAAATGGATTATTAGTAGGGTGACACCCAGAATCGTAACTTCTAGGTGCTGATCCTCGTTAGCAACTTCACTGCTTACGAGGACGCCCTCTTTTTTTATGTGGTTTTTAATCCATTCAATGCCATCTTCAGATATTAATTTTACTTTGCCCGTTTCCATGAGCATTTCACTTGGTAGCGCGTTAGGGTGTCGTCTTAACCAAACACTCACGTACGTACTACCTCGTTCAAGCTTGAGACTAGCTTGAGCTAAGCTAAACCATTCCTGTTTCTTCGTCACATGTGAATACTCCTTTCCCTATATTATGGATTCATTTTACCATTAAATGAGCACGTTAATGCACTTTTAATTTTACATTTAGATTACAAGTGCATGCCACCATCTTCATGCCGATTACGAGTTTGATGTTGCCGTTGCTTTTTCGCCATTTCCCACTCAGTCTCTTTTAAACCTTGCGCCTGTCTTTGTCGTTGGTAATCTTCATCACGAGCATATAGAACAGTCATGATTGCGTCACTAAAGGCCGTTTTTAAGTAGTAGTTTGGACTAACTGGCTTATAATTTAACGGTTGATAATGCCCCATATTTGCTTTTCTATACTGGTCGTCCTTGGCTTGTTGCTCTTTTAACTGCTTTTGGATTTTCTCAATCTGACTGTTTTTAATCATCGGATCGGCTTTGCATTCACCCAAAAAGAGTTGTTTAGTGCCGTCATGCTTTAAAACCCGTTGTAAGTGATGATTCTCTAGCTGATCTAAGCTAAGCTGTCCCGATAAATAAGCTAGTCCTTGTTGATGTTCCTGAGTAGTGAAAACCCTCGGTGGGTTTTCCTGCCACTGTGCGATTGTTTCAACCTTGCACGGCTTTAAAGCTGGATCATAGTACATCACGGCTGTATAGGCCTGTTCCTGTTTAATCATTGGGAGTTCATTAAAATTGCCATTAGGAAAGGCTTTTCTTAAAACTTCCTGGTATTGGGTTTGAATGACTTGTTTAACTGCCATTATTGTTCGCAAATCTTTGACTGCTCTCGTAATCTTTTGCTGTTCTGCTGGTGAATACTTTTCTAGTAGTCCTTTATCGACGTGTTCTAGGCTTTCTAAGCTATCAGAGTGAATCATTAGCGTATATTTCAGATCGATTTTGGCCTCTTTTTCTTGTTGCATTAATAACTTAAAACCAACGTATGGCCTCTTGGTAAAGGTCAATAATTGCTGGGTCAATAAATCATCACGAATATTCATTAAACGTTCGTTTAATTCACTGCCTTTGAAAACTGTTTGCTCGCTCTCGGTTTCCTTAATTAATTCTCGTCTTTCAGCTTGTGTGGTCTGTTCAAAATTAAGCTCTGGATAAAGTTTTTTCGCAGTACGATCGACCACTTTATTTAAGAGTTCATCTGCCTTTTTTAATGAGCTTTCTTGTTGGTTAATTGTCAATAATTCTTTAGTCACATCTTCACCAACTGCATGTTTAATTAAGGTGCTATTTTTCCAATTAAATAGCATGCGCCGTTTATCATCTATGCTCTCCAAACTGATATAAGTTTTCAGTTCATGACTTAACTCATTGACCACCCGTTTTTCATTAAACGAGAAGTGTTTTCTTAGACTATCTAAATGACCTCTATTGATTACTTTTTCTTGGTTGTTTTTATAACTGGCTTTGACCTTGCGATAGTTTTTTACTTGTTGGTTAAATTCTTTTCTTTCATACCGCTTGCTATTAATTCCCTCATGTTGAGTTGGTGTATCATCTATTCCCTGCTCGATAAAGGATTTTTCACTGATCCGATCCGGAATATTTTTTTGCTCTAAAACTTGATTTACACTAGCCGCCCAATTATGCCGCCATTCAGTGATTTTTTCTTTTTTATCCCAATCAACTAGCCACACCTTTCTTGATCTTGGAAAACGACTATTTCCTGTATAAGTCTTGTTCCCATTTTCATCTAATATATTTTCCCTTTTACTTTTCAATCCCCATGTTCCGTCTGGATTAAATGGACGATTAGTTAGCATAACATGAGCGTGCGGATTATCTGGGTGATCTCTATGAATTGCTACGTCGGCAACCATACCCTCATCAACAAAATTTTCTTGTACATATTTTGTCAATAATTCTTTCTGTTCATTTTCACTTAATTCAACTGGTAAAGCCACGTTAAACTCTTTTGCATAGCGTGAATTTGCTCTACGATCTTTTCTTTCGACTTCATTCCATAATTTCTCTCTATCACTCGCCCATTCTGGCGCATTCTTTGGTGTCAAAATAAAGCTTTCTGGCATGACTGACCGAGCATAAAAATAGCTTCTACCTTCTTTTTGATCGAATAACTTTTCACCACTTCGATAACTTGCTCCAGCAATTGCGCTTCTTCCTTTTCCAGCACTAATATTACTAAAGCTCATGTGAAAAATTGCCATGCTGATCTCCACCTTTCTTTGGGTTTATGGGTTTGCTTTTGTTGTCGCCAACGGCGACTTCTGATGCAAGGGTTTAGCACAATAACACAACCAGCTTTAGTTGTTGTGTGTAAGTGCGCATTGACCTCGTTTCACTCGGTCTTCTGATTCTCTTAACTTTAACTTAGTGTATGCCTTCCGCTTCGCTATTTCAACTTTTATACTTTGACTTAACGTTTCCCTTATGATATAGTGTCGGTGATTATTTCTAATATGATTGGAGGGATCGTTATGTCTCAAAGCAACTTAGAAAAACAAGAAGCTAAATTAAAAGCCCTTAATCAAAAAATTAAGGACGAAAAAAATAAGATTGAACAACGGCTAGGTAAACAAATCATCAGTCAAGCCAATTTAGATTATGCTAATTTGTCTAACGATCAGATTAAGCTTTTAGCTAAGCAATTTTCTGAATTTTTAAAGGTAAAGTCCGTAGATCATTAGCCATACGAGATGGGGAAATTCCATGTCTAATCAATATGAAAAACTAGTCGAGCAACAAGCGCGTTTAAAACAAAAAATTGAGCGGGAAGATTTTAAATTACGGCAATCTAAATACTATGAAAATCGGCAAGCCCGCAAAGCCCGTTCTCGCCGATTAATTCAAAAAGGGGCTTTATTAGAAAAGTACTTCCAAGCTAATAACCTCTCGGTCGAACAAACCGAAGAACTTTTAAAAATATTTGCTGACTATGTTAACGCCCATAAACCGGATAAATTAAAAAACGATCAACCTAATAACTAGGCCGATCGTTTTTATTTTCTGGATCATTTCTAGGCTTTACTTCTGGGTTTTGATCTGCAAAATTTTGTAACTGCTTTTGCACCTTTTCTGGATAAGTAATATTTTGGTTTATCCAAGGAAAATTCCTCAATATATATTGGGGTTTATCTATCAACGGACAAAGTCCTTTCGCTTGATAACCTCATCTTGCCTTTTATCTAAAAAGTAGGTATATAAAGCGTCATATACTTTGCGCTTTTCTGGGTCTGGCTCATGTAATGACTTATCAAGTAGATCTTTTAAATCAGTTTCTTTGGCAATTTCAAAAAAGTCATTAATTGTGATTGTATCTTTCATGTTCATCACACTTCCAAGTTATTAATTTATTTAACCTGATAAGTCATTAGTCCTCATCTGGATCATTGAGCCAATCAGCGACTTCTTTAGCGTCTTTGAACTCTGTTACTGGTGTCTCTTTGGTAGCCTTTAAAAAGCGTAAATTAGCTCTTTCTTCTTCGCTTAAAGACACATTAAAAGGTAAGGCACCATTAGCAACAATCCGCTTATAAAACATATTGATTGCGGTAGTTGGGTTTAGACCTAACTGGCTTAAAACGGCTTCGGTATTATCTGCCAATTCTTTGTCAATCTGGACTTGTACGCGTTTCTTTTCCTTAACTGCCATGATTTTCTCGCCCCCCCCTTTATTACTACTCACATTATACTAATCTTTGAGTACCATCTCAATTAGCCTGCTTCTTTAAAAGTTGTGAATTTAAGTTTGCTGTCCTTTCCGCAATGGCACTTATACAACGTTCCTAAAGTGCCCGTAAGTGCATTTTAAAACTCGTTTAATATAATTATGCTCTATCTGTTTAAAACGGCTTAGATGAGCTTAGATGCCGTTTAATTCCAAGAGCGCTCATTGTCAGTGTTCTGTTCTTCGGGGTGTTTGGTAGCATAATCCCTAGCCGCTTGTTTATTCCATCAAGCGCCAATTCAGCCACTCAAGGTGTCTACTTTTGCTTCTAAGCGATTTTAAAGCGACTTTGATTAATTATGTATGTAATACTTAAAACGGATTAAATGAGCTTATACGGCGTTTAATTCCAATAAGGCTCATTGTCAGTGTTCTGTTCTTCGGGGTGTTTGGCTGCATATTCTCTAGCCGCTTGTTTATTCCACCAAACGCCAAATAGGTTTTGCATTGTGCCGTATAAGTAGTTCTCAACGTTCTTGATGTGCTTCTCATTGCTTCTTAGGGCGTTAAAGTAGCGTCTTAGTGCTTTAGTCATCAAAGGTTTAAGTTCTTCGTCGTCAAGCGGGATTAGAACGCCAATATCTTTGTGATCCTTCTCAACTCGGTACTTAGCATTTAAGATAATACCAATGAAGCGCCGCATTTGTTGCGGAGTGCGGCACCAAAAGCTAAGTAGTTGAACAGCTTCGGGTTCTAAGAAAACTGGTAAGCCACTGTCTTCATCAGTTAAGAAGTCATTAGCATGGTTCACGAGATCATGGTTTTGCTTTTCTAGTTCTGCTGGTGAGAAATGATCTGTGGAAAAGTCCAACTTTTGAGTATCTATATTGTATCTATCTTTATCTCTTTCTTTAGGTTCTCTATCTAGATCGTGTCTATTTTTTAGACTTTCGCTCGTAGCAAGGGTTTGCGGGGTGTCGTCAACGAACTTTCGCGAAGGTCTATTTTTTAGACTTTCGCTTGTAGCAAGGGTTTCAACGGTCTCCCGCGAAGGTCTATTTTTTAGACTTTCGCTCGTAGCAAGGGTTTGCGGCTCTTTTTGGGCATATTCACCGCGTAAATAAACGTCCGTTGATTGCATATCTAGTTCGGCTAGGTAAAGTCGATTGGGTTCATTTTTCCCTGTTTTGGGATTAAAATGCATGGCTTTTTGATAAAGCAAGCCAGCTTTTTCTAGTTCCTTCTTAACGGTGGCTAATTTTCCCTTTGAACAATTGAACAGATCCATTAATTCTTGATTGGTAAAAATAAAGTAGACGTGACCTTCCTCATCAACCCAGTGATTGCGTAAGGAATACTCGAGCCGATCTTTCAGTACCATGTAGGCCAATTTGGCTTCACTACTTAAATACCGATATTGTTCGCCGTACATCAATACTTTGGGAAACTGAAAGAATAAGGCCCCATAAACGTTGTCAGCTTGATAAAACTTGAAATTTGTTTGATCCATTATAAAAACTCCCTTTCTTGACTGACACACGCTGTCTCAAAAGAGAGTTGCTAAAACATTCGACTTGCATTACAATACAAATCTGATATGCTCTAACTGAATTACAAAGCCTCACGGCTAAATGAATGCTTTGTAATTTACCAGCATGTGTCTGTTTGTGAGTTGCCCAGTCGGCAACTTTTTTTAATTTCTAACAACAAAAATGGACTAAATAGCTTCAGTTAGCTACTTAGTCCATTGACTTTAATTTGTTTTTAACTATCCTTAACTTGTCCTTTGGGACTGGTTTGCGGTATAATTAACCTACAAATTAAGAACAATGTTCAGTCGATTTAGACCGGCAAGTTAAAATCGACTGAATCTAAGTAGCTGTCGTGTAGCTACTTGCTAAACCCAAAATCCCTGATTCCTCGTGAATCGGGGATTTTTCTGTTTAGCTTGATCTCTTTATTCGGTTGTTAAATTAGTCATAGCCTAGCATAGTGCTTACCTACCGGCAACTTTATTCTGTCTTGTATACTTTACCAGCCCCGATCGGTCCGTTGATCAGATACAAGGTCTTCGTATCAATTATTGCTATCAACTATTTGTGATTTCATCATTTTCCCCACTCAATTATTCTTGAAAGTCTCTATAAGCATTTTCTATTATGGTATCTAATAAGGTTGATCTTGATTTTGCGTGCAACTGATTAACCATTTCATCTAAACGATCAATATTCTTTTGTTGAATTGAGAAGCTTGTCTTTACTTTTCGTTCCCAATTCAATTTTTCGTTAAGTGCATCTTTTTGCTGAATGTCTCTAGCCACTTGGTAATCGTTGTTGGTACTTGAAAACTTTTCAAATTTGTTTGCCATAAGTTAATCATTCCCCTGTTTTTGGATTTCTGAAAACACGTCACTTAATAGTTTGAGAAATGGCTCTTGTTCATGCAACTTGTCATTCTGGGTTGCATATTCTAGTATGCCCTCCTTTGCAAGCATACTAGCGTTAACTAATTCCTTTTCTGGGATAACCCCAATGACATTATCTATATGTTTGAGTGCTGATAAAAATTCGTGAGAAGAATTAGTATTGTGTTTGATTCGATTGCCTAAAAAGAATACGTTGGCAGTAATATATGATTTACCACTAACTGGATCAACAACTTCATCTTGTAAAGTTCCCACACTTTGCAATACTTTTGTATGACTTTCATACCCAAATCGACTTGGTTCCATTGGAGAAATGATTTTATCGGCTACAGCTACACCATTTTTGCTTAACAGGTTCCAAGCTGGTGGCAAGTCGATAATTATGTAGTCATATTTTTGATTCAGTTCTTGCGCATTTTTAACAAACCACATAAATAATAGCAATTCTCAGCAATTCTCTATTTGGTTTTGAGGCTAAACGATCTGCTACTTCTTCCAGGTTGCTAGTTGATGTAATTATCGCGATATTATCCTGAACTTGTGTCTCAATTAACCCGGAGCTTGGTTTTTCTAGGACATCTGCAATGGTGGGCTTTCCACTGAAATTAAAATGTTCATTTTCAAAAGTGCCCGTCAAACTCTTCTGTGCGTCCAAATCGATCATCAAAACTTTTTAATCTTGTGTTTGTAAAAATTTGGCGAACTGAAATGCCATTGTGGTTTTACCAACGCCACCTTTGATAGCCATAAAACTGATTACTTGCATAACACACTTTCCTCCTAACATATAAAGATAAAGGTAATACTTAACAAATACCTTGTTCTTCTACATAATACGACTTTAAGAACACAAAATCGGCTGTACGATAAATAGAGTTGATAGGCATTTTGCCATCAACTCTATTTATCGTACAGCCACTAAAGGGGCCATTCCAAAGACGTTACTGAGTAACGTCTTTTTTTATATGTTGAAGGTTTAAGTTGTCTTTCAACAAAGTGTTAAATGTTAAATATATAATGTTATTAACATTTAGTTCTTCATATTATCTTTTTCTTCCAAAATTTCAAACATCCTATCAAATCTACTCTTATCACTTTCCGGCAATCTGTCTATTTCATTCTCAACCAACTGTTTGACTAATTCTTTTTGAGATTTCGCCATACCCAGGTTCAACAGAGCCGATATTTTGTTTCTAATATGATTATCCACTCGAACATTTACTGGGAAAGTAACACCAGAGTCTGGCATGTCAACGACATCTTTTCTCTTTACTTGGTTCTCAACGACAACCTTGGTGCCACGCTCAAGCGTAGATTTCTTTGGTTTTGAAATTTTTTTGTCATCGTGTCTCAGCATCCCCATGACTATTCACCTAACCTTTCGATTATTTCTTTAGCCACACCCGTAAATGCTGCATGTACCTTTTTGTCCCAAACGTCTTTTTTATTATCGGTAATACCGGTCATATCCATACGTTTGATTCTTTCCATGATCATAATTTTATGCTGGAAAATATTATCTTTACCAAATTCAGATTCGGCTGAATTTAAAATTTCTTCATCAACTGCCGCATTACGTTTTGACAAAACAGGTAAGATACCCATGACATCAACATCAGAATTAAAATCATCAATCAATGTTTTTTGTAGATAATCAATTAACACTTCTGCACCTGACAATGATCTTTCTTGTGTTTGTAAAACGACGATGATCTGATCACAAGCATTAAATGCAGTGTCATTTGGCAACGAAATTGTTGGCGGAACATCAATAAAAATAAAGTCATAATCTTTCTTCAAAGATTCAATCTTATTTTTAAAGAAATCTACTTTATCCTGCTCAGTTTTAATATTCTTATCCAAGTATCGGTTATACATACTGAAGTCCACTGCGTTAGGAATCAATGATAAATTCTCATCGATTGAAATTGCAATATCCTTCAAGTCAAGATCATCATTCACAGCTGTCATAAGTGAAGTTTCAATTGTAATGATTTCATCATTTGTTTTGATACTTTTAGTCTTTAAAAATAAAGATGTTAAGTTAGCCTGAGGATCAAAATCAATTGCCAAAACCTTATAACCTAATTTGGCCAGGTTATAACTTGTTAAAGCTGTAGTACTTGTTTTTCCAACGCCACCCTTAAAGTTCAAAAAAGATAATACTTTCGCAGTCATAAAAGCTCCCCCAATAATTTTATACTTCAATATTAACACACCTCTGCATAAGTGTTAATAATACTTATGGTTCAATGTATAAGTAGTGTTAAATGTATTTAACATATAACATTTAACACTTTGTTCTAGGCTAAACTACCGATATTTTTATATCAATATTTTTCAAGAAAGCTATCGTATCAAAGATTCTCTCTGTTAATCCTTTTACATAATGTTAAATGCATTTCACACATAACATTTAACATTATGTTATATATATAATGTTAAATGTTATGTGTGAAATGTATGAGTTGTTGATATATCAAGTTTTTTGTTGATTTTATGCTTCACAGAATATATAGTTAAGACAGAAAAAAAGAGTCGCACTTTTTAAAAGTACGACTCTATATATAAAAGAAAAAAGCGTTGAATCCTTAATTGTTACCAGCGATTAAGGATTCGGCAATGAGTATTCCACACATACTCACTACTTTTAACGCTCTGCTTTAATTCTTATTATAGATTGTAGGCAGAGATAAATCAATTATTTAATCGTTAAAAGACTGGTGGGGATATTTGCTCATCAGTCTTTTTTCTTTCTATGAAAAAACATGGAAGGATGACAATAATATGTCTAACGATAAAACACTACAAGAAGCGATGAAGAGGGCTAAACAAGATTTTGTTGAACCGAAGGGATACATTGCATTGATTGATTTAGGAGACAAATCTCTTAATGGAAATCCAACTCAAGTTTTCTCAGCTATTTATAATCGACTTGGCTTAAGTGTCCAAAATGGAGAAGACTTCTTCGATCGTAAAGAAAATCGATACTACGTTGTATACACTTATTCCGATTTGGCAGAATTGATCAATCAATCAACTAAAACTATCTCAAGAATCATGGACAAACTAGTTGAAGCAGGATTAATCTTCAGAAAGAAATGCTTTAACGGAACTTACAAATTATTTCCATCTTTGCCTGATGCTGTTAAAGAAAAGTTCTTAGGTCATTCCAAAAAAGACGTTGCAACAGATGCTCCTCAACAAGTAGAAAGCGCTGATACAACACCTGCGGACAAAAAGTCTTCTTCGAACAAGACAAATAGTCTACTTAATTACTTGAACTTCAATCACTTGAAATTACGTTCTAATAATACTAATAATTCTAAAATTAACGAAAATATCGACAATGTCGAAATAGCTGCCGAAGAAAGCACTCTTTTATCATATGGAATGCCTCAAAACCTAATAGACACTTTGGTTAGTCTTTCTTACGGAAGTGCTAAAAAACTGACTAACTATGCTAAATTGATTATGAACGCTAAGAAGAAAGTTTATCGAGATCTGAATTATCGTAAGGAACCTCTAGCAAGAACGGCAACAATGTTTGAAAGTAATGAATTTATTAAAGACCGAATCAATCGTGAAGTTTCTAGAATTATTTTGTATGCTGGTAAAAAGTATCATGATCAAGAATCAATGGATAAAGTTATGTTTACATCGTTTAAAAACTTCTTCCAAGAATGCTTTGACTTATTAAAAATGTACGGCTCTATTGAGAATCAGACAAGTCTCGTTTATTAATTGTCTCCCACAAAGTGTTAAATATATTTAGCATATAACATTTAACACTTTGTAGGAGGATGACATAAATCTGAAAACTGATGATTACTTAATGCAAGATAAAATAAAAAGGTCGAAAAGGGAAGATTAGAAAATTTCCTTTTTTAAACACAAAGAAATCAATGTTTAAACTGGTCAAGGGTGTGGATTAGACGACCCTGTTTTGACTACAGCTTTTGAGAAAAACGAGTTTATATAAACGACAATAGTTAACGAAATAAAGAGAATTGTCATGAAGACGCTAAAAAGTAAAAAGGCCAGACCGGAGAATAGATCGGCCTACATATTTAGATCTTTCCAAAATTATTTTGCTGAAGCATATTATAATCACTACGAATCTATTCAAGATAAGCCGGATAATGAGGACCTGTTGGCTTTTTGGTTAAATACTGTCAAGTTATCAGATATTAAGTTGTTGAATCATACTTCTATTTTATTTATGAGAAGGATAGAGCCTTTATAACTTTATAAAGTTATAAAAATATAATTAAGGGCAAGAGTTGAACTATATTCTTTATAATCTCTACTATGAAAATCGAAGATGTAAACTCTTCTACTTGGTGAATTATGTAAAACAGTAAAATCGATATAATAAAGATTTCTATCATAAAAGATTCTCTCTGTTTCTTATTTTGAAGTTCACTTACTTCTTCTCTTATAATATAAAAACTGGATTTTTTTTGAGTTGGCTATGATAAAATAAGAAAGTTGCCTTACAATCCTGCAACGGATTGGGGGTGTATCTATTTGTTTAACTCACTTTTTGCCCCACTTGTAGTCGGCTTAGTAACCGCTTGGTTTACCGATTGGCTAAAACGGAAACACCGCAAGTAAAAGGAAAAGGCAATTTAGCCCACTAAAAAACCCTCAACGACTTCCACTCGTTGGGGGTTTTGGTGTATCTATAAGTTACTCACTCTTTGCAAATGCAATTATATCACGCCATGAAGTCATTAATCAATTTGTTGCGCAACTTATAATAAAAAATCTCTTCTTTTCTCAAATAATTCGCCAATATTTAAGCTTGTCGTACCAGTAAATTTGGCTGGATGAGGTTTTCCATTTGAATCATAACTCGTTAATTGATAATCGTAGTTACCATAACCGTCCTCATCACGTCCAAAAAGCTGGATAGAATCTTTCAACAACCATTTATTAATAAAACTATTTTAGAACATCAAAAAGACACCATCCATACCTTTA
>NZ_AZES01000104.1 GCF_001434985.1 Companilactobacillus paralimentarius DSM 13238 = JCM 10415 | reverse complement strand
TTGGATTCAATTTATTTTGTCCAAGTGGCTAACTTGTTATTGAAATTTTCGAATGTTTAATTTCCTTAAATAAATGAATATTTTGTTATGTTAAATCAAAATAGAATATACCACTCTGATTAGCTAAAATAAAACTATCAAAAATAAAAGGGGATTTTACATGAGAAGAGGAAACTATTCTGCAAAAAAGAAGTGGTATCAAAAGAAAAGAGGATGGATAGTTATCGCGGTTATTATTCTAGTATTTGCTGGAATAAATGGAATTAAGAATACGAATACAGATAAATCGGATAAAAATAAAGTGTCACAGGTTGCTAAGGATAAATCTAATTCGAAGAAATCAACTAAAGAGGTATCTTCTGAAAAAATAGAAAATACTGAAAAATTAGCAGAACCGCAAAAACCTGTTGTACCAACTGAATATAAATCAGCATTAAGAAAAGCTGAATCTTATGCAGATAATATGCATATGTCAAAATTAGGAATACAAAAACAATTGACATCAGAATATGGTGAAAAATTTTCAACTGAAGCGGCTCAATACGCTATGGAGAATATAAAAGCAGACTGGAATAAAAATGCTTTATTTAAGGCTAAGTCGTATCAGGAAGACATATCAATGTCACCAGAATCAATAAGAGATCAATTAACATCAGAGTATGGAGAACAATTTACTGCTGAGGAAGCAAACTATGCTATTAGTAATTTGAAATAAATTGATTTTGGGTAGGAAAGAAATATTCAAATAGCTCATAAAAAAATGTAAGTATTAATCAATTTATAAATACTTCGTCTGGCGATATGACAACCGACATCAAAGTAAAATAGCAATTCTGAAATTAATTCAGAATTGCTATTTTTTTATTTTAATTATTTAGAGATTAAGTTAATCTAACCTGTTATCAGAATTGTTAGGAATAGCATCTTTAACAAAATTTTTGTTTTTGCGGCCATGAATTAATAAATACCAGATCAAGCCAATAATGATTGTAATGCCCATTAGACAGAATAATCCTCGATAACCAGTTAGTGGTTCAATTATACCTAGTGCATAGGGGCCAACTCCCAGACTTAAATCAAAGAGAATGAAGTAGGTGGCTGTTGCTTGGGAGAGTCTTTCGATAGGAACACTTTTTGCAGCGACGGTTTGACAGGTGGATTGAAAATTACCAAATCCTAAACCAATAAGAAAAGCAGATACCAAGATCATCCAACCGGAACTGGCTGTGGCCAAAAGCATCATTCCTAGCATATTAATAATTGCTGAAGGAATGATAACCGCATTTTCACCGAAATGATCAATAATTCTGCCGGTGAATGGACGAGAAATTAAAATTGCGGCGGCGTAAATCAAGAAGAAAACGGATGAGTAACTAGCTAAGTTTAATTCTGTTGTATAAAAACTTAAATAAGCTTGAATAGCTGCGTAGCCTAAACCAACAATAAAAATTGTACTAGCGATTGGTAAAGCTTTAGGTTCAATAAAATCATGAATAGTGATCTTAGGATGCCTATTTGTGAAATGAAAAGCAATTTTACTGCCATTAACAAAGAGACAAAAAATCAAAGCTAGAATTGCTAAAATAGTTTCCATCATAAACATTACATTAAAATTAAAATGTTGTTCTACTAATAATCCAGCAAAAGGACCAACAGCAGTTGCTAAAATTGTACTTAGACTAAAGTAACCGATTCCTTCACCAGTTCTTGCTTTGGGAAATAATAAAACGACAGCAGTATTAGTTACGGTGCTGACCAAACCGATGGCTATACCCTGAATCAAACGAACAACTATTAGAAAGAGAATTGAATTAGCCATTTGATATAATAAAGTTGCTGGAATTAGAAGAATGGTACCAGCGACCATCAATTGTTTGTTACTGAAGATATGTGTCAAGTAACCACTGGAGAAACGGGAAATAAGAATTCCTATGACGGTGATACCGACAATTAGTCCTGTGATACTAGTAGGAGCTTGGAATTTTTTAACTGAATATAGACCAACGGTTACCATTAAACTATAGTATCCAGTCATAACGAAAAGATTGGTTAATGCAAGTAGCCAAAAGTCACAGCTAAAGAGTGATTCATGATTATTCAATATAAGAGCCTCCGTTTTTCTGAAAACAACAGATTCTATCTTACATAATGGAGTTAAGTCCATGTCAAATAAAAAATTATATTCAATTGGAACGTTTTCCAAAATAACTGGGTTGAGCCCAGATACAATTAGATTTTATGAAAAGAAAGATCTTATCCATCCTGAACATGGTCCCAGACAGTTGCGACAATATACTGATGCCCACGTGGATCATGTGGCATTGTTGCTAAGACTAAAAGCGGCTGGTTTTACTTTGGATGAAATTCATACTTATACCAACTATCGTGGTCAAGGGCCAGAAACCATACCAACACGTTTGAGATTGATGAGGGAAAAAGTTGAGTCCTTACATGAAAAACAGTCTGACATTGAGGCTAGTATCAAATATTTAAATGAAAAAATGGAATTTTTAAAAAAACAGCAACAAGATAATTTAATAAAGTGAACAGAAATAATAGCTATAATGTCTGACTTGTAGTTCTAGGTCCTCCTTAATTAGAAGTAAATTTAAATTTTTTGATTAAATAATAATAAAGTATGTTATTCTTTTGATAGAACATATGTTCGTATAGGAGAAAAACATGATTTTACATAAGATTAAGAGTATTCGCACAAATAATTTCAATGATCCAGAAATGTTTTCAAAAGTTATAGATCTGTGGTCTAAGTCGGTGGTTAATATACCAGAAAATAAAATTAGGTACGGTATTTATCATAACTATCAATCTGATTATAGGGGCGACTATTCCTTAACTACAGCAATTGAAGATAAAAATGATATGTCTGGGATTTTAATACCTGATTCTAATAAGTACATTACTTATACTGACGATTCAAATGATGTTCCCAAATTGTGGAAACAAGTATGGTTAGACGAGGACAATAAAAAAATTATTAGAAAATATGATCATGATTTTGAAAAATATTATCCTGATGGAACGGTTGAAGTATATATATCCGTTAAGTAAGAATTGTAAAAATAGGTCTTGGGTTCAAGTGGAATACATTATTGAATAAATCGAAATATATCAATAATTCATTAAGTGACCATGTAGCAATAATTTTTGCTAGAACAATACCAAATGTTTATAGAGCAATTCTATCAAAATTTATTTAAAACGATTATGAATTCAAAATCGATAGCTTTTTATTAGTAACTTCAACTGCAAGAATATACAATATGTTTAACCAGAAGAACCGGAGGATAGACATATGACACGTAAAGTTATTCTATTCATCGCGGAAACTTTAGATGGATATATTGCAGAAGAAAATGGCAACATCGATTACTTGATTGATAATGATTTTACATCTGGTGAAGACAACGATCGTGAATATGAGAAATTGGTTAAACATGTGGATTCAGTAGTCATGGGACGCAAGACTTATGACCAGGTGGCTAATAAATTGTCACCAGATAGTTATCCCTATGATGATTTTGATAATTATATAATGACTCGCCAGCCAATTGATGATGTCGGCAATCTGCACTTTGTAGATGGTGATATTGTTGATTTGGTTAACGGACTAAAGAAGAGGTCGTCTTCAAAAGATATCTGGATCATCGGTGGCAGCAGTATCATTGCCCCATTGGTTAACAGTGATCTAATTGATGTTTATCAAATAGGAATCGTTCCTATTATTCTGGGAAAAGGTATTCCTTTGTTCTCAGATAAAACAAAGTTTAAAGAATTAAGTTTGGTATCGGCTAAAAAAGTTAGCGGTATCGCTTATCTTGAATATAGCAAGTAAAAAATAAGAGCATCTCTGATTGAAGTCAGGGATGCTCTTTTAGTATTTAAAATAATTAAGTTAAAAGTGTACCGATAAGGTAGGTTACGATCATCGTTCCCAAACCAACAAGCAGATTTCTTAAAATACCTTTGATAACATTTGATTTACCCAATCTACTACTGATATATCCTGTGAAAGTCAAAGCAATAATTACTGAAAACATAGTTCCTGAAACTTTATATGGATAGGGAATAAAAGTAATTGCCATCAGCGGTAATAATGAACCAATAATAAATGAGAAAAATGATGAGAAAGCTGCCTGCCAAGGGCTGAAGTAGTCTTTGAATTCAATATTGAATTTGGATTTTAACGTGGCAGCTAGAGGATCTTGTTCCATTAGACTAGAAGAAACTTGTCTTGATAAATCTAGACCTAACCCTTTACTTTCATAATAACTGGCCAAAGCATTTTCTTCACGATTAGGATTTGCAGCAATCATTTCTTCTTGCAATTTAACCATATTTCTTTGGGTATCTCTTTGAGTACTAACCGAGACATATTCGCCTCCGCCCATTGATAGGGCTCCAGCAAACATACCAGCTAATCCAGAAATGAATAATGTCATTTGACTTTGTTGTGCACCAGCTACTCCGGTCACAATTCCGGCTACGGAAATGATACCATCGTTAGCTCCTAAAACACCGGCTCGAACTACGTTTAATCTTTCGGATAAACGTAATTTTTTAATTTCCCTGGGTACGATTGAATGTAGTAAATAATTACTCATAATTGGTCTCCTTCTGTTAGATCATTGGAAATTATAATGTCAATGCAAACGTTTAACTAAATATATTATATTTTTGAATAGAAAGAAAGATAAATTTTTAAAAGGCAAGTAATATGCTCAGCAAAAAATCATAAAATTGTGAGAATGATTTCACATATAAATATTAACTTAAAGGCATTTTTAGAGGGTTAAATAATCTACTAAAAATGCCTTTTCTAGTAGAAGAAAAACTTTTTAATAAATTTATCTAGAAAGACGACAAGTGTAGTCGAATCGGCTTTTTTCACGTAAACCTATCCCTAAGGTCAGAGTCTCATTTTAAATTTTGAAATGTTGTTAAATCGGTATTCCTGAAATCTAATGCAAAAAATATTTCAAAAAAATGCTCTTTTTAAAAATGATTGTGAAAATTTCTACATGTCAAGCAAAATGCTCTCACTGACACAATTATTTCTAAAAAAATAAAATTTTAATCAAAAAGCCTATTCTAAGGCCTTTAGTGAGAGTGATCTTGTGTTTTAATATTCAATTTGAAATGGAGTGTTGACTTGAACCGTAGGGGTCATAAATATAATGGCACCATAACAAAAATGCAAACGCTCACAAAGGAGAGATTATCATGAAATATGACGCACTTGGAATGATTGAAACTAAAGGTTTAGTAGGTTCTATTGAAGCGGCCGACGCAATGGTGAAAGCAGCTAACGTATCTCTTATCGGAAAAGAATTAGTTGGTGGAGGACTAGTTACTGTTATGGTTCGTGGTGATGTCGGTGCTGTTAAGGCCGCTACCGATGCTGGTGCCGCAGCCGCTCAAAGAATTGGCGAACTATTATCAGTTCACGTAATTCCTCGTCCACATGCAGAAGTTGAGAATATTTTACCAACTCCAAACACAAAATAAGGAGTAAGTGATAATGGATATTAATAAGGAATCTATCAATGGACGCATTAATCTTGCGGATAGTAAGAAAAATGCATTAACTAAAAAATTCCACACTACAGGATTAATTAATGGTGCAATTTCTGGATTAACATACGGTATCTATTCGACTTTGGTAATGGTTGCTAGTGGTTATGATCCATTAGTCAGTGCCGCTGGATTTTTGGCAGCACCGTTTGTCTGTTCAGGACTAAATGATTTTATTGCCGGATTGTGGTTGTTGATCTACAACGCTAAAAAAGGTCGTTTGAAGGAGTTAGGCAGAACTCTCAAGACTAAACCAGGCAAGATGTTGGTTATCGGATTCCTTCTTGGGGGACCAATTGCTAACGGTGCTTACTTAGTTGGTTTAGCAATGGCTGGTGCTTATGCAATTCCAATTTCTGCCACATGTAGTTTGTTCGGTGCTTTGTTTGCTTGGATGTTTTTGAAGCAAAAGCCAACCAAACGGGTTGTTTTGGGTATGGTGCTCTGTGTATTTGGCGCAATTATTATTAATTTTGTAAAACCTGAAGGGGCACCTAACTTCACTCTTGGAATTATCTGTGCTTTGATTGCCGCCGTTAGTTGGGGACTTGAAGGTGTTTTCTCTAGTTTTGGTGGTGCAATGATCGATACTGACGTTGCTGTTAACTTGAGAGAATTAATTTCAGGTCTAGTAGTTCTAGTTCTTATGGTTCCAGCTGTAGGAGCTCTTAAATTGCTTGGTGGAACAATTTCAGCCGGAATTCCACTTGTTTGGTTAGCTGTAGCTGGACTAAGCGCAGCCATCTCATTCGTTACTTGGTACAAAGCTAACGCAACTGTTGGATGTGCAATCGGAATGTCACTCAATGTTACTTATGCTTTCTGGGGAGTTCTATTCTGTGTTCTATTCTTAGGCCAGACTTTGACTCCAACAATCGTCATTGGCTCAATCGTTATTGTTCTGGGTGCCATTATTGTAACGATGAATCCTTTAGATCTATTTAAAAAGGGAGGCGTTGAACAATGAGTTTACCAAGTAGAATGGCCGTTTTGAATTATATGAATAGTCACGAAGCTGTTGATGTTAAGGCAGTTATGACAGCTTTGAAACCACTATACGGCAATGAAAAACAGTTTAACGAAGAATTATATATGGAACATTTTATGGCTTTAGAAGCCAATGGTTTGGTTGAGTTGGATAGTTATGAACTAGATAAAGACGACAACCTAATTATGAATTATCGAATCAACGCTGATGGTCGTGATGCTGTTGCAAAATATGTTGATAAAAAGTATAGCAACTAAACTAAGAGGTTGAATTTATGAGATATAAAGGTGATGAAGCATTGGGACTCATAGAGACAGTCGGTTTGGTCCCTGCATTGAAAGCGGCTGATGAAATGTTGAAAGCTGCAGAAGTTGAATTGATTTCATATGAAAACATAGGATCCACTTTAGTTACGGTTATTGTAAAAGGCGATGTTGCGGCAGTTAAGTCTGCTGTAGAAGCTGGTGCCAAAGCAGCGTCAGAGATCGGTAAACTTACAGCCAGCAATGTTATGCCACGTCCGATACCGGGTGTTGGCGACATTGTTTCAGTTCATGATATTGATCAATAACTTAGGAGTAAACAGATATGGAGAATTATAAAGCAATAGGATCAATTGAAACATTTGGTTTGGTGTTTGTTCTACAGGCTGCGGATGCTATGTGTAAAGCTGCGGATGTCGATATTGTCGGATATGAAAATGTTGCTTCAGGATATATTTCTGTAATTGTTCAAGGTGATGTTTCAGCCTGTGAAAGTGCAGTAGCCGCGGGAATCAAAGCTGTAGAAAATATGGGTGCTGAAGTTTATAGCTCGGTAGTCATTCCTAGTCCTCATCGCGACCTAACAAAAATAATTGATCGATATGCATTGAATAAACTATTGCCTGAATAATAAGGGAGCAATAATTATGCAATTAATAGACAATGATTTGAAGTCATTACAGGAAGCAAGAATCGTCTCGGAGACAGCTAGGGATTCGTTTGGAATGTTAAAAGGATATGGTCAGGATGAACTGAACCTTATTCTAAAAAAAGTAATCGATGATTTAACTAAAATTTTGCCAGATTTGCTAAAAATTGAGTACGCCAATAAATCTATCGGATCATGTGAAGATAAGTTAGATTTGTACAATCAGTTCATTGAACTATATAAGAAAGATATCGACAATAAAAAAATTGTTGGACCACTTTTATTTAATGATAAGAATCAAATTGAAAAGATGGGTGTGCCCTTAGGTCCGGTAGTTACACTCCTACCAATTGAAAATACCGTTTTATACAGTATTTATGCGTTATTGATAGCTATTAAATCAGGAAATACTTTAGTAATGGTTCCACATCCGAAGATGTCATCAATTTCTTCAAAAATATATCCCCAGATCCAACTGATCTGTACTAACGCAGGATTACCGCAAGGATTTCTCGGATATATGAACAATGTGACTTTCAATGGTGTAAAAGAGTTAACTGCCAGTTCAGAAGTGGCTGCTGTGATCAATGTTGGTTGTGCTGAATATTACGATCAGGTCAATATTCCAAGTAAACCAGTATTTTACGCAGAGACAGGGTCAACGCCAGTCTTCATTCAAAAGACAGCTGATATTGCAAAAGCAAGTTCGCAGATTATTAAAAGTAGAGCTTTTGATAATGGATTAGCTCCATCTTCAGAACAATTCGTTGTTGCTGAAAGCTCCATTTCTGAAGATGTCAGAACACAATTGATCAACGACGGAGCTTACTTCATGAATAAAGAAGAAGAAGCTAAGTTGAGACAAACATTGTTCCGTAAGGGTACAGAGGTTAGTGAAGAATATATCGGCAAAACTGCTAAATGGATCGCCAATCGATCAGGATTTTCAATTCCAGATGATGCTTTGGTATTAGTATCTGAACAGCCTTATATCTTCGAAGATGATCCCTTCGCTGTGAAGTTAAAATGTCCAATCATGGCCTTCTATAAAGAACCTGATTGGCGTCACGCTTGCGAAAAATGTATTCATCTTTTAAAAGAAAAACGCAATGGACACACGCTAGTTATTCATTCTAAAGATGACAAAATCATCAAAGAATATGCTATTCAAAAACCAGTTGGCAGAATGATTGTTAATGATTCCGCCTATCTAGCTGGTGTAGGGATAGGTTCAAGTTTTCCACTTTCAATGTTTTTAGGTGGTCAAACGACCGGTAGAGGTTGCACTGCTAAAAATATTGTAGCTGAAGACTTAACTTATCAAAGAATGATTTATTACAACGGTGATTCCGAAATTTCATCTGACGATAAAAATTTTGAAGAAGATGTTCTAAAGAAGTTCCTTAATAAGATTCTAGAAAATTAATTCCACGAGAAGTGAGGGAATGATATGAATATTAAAGATTTTTCAGCAAAGTTATCTGAAGCTACTAAAGACTTAAGCGATGAAGAACGCCAAGCATTAGTGAAAATGTTTAGTTCAGTTTCAAATGAAGTATCTAAAGATGCTGAAACAACGCCTAGTAAAGTTGTTGTTGAAGATGAAGAAACTGAAATTCCAGACGGAATTACAAGTAGATTGAAGGCTCTAAAAGACAACTATTTGAAGCAAGTTCCTTCAATCACAACTTATCGTGCACGTGCCATTACTAAGATTGCTAAAGAAAATCCTGGTATGCCAAAGATTATGTTACGTGCCAAATGTTTCAAGTACTGTTGTGAAACAGCACCTTTAGTTATTCAAGATAATGAATTGATCGTTGGTGCCCCAAATGGAGCTCCTAGAGCTGGTGCCTTTTCACCTGATATCGCTTGGAGATGGATGGAAGACGAAATTGATACGATCGGTACAAGACCCCAAGATCCTTTCTACATTTCTGATGAAGACAAGAAAATCATGCGTGAAGAACTTTTCCCATATTGGAAAGGTAAGTCAGTAGATGAATATTGTGAAGATCAATATCGTGAGGCCGGCGTTTGGGAATTATCAGGCGAATCATTTGTATCTGATTGTTCATACCATCAACTAAATGGTGGTGGAGATTCTAACCCTGGTTACGATGTTATCTTGATGAAAAAAGGTATGGTCGATATTCAAAATGAAGCAAAAGCTCATCTTGAAGAATTGGATTATGAAAATCCAGATGATATTGACAAGATTTACTTCTACAAGTCAGTTATCGACACAACTGATGGTGTAATGATTTATGCCAAGAGAATGTCAGAATACGCTAAGAAAATGGCTGATAAAGAAAGCAATCCTAAGAGAAAAGCTGAATTGCTAAAAATTTCTGAAATCAATGCCAAGGTACCTGCACACAAACCAGATACTTTCTGGGAAGCTATCCAAGCTGTTTGGACAGTTGAATCACTACTTGTTGTTGAAGAGAATCAAACGGGTATGTCAATTGGTCGTGTTGATCAATACATGTACCCAATGTTTAAACATGATATTGAAAGCGGTAACATGACTAACTATCAAGCGTTTGAACTTGCTGGATGTATGTTGATTAAGATGTCAGAAATGATGTGGATCACAAGTGAAGGTGGATCTAAGTTCTTCGCTGGTTACCAACCATTCGTTAACATGTGTGTCGGTGGTGTGACACGTCAAGGACTAGATGCAACTAATGATTTGACTTACTTATTAATGGATGCCGTTCGTCACGTTAAGGTTTACCAACCTTCACTAGCTTGCCGTATTCACAGTAAATCACCTCGTGCATATCTAAAGAAGATCGTTGATGTTGTTAGAGCCGGAATGGGATTCCCAGCATGTCACTTTGATGACACGCACATTAAGATCATGCTTGCCAAAGGTGTCTCACTTGAAGATGCTCGTGATTACTGTTTGATGGGATGTGTTGAACCACAGAAGTCTGGTCGACTATATCAATGGACATCAACAGCTTATACACAATGGCCTATCTGTATCGAACTTGTTCTAAACCATGGTGTTGACCTGTGGTACGGCAAGAAGGTTTGTCCAGATATGGGTGATCTATCGAAGTTCAAAACATACGAAGAATTCGATGCCGCCGTTAAGGAAGAAATTAAGTACATTACTAAATGGACTGATGTTGCAACTGTTATCTCACAAAGAGTTCACAGAAGCCTAGCACCTAAACCATTAATGTCAATTATGTATGAAGGTTGTATGGAACATGGTAAGGATGTATCTGCTGGTGGCGCAATGTACAATTACGGACCAGGTGTTGTTTGGTCAGGATTAGCAACTTACACAGATTCAATGGCTGCAATCAAGAAATTAGTCTTTGATGATAAGAAATACACACTTGAAGAATTAAACAAGATTCTTGTTTCTGATTTTGAAAATAACGATCAAGCTCGTAAGGATTGCTTAGCTGCTCCTAAGTACGGAAATGATGACGACTATGCTGATTTAATTGCTGCCGATATCATTGCTTACACAGAAGAAGAGCATAAGAAATATAAGACATTGTTCTCAAACTTGAGTCACGGAACATTATCAATTTCCAACAATACACCGTTTGGACAAATGACAGGTGCTTCAGCTAATGGTAGAAAAGCTTGGACACCATTATCAGATGGTATTAGTCCTACACAAGGTGCCGATTATAAAGGACCTACAGCTATTATCAAGTCTGTTTCGAAGATGTCTAACGATTCAATGAATATCGGAATGGTTCATAACTTCAAGATCATGTCTAGTTTACTAGATACCTCCGAAGGTGAAGAGAGCTTGATTATGTTGTTGAGAACAGCCTGTGCTTTAGGTAATGGACAAATGCAATTTAATTATCTGGACAATAAGACATTGATTGACGCTCAGAAACATCCAGAACAATATCGTGATTTGATTGTTCGTGTTGCTGGATACAGTGCTTTCTTCGTTGAATTATGTAAAGACGTTCAAGATGAAATCATCAGTCGTACGGTACTTACTCACTTTTAATTAACAATCAGGAGATGAAAACAATGGATACAAATGTGGATGGTGGCATTGAACGTCAGGCAATGATATTCAATGTTCAGAAATATAGTTTGTATGATGGACCAGGTATAAGAACCATTGTATTCATGAAAGGTTGTCCATTAAGATGCAGATGGTGTGCTAATCCTGAGGGTATGAACCGAAAATACGAAGTTATGTTCAAAGAAAGTTTGTGTAGCGATTGTATGGCATGCGTTGAAGCCTGTCCCCGTGGGATCCACTACATAGATGAGAATGGTCAACATCGTGTTAGACGTGATATTTCTTGTATTGGTTGTCACAAATGTGAAGAAGTTTGTCCAATGAATGCAATCCATATTACCGGAGCCATTAAAACCATACCTGAATTAATGAAAGTTATTCATGAAGATGATGCCTTTTATCAACAATCAGGCGGCGGCGTAACTTTGAGTGGTGGTGAATGTACTTCACAACCTGATGCCGCATTAGCTTTATTGAAAGCCTGCAAAGCTGACGGAATCAATACAGCTATTGAAACTTGTGGACACAGTCGTATGAACAAATTGATGGAAATGGCTGATTATATTGATTTGTTCTTGTATGACATGAAACACATGGATCCAGTAAGACACAATGAGTTAACAGGAATAAGCAATGAAAGAATTTTGGCCAATTTGAAAGAACTTTTCGAACGTGGTTATCAAGTTAAGATCAGAATGCCAATGCTAAAAGGTGTTAATGATAGTGAAAAAGAAATCCATCAAATTATTGATTTCTTAATGCCATATCGTGATTACCCTAACTTCCAAGGTATTAATTTATTGCCATATCATAAGCTCGGAGTTAACAAGTACGGACAACTAGGAATTGATTATCCAGTCAAAGGTGATCCAAGTTTATCCGACGAAGATTTGGACCGCATCGAAGGTTGGATCAAAGAATACGATTTTCCTGTAAAAGTTATAAGACATTAATACTAGATGAAAGGAGGGAATCATATGAATAAATTCAGTATGAAAACAGAAATAATCAGTGGAAATAATTCAATAAGTGAACTTTCCAATATGCCGATCAAAAATGCTTTGGTTGTCTGTGATCCATTCATGGTCAAGTCAGGTAAGATTTCGGCAGTAACAGATGCACTAGATAAATTAGACGTTAAATATGATATTTTTTCCGAAGTAGTTCCTGATCCTTCAATTGATGTAGTTTCAGGTGGATTATTCAAAGGAATATCATTGAAGCCTGATACGATCATTGCTCTGGGCGGTGGTTCAGCAATGGATACTGCCAAAGTAATCAAGCATCTCATGGACAATATCGAGATCAAGTTGATCTGTATACCTAGTACCAGTGGAACTGGTAGTGAAGTTACATCCTTTGCAGTTATCTCAGACCCCAGCGTCAATGGTAAATATGCTTTGGTAGATGAAGATATGATTCCAGATATTGCTATATTAGATCCAAGTTTAACTATGAGTGTTCCAGCAACAATCACAGCTGACACGGGGATGGATGTAATCACACACGACTTGGAGGCCTATGTATCACTGAATAGTACCAGTTTCACTGATGCGTTGGCTGAAAAATCTATTCGAATTGTTTGGAATGAATTACCTAAAGTTGTCAAAAATGGTAACGATGTAGAAGCACGAAAGGTCGTTCATGATGCATCTTGTATGGCGGGGATGGCTTTCAGTGGAGCTTCATTAGGAATTTGTCACAGTTTGGCTCACGCCTTAGGTGGTCGCTTTCATAAAGCTCACGGAAGACTGAACGCAATGTTATTACCTTATGTCATTCAATATAATTCTGGAATTGATGGATCTGAAGAAACTGAAGCATTACACCGATATGCACAAATTGCTCGAGTGTTAAATATTTCATCATATACAGATAGATCAACTGTTAATTTATTGATTGGTAATTTGAAGAGATTAACTGATCAACTTTCAATTCCTAAAACAATTGCTCAATTAGGAATTGACGAAAATGAATATAAATCAGCAGTTCCAGATATGGCTAAAGCAGCATTAAAAGATAGATGTACGGTAACTAATCCTGTTGTTCCTACACAAGAAGATTTAGAAAATATATATCTTAAGTTAGTTAAAGGAAGCTAAAGATATGTTTATTACGGAAAGAGAATTACAGGGTCTCTATCACAAAGCAGAATTTTCAGAATATATGATTTCCAAGAACGACAGGTTAACGCCTGAAGCCAAGAGTTTTTTAACCGGTAAAGGAATAAAAATAATCGAAAAAGATCATTCAAAAGACATCCAAAAGAAGCCAGAAACATATAATCAGACAGCTACTGAAGAACTTTTAAAGCTGGATTTACAAGCTGCTATCGTTGAGGCTTATGAAATAGATGTCAAATTAGGCAACGGTATTTATGAAGTATATGAGTTGCTTGATCAAGAAATGCCACCAAATTTACAGATATATTCATGTGACGCAAGTGAAGTACTTAGTAAACCTATAACAAAAGAAACGTTAAGAAACCCTAAGTATAAAGTGATTATTTTACTTAAGAAGTGTTTATCAAGAATATGTGAAATTCAATTAGATTCGAAAGATCAATTGAATTTAGTAAAGATAGAGCTGGTCGATCAGATTCGTAAACTAATGGAGGATTAATTATGGGTGAAAGTATGCAGGCTTGTAATAATTTAGTTTCAAAATTTGAAGCCGTTGTTGCCAATCCAGTAATTGATGAAAGCAAAATATATTACACAGGTGTTGATCTAGGAACTGCTTGTGTAGTTCTAGTAGTTATGAATTCTGAATATGAACCAGTTGCAGGGGCATATGAATATTCAGATGTTGTAAAAGATGGAATGATTGTTGATTATTTTGGAGCCATTACTTTAGTAAAAAAATTGAAAAAGAAATTAGAAGATCTGCTTGATACAGAACTTGTTTATTCTTCCGCAGCCATTCCACCGGATACCGAATCACTGGATGGTGGAGCAATTAAAAATGTAATTCAAAGTGCAGGTTTTGAAATTACATCTATCTTAGATGAACCAACAGCCGCTAATAATGTTTTAAACATTAAGAATGGAGCCATTGTAGATATCGGTGGTGGAACGACTGGAATTTCCATTTTAAATAATGGAAAAGTAGTCAAAATATCCGATGAAGCAACTGGTGGAACTCACTTAACTTTAACTATCGCTGGAGCAATGAGTACTTCGTTTGAAGACGCGGAACTGTATAAGAGAAATAAGGATAATCACAAAGAGTTATTACCGATTTTAAAACCAGTTATTGAAAAAATTTCGACTATCATAACGACTCAGGTTGCTGGATATGACGTGAAAGATTTGTATTTAGTAGGCGGAACTGCTTGCTTAAGTGGTATTGAAAAGATCATTGAGAAGAAAACAGGAATAACAACACATAAGCCAATAAATCCCATGTTTGTTACTCCTTTAGGAATTGCCAAAAGTTGTACAAATGAGGTCATAGATTAGGAGGCAGTAGATATGGACTGTAGAATTATCAAGTCACCTAGTGAAGGAACTATGGCGATATTGAATCGTCGTAAGGGTTCCGGAATTAGAGACAAAATTGACAACATCGACGCCGTCGGTTTGGTTCAAGGAAGATTGATCGAAATGGTTGTAGCCTCGGATATTGCTGAAAAGGCTGTTGGTGTTACCACTGAAGATATCAGGGGTAGCTGTCCTCAGAATATGATCATGCTCGCCATCTTTGGCGATACCGCCTCCGTTACTTCAGCAATCGAAGAGATTAAGAAAACATGGGAAACTGAGCAATGGTAATAGCTAAATTAATAGATAACGTCTGGGCAACTAGAAAAGCTGATAATATGAATGGTTTAAAACTAATGTTAGCGGAGATAACTGGCGGTAGAAAAAACGGAGAACAAATTGTGGTTTGTGATGTAATTGGCGCCGGTATTGGGGATAGAGTCATCGTAGCCAGTGGCACTGCAGCAAGACAGGCTTTGGGGGATAACAGTATACCAATAGATTCAGCTGTAATCGGAATTATTGATGATAGCTGTAAACCAGTCTGAGGGGGTGTTGGTAAATGAAAAAGGCACTATGTGCAAGCACTGTTGAAAGCGCTTACTCGAATGATCAAACAAACATTGAGATTGATCAAAATACCATCATCACACCTTTAGCCAAAGATTTAATTGAAGAGTATGGCTTAAATGTAAAAGTAATTGAACCAGAAGAGAAGAAAAATACGAGTTCTAAAAATATTTCCGAAGAATTGATCGTATCAATAATAAAAAAGATATTGAAAGATTCTTTGAATAACCGGTATGTAATGAAATTTGATTCTAATGGATTAAAAGTTATCGACGGAAGCAGCATACATTTTACTGATATTCCTAACTGTATAAATGGTGGTTCCGGTCAATATTGCAGTATTTTTTTCGGAAATTCTAATAAAACAAAGTTTGGCCTAGTCAGACTAAATCATACCGAACTAACTAAAACCATTGGAAATGATACTTATCTGTACATATCTAAAGGAGCATTAGACATCTCCATTGATGAGAATTCGTGTGTATCAAAAGAGGGCGATATCATCTTCATTCCTAAAGGAGCCAATGTTACTGTCAAAGCTCTTAAAGATGTCGAACTTGTTTATTCCTTAACTGAATAATTCATATAAATTGATGGAGGTAATTATGCAAGCATTAGGGTTAATAGAAACCAATGGACTAATCGCCGCTATTGAATCCAGTGATGTCATGTTAAAAACAGCTGAAGTTGACTTAGTGTCAAAAGAATTCGTCGGTGGCGGATTGGTAACAGTATCAGTTGTTGGGGATGTCGGGGCTGTAAAAACAGCCGTTGATGCCGGAGCCAGTGCGGTCGAACAACTGGGAGATAATTTCCTAGTTTCGAAACACGTCATTGCTAGACCTGATTCAGAAATTGAGCCACTTTTGGATGATCCAAAGGCAAAAAAAATTCCAGAAGAAATTGTTGAAGAAGATTCAGTCGAAAGCAAAGAAGAGACACCAAAGGAAAAACCAATCGGTTTTAAACCAGAAGAACTAGAACCAAAACGAATTGCTGAACTTAGAAAAATAGTAAAAACTAAAACGAACTTGAACATATCAGATGCCGATTTACAAAAGATGAGTAAGAAGCAGATTATTACTGAAATATTGAATTCTGATAAGGAAGGTTAGTAATTGTATAGGAGAGCGAACATGGAGAATTTTGATAAAGATTTAAGATCAATTCAAGAAGCCAGAGACCTTGCCAGAGCGGGCCATCAAGCCGCAATTGATATTTCAACTTTTAGTCAAGAACAAATCGATGCCATTCTAAAAGCAATGAGCGTTGCTGGAGAAAAACATGCTGTTGAGTTAGCTCAATTGGCAGTTGAAGATACTGGCTTCGGTAATGTTGCCGACAAGACTTATAAGAATCATGCCGCAGCAACTTTGCTATATGAACAAATCAAAGATGAAAAAACAGTTGGTATTATCAGTAAAGATACTGAATTGAAGACTATGGATGTTGCAGAACCAGTTGGTTTGGTAATGGGAATCGTACCATCAACTAATCCGACTTCAACTGTTATTTTCAAATCGATGATTGCTTTGAAAGCTAGAAATGCAATTGTCTTTGCTCCACATCCAGCTGCTGCTAAGTGTACTTTTAGAGCCGCAGAAATCATGAATGAAGCTGCTAAGTCTGCTGGAGCACCAGATAATATCATCACTTGTGTTTCTAATTCAACAATGGGTTCAACCAATGAATTAATGCATGCTAAAGAAATTAAATTGATTATTGCTACAGGTGGCCCAGGAATGGTTAAGGCAGCCTACAGTTCAGGGAAACCTGCTATTGGGGTTGGAGCTGGTAATTCTCCTTCCTATATTGAACGTAGCGCTGATGTAAAAGAATCCGTTTCACAAATTATCGCAAGTAAATCATTCGATTACGGAACAATTTGTGCATCAGAACAATCCATTATCTGCGAAAAATGTAATAAAGATGAAGTCGTCAGCGAATTAGAAAAACAGGGCGGATACTTCATGGATGATGCCGAAACAGAAGCTGTCTGCAACTTGTTATTCAAGAATGGTGGACACGCAATGGATGCTAAATTCGTTGGTAGATCACCACAAGTTATTTCTAAAGCAGCTGGTTTCGAAGTTCCTGCCGATACAAAGATTTTGATTGGTAAACAATCTGGTGTTGGTGAAGGCAATCCACTTTCATACGAAAAACTAACTACAGTATTAGCATTTTACGTTGTGGAAGATTGGAAGGAAGCTTGTCAATTAAGTATCGAACTTCTTCAAAACGGAATTGGACATACAATGAATCTTCACACTAATCGCGAAGATATCGTCTTGAAATTCGCAGCTAAACCAGCTTCAAGAATTCTTGTAAATACTGGTGGTAGTCAAGGCGGAACAGGTATCAGCACTGGTTTACCAATTTCCTTCACGTTAGGTTGCGGAACATGTGGTGGAAGCTCTGTTTCAGAGAATGTAAGTCCTAAACATTTACTTAACATCAAGAAAGTAGCCTTTGGTTTGAAAGATGTAACAACTTTGGTTGAAGACGATAAAAGTTTTAATCATCCCGAGCTCAAAGATGTTGTTAAGGAATGTGTAAATAAAACTCAATGTGACAGTTCACTAGAACATGTAACAAAAGATATGTCAGATAAAGAATTAAAAGTACTAACTGAATTAGTTAGAAAAACATTATCTGAAATGAATGCGTAGGTGTCGACATGGAAGACTATGAAGAATTATTAGGTAAATTGGTTGAGAAATTATCTGGACCAAATGTTTCAGAAGATGTGATTGCGGAAATTGCTAAAAAGGCTACAACAGATGAAAAAACAATTCCAGTTGGAGTATCTAACCGTCATATTCACTTATCACAAACGGATTTAGATAAGTTGTTTGGAAAAGGTTATCAGCTAACTCCTTTAAAAGATCTATCACAACCTGGACAATATGCTAGTAAAGAAACAGTTATTATCTGTGGTCCTAAAGGATCAATCAGTAAAGTAAGAATTCTTGGTCCAGTCAGAGCTAGAACTCAGGTTGAAGTTCTAAGAGGTGATACTTTTAAATTAGGTATCAAAGCACCACTTAGAATTTCAGGTGACTTACTAAATTCAGGACAAGTTACTGTTGTTGGCCCTAAGGGATCAGTTGAATTAGACGAAGGTGTCATTGTAGCCCAACGTCACATTCATATGTTGCCAAGCGATGCTGAAAGATTCGGTGTCAAGAATGGTGATATCGTTACTATCGTTATCGAAGGCGATCGTGGTGGGGAACTCAACAATGTAGCCATCAGAGCCAATGATAAATCTGGTTTAGAGTGCCATATCGATACTGAAGAAGCAAATGCTTTAGGAATGAATTCTAAAACTAGGATTCGTATTAAATAAAGAAAAATTTGGAGGAAATTATAATGAAATCTGATGCATTAGGAATGATCGAAACAAAAGGACTAGTAGGTTCAATTGAAGCAGCCGATGCTATGGTAAAGGCAGCTAATGTTACTTTAGTAGGAAAAGAATTCGTTGGTGGCGGAATTGTCACAGTTATGGTTAGAGGCGACGTTGGAGCTGTTAAAGCTGCTACAGATGCTGGTGCCGCAGCCGCTCAAAGAATTGGTGAATTGTTATCAGTTCACGTAATTCCTCGTCCACACGCAGAAGTTGAAAATATTCTACCAAAGACAACAACTACAGCTGAATAAAAAATATTATTATAGGTAGTCAATTTTTTCTCAAGTTATAACTCCATATTCACACTCCGAAAAATTAGAGCTGAACTAGCACATTCAGCTCTTGAATAAAAAGCCAGCAACTCTTTCAAATCAGAGTTGCTGGCTTTTGCTTTAATTTAAATTTACATCCTGTATTGCATTAGAATAAGTCCAATCTAAGATAGGATTATTTCATTGGCTCCATAAGTTTAAAGACACATTGATTAATCCTACACCATTGGCAATCAGAGTTGCAGTACGCTTATTACCGTCCCAGAATAAAGTTTTCATCTGATCCGGTTTATAAAACGATGATTTTGATCTTCACTCAAATGGTATTTATCATCGTATTTCACGTTACCCACCTTTAATATAATGATTTATATTGGAACAACAGAATATGAATTAGATTAATTTTCAACGATAGGTATCAGAATTTCAGTGACAAACATGTTGATATCAGTAGTAGTCCAGTAGTCGACGACGAATCTTTCATATACATTTGGACCGCAATTGTAGCCATTTTTCTTAGCCCAATTTTCCATATCAGCGTATTTTTTATACATTTGAGAGTGGTCACCAATGTAATAAGATGAAATGAAAGTTTTTCCGCCAATATTTTCCAATGGTAGGTTACTGTCATTATTTCGGACAGGCTTTTGCATGATAGTAACTCGGTTAGCTAATTCTAAAGATTTCTTTTGACAGTCATCAAAAGCTAGAATTACAGGACCGGTGATTTCAGCGTTGTTCTCCTCTAAATACCTGATCCAAGGAACATTGATTACAGACTCTTTATAATCATAATCAAAATCTTGATCTAAAAAGAAGTATTGAGATGGTTGAATATATTTGATATTGATAGATTCAAATTTATTACTGGTCACATTCATTCCTTCATGAATCAATTCCAACCAATCCATTAAGGCTTGACGAGAATTTTGAATTCTTTTTTCTTCGTCTTCTAAAAATGATATTTGATTTAAAAAATTTCTTTCATGGAACAAGCAACTATTGTTGTCACCAACACCATTCATATCCTGTAATTTAAATCCCATCTGTTTGTAATATTTGAGGATTGGCATTAGTTGAATAGTGGAGTCGCTGTAGTATCGATACCCGTTGGATGGACAAATGTAGTCTGGTTTGAGAATGCCTAATTCTTCGTAGAAAATTAAAGTTTTGCGGGAAACTTTGCATATTTTTGCTGTTTCACCTATGGTATGCAAATTTTTTGAGTCGACCATTATTAACCTCCATGATAAAAACCGTTCATAAGTGTATTATATAACAGTACAGATGTAAACGCTTACAAGTTTTTCGAGACAAATTATATTTAGACTGAATATATAATGAATATTGACTAAATCTGTTTAAAAAAATGGTCATGATTTTTGGCATATAAAAAATATAATATTAGTCTATATTGCCTGTTCTTCTTTGTTTAGCGTTGCTGTAAAATGATAAATAAGAGATGGTATGTGGTCGTCTTTGGTGAAAATGCAAAGCAAAAAGTGATAGCTGATGTTATAAATAATGTCTTTAAATCGCTCAAAAGTGCATTAAATCACGAACTGATGACACAGAAGAATCATTTTTAAAATTTGTGAACCGATTACTATCGAAACAGGAGAATAAAAATGGCGGAATTGTTAATAAAGGAACTTCATGTTGAAGTTACAGATGAAGAGAAAAAAACTAGCAAAGAAATTCTCAAGGGCGTTAATTTAGAGATGAAGACTGGTGAGATCCATGCCATCATGGGACCGAATGGAACGGGTAAATCAACTTTGTCTCAAACCATTATGGGCCAAAAAAATTATCATGTGACTCACGGTGATATTCTGCTAGATGGTCAAAGTATTTTAGATATGCCGGTCGATGAACGTGCTCGTAAAGGTTTGTTTTTAGCAATGCAGTATCCAGCTGAAATTCAAGGTGTTACGAATGCTGAATTTTTACGTGCTGCGATCAATGCTAGACGACCAGAAAATAACAAAATCTCAGTTATGGACTTTATTAAGGAATTAGACAAGAATTTGGAATTGCTAGATATGAGTGAAGCTATGACAGAGCGTTACTTGAATGAAGGCTTTTCCGGTGGTGAAAAGAAACGTAATGAAATTTTGCAATTATTGATGATCAAACCAAGTTTTGCCTTATTAGATGAAATTGATTCTGGACTTGATATCGATGCGCTTAAGGTTGTTTCAAAAGGTGTCAACTCCATGCGTGGCGATAATTTTGGAGCTTTGATCATCACTCATTATCAAAGATTGTTGAATTATATCAAACCGGATGTTGTTCATATTATGATGGATGGAAGAATTGTAAAGACTGGTGATGCACAGTTGGCTCAAAAACTTGAAGATGAAGGTTATGCTGGCTTGCGTGATGAATTAGGACTTGATGTGAATCTGATTGACGACTAAGGGGATATTATGACACTAGAAAAATTTGCGATGACAACAGATGAGCCAACTTGGTTCACTCAAAAAAGACAGGCATCTTTTGAGTTGATTGATAAGTTGCCCTTGCCTAAAATGCAACGTTTTAATTTTAGTAGTTGGCAATTGGCGCCATCGACTGAGGCGATTATTAAGACCAATGTGCCAACAATTTGTGATGATTATATTTTGATGGATATTTTTGATGCTATGACAGCGTACCCAGAAATGATCCAAAAGTACTTCATGAATAAAGTTATAAAATCTGACGAAAATAAGTTGACCGCTTATCATACAGCATACATGAATCAAGGTATTTTCTTGTATGTACCTGAGAATACGGTAGTTCAAAAGCCAATTGAAATTGAATTGAAACAGAATTCCAATCAACCTTTTGTTTCACATATTTTAATTGTGGCAGGTGAAAACTCGAAGTTTTCCTTTATCCAAAGAACTAGAACAGAGGGCGATGCCAAAAGTGTTGCTAACTGTGTAGTTGAAGTAATGGCAATGCCTAATAGTGAAGTGAGGTATGCGGCAGTTGATGAAATGGGAGAGAATGTTACTTCTTATTTAAGTCGTCGTGCCTATGTGGATCAAAATGCTTATGTTGATTGGTCAATCGGTTTGATGAATTCTGGCGATACAGTAGCTGATTTTGATACTGATTTGTTTGGTGAGGGTGCTCATTCAGAAATTAAGGTTGTTGACATCACTTCAGGACAGCAACAAGAAGGTGTGAATACTCGAGTTACTAATTATGGTAAACATTCCATTGGTAACATTAACCAACGTGGAGTTATCATGGATCGTTCACGATTAATTTTTAATGGAATTGGTCACATTATCAAAGGTGCTTCGGGTGCTAATGCCGAACAACAGAATCGCGTTATGATGATGTCGAGTAAAGCCCATGGTGATGCTAATCCAATCCTTTTGATTGATGAAAATGATGTTTTAGCCGGACATGCGGCAAGTGTCGGTCAAGTTGATCAAAGACAGCTCTACTATTTGATGAGTCGAGGAATTGATAAAAAAACAGCACAAAGAATGGTTATTCGAGGATTTTTGGGTGACGTATTAGTTTCGATTCCTTCCAAAGCTATTCGCGAGGAATTAGTTCAAACGATCGAGAGGAAATTAGCCGATGGACAAACAATTGCAACAAATTCGTAAGGATTTTCCGATTCTCAATCAAAAAGTAAACGATGAACCATTAGTATATTTAGATAATGCCGCTACTAGTCAGAAACCCAATCAGGTTATTGATGAGGTTGTTCGTTATTATAAAAATGATAATGCTAATACTCGTCGGGGCGTGCATACCTTAGGTGAGAGGGCTACTGAAGAATTTGAGACTGCTCGTCAAAAGGTACAACAGTTTATCAATGCTAAGGAGAGTCGAGAAATTATTTTCACTAAAGGTGCAACTGACAGTTTGAATTTAGTCGCAAGTACCTATGGCGAAGACAATATTGCAGCTGGTGATGAAATCGTCATTTCCATTATGGAGCACCACAGCAACTTGATTCCTTGGCAACAATTAGCTAATCGTAAAAAAGCTATTTTGAAATATATCGGTTTAACAGCTGATGGCCAATTGGATATGGAAGATGCTAAAAAGAAGATTACCGATAAAACTAAAATAGTTTCCATAACTCATGCCAGTAATGTTTTGGGTGTGACTAATGATATTAAACAATTAGCACAAATTGCCCATGCCCATAAAGCTATTATGGTGGCTGATGGTGCGCAAGCAGTTCCACATATGCCAGTGGATGTTCAAGATTTGAATGTTGATTTCTATGCTTTCTCCGGACACAAAATGTTAGCTCCCATGGGAATTGGTGTTTTATATGGTAAAGCTGATTTGTTAAAAGTTATGTCTCCTTACCAATATGGTGGAGAGATGATTGATTTTGTAGAGAAATATCAAAGCACTTGGACCGATATTCCCTGGAAATTTGAAGCGGGGACACAGAATGTATCTGGTGCAGTCGGACTAGGTAAAGCGATTGACTACTTGAGCAGTATTGGTATGGAAAATGTTGAGAACTATGAAAAAGATTTGGTTGCTTATGTTCTGCCTAAGTTGCTTGAGATTGATGGATTGACTGTTTATGGTCCCCACGATGCTGATCATCACAGTGGCGTTATTTCATTTAATTTACAAAACTTACATCCCCACGATGTAGCGACCGCCCTGGATATGGATGGAGTAGCAATTCGAGCCGGACATCATTGTGCTCAACCACTGATGAAATATTTGAATTTAGTAGCGACCGCTCGAGCAAGTTTTTACATTTACAATAATAAGCAGGACGCTGATGAATTAATTCAAGCAATCTGTGACACAAAGGAGTTCTTCAAAGTATGAGTTTAAATGGTTTGAACAGTTTGTACCGTGAAGTTATCTTGGATCATTCTGAACATCCACATCATAAGCAAAGTTTGTCTAGTGCGACGAACAAGATTACTTTGAAGAATCCAACTTGTGGTGATGTGATCAATTTAGAAATTAAATTAGATGGCGATAAGATAACTGATATTGGCTTTACTGGTGAAGGCTGTACGATCAGTCAGTCCTCTGCTAGTATGATGACCGATGCAGTCCTCAATAAAACAACAGCTGAGAGTTTGGAAATGGCCCATATTTTTTCGGATATGGTCATGGGTAAAGAACACTCTCAAGCTGATTTAGATAAATTAGGCGATGCTGCAATTTTATCCAGTATCATGCAGTTCCCCGCTAGAATTAAGTGCGCCACATTATGTTGGTGGGCATTGAGAAAGTCGTTAGGAGATGAAGACGATGATTGATTTAAATGATTCAGATTACGAATATGGTTTTCACGATGACATCAAACCAAAATATTCAACTGGTCGAGGCTTAACTGAGGAAACTGTTAGACAAATATCAGCTGAAAAAAATGAACCACAGTGGATGTTAGATTATCGCCTGAAATCCTATGAAGCTTACAAAAAATTACCCATGCCAACGTATGGTCCGGATCTTTCAAAGCTTGATCTGAAAAATATGCTTTATTATCAAAAAATGACTGATAGAAAGTATCGTGACTGGGAAGATGTTCCCGACAAAATGAAAGAAACCTTTGATCGCTTGGGTGTTCCAGAGGCTGAAAGAAAATACTTAGGTGGATCGTCAGCTCAATATGAATCTGAAGTGGTTTATCACAATATGCGCGAAGAATTTGCTAAATTGGGAATCATTTTTACTGATTCAGATACGGCCTTAAAGGAATATCCAGAACTATTCAAGAAATGGTTTGGAAAATTAGTGAAACCAACTGATAATAAATTTGCGGCCTTAAATGGAGCTGTTTGGTCAGGTGGATCGTTTATCTATGTACCGAAAGGTGTTAGAACCGATATCCCAATTCAATCATACTTTCGTTTGAACTCGGAAAACTCTGGTCAGTTTGAAAGAACATTGATCATTGTTGATGAAGGGGCTAAAGTTGATTACGTTGAAGGTTGCACCGCACCAAATTATTCATCTGACAGTTTACATGCGGCAGTAGTTGAAGTTAACGTGCAAAAGGATGCTTATTGTCGTTATACTACGATTCAGAATTGGTCAGACAATGTTTACAGTTTGGAAACCAAACGTGCCGCTGCCGAAGAGAACGCTACGATGGAATGGGTTGATGGCAATTTAGGTTCTAAGGTTACGATGAAGTATCCGAGTGTTTATTTGAATGGTGAAAATGCCCGAGGCACGATGTTGTCGATTGCTGTGGCAAGTAATGGAATTCATCAAGACTCTGGTGCCAGAATGATTCACAATGCTAAAAATACTTCTAGTTCAATTGTTTCAAAATCAATCGCTAAAACTGGTGGTTCAGTTGATTATCGAGGTACGGTCCGTTTTGGAAAGCACTCTGATGGCTCAAAAGCTCATGTGGAGTGTGACACAATTATTATGGATGATCAGTCTTCATCTGATACAATACCTTATAATGAAATTGATAATGCTAACGTTTCAATGGAACATGAGGCTCGAGTTTCTAAGATTTCAGAAGAACAGCTTTATTATTTAATGAGCCGTGGAATTTCTGAGGAAAAGGCTACTGAAATGATTGTTATGGGATTCGTGGAGCCATTTACAAAAAAACTCCCAATGGAATATGCCGTCGAATTAAACCGTTTGATCAGTTTTGAGATGGAAGGTTCAATTGGTTAAAGGATAAGATTATGACAGAAAAAAAGGATCTAGTTATGGAGGCTTTAGAGGATGTGATCGATCCGGAATTAGGAATCGACATCGTGAACTTGGGTTTGATCTACGGAGTAAATATTGAGCATGAGAATAAAGCCGTGGTGACAATGACCTTGACGACAATGGGATGTCCTTTGAGCGATATGTTGCATGATTCGATTGTAGAGGCTGCCGAAACAGTTGAGGGAATCAGTGAGTGTGAGGTTGAGTTAGTTTGGTATCCAACTTGGGATATCTCCAGAATGAGTCGTTATGCTCGAATTTCACTGGGAATCTTTGGGGGATAACCGATTTAACTGGATTTGTGGTTGATTGCCCACAATTTTTTTACTATCGACTGATTTCCCTGATTCTAATGTTATTGATGTTTTGAAATTTTTGAAGAAATTTAAATCAAAAGAACGACCTCCATTAAATATTCAAGATATATTCTTTACTTGAATCCCTTAATAGAGGCCGTTCTTGTTTTATTAAGCTAAACATTTTATAAAATTATTAGCTTCAAGTCACGCCCATAGCGTTCCAACACATTCCCAATTCTTACGGAAGACGGGAAGTTAAGCACATACAAACTATAGCCTACCTTCAAATTGACTTTTGATTTTTATTTCAGAGATGTAACAAAATTTACAAAATATTAAAAGAGTTGTAATGAAAACGTATAAAGAAAATTCACAAATAGCTCGTATAATTGACTTTATTAAATTTTTACGATTAATGGGATGAGGTAATCTTATACGAGTCAAAAGAAGAAGATTCAAAAAATATTTGAGAGTTCTTTTGATTGCAACAATAATAATCGTTGGTAGTTTGAGTTATTTCTTCAATAATTCATATGCATCAACTATTATTGACAATTTTAAAACTGAGCAGGCAATTAAAAAGAAACAAAAAATTATTCAAACCAATCTGACTAACTATCTGAATACAGTTACCAAGGATGGTACTGCTAGTGTTAGTTTTTACAATTTAGGTGCAGAAAGTGGCAGTGCCGCGGCTAATAGTAAGTATGCCAAACTTTATCAAGCTGGTAGTTTGGAAACTGAATCGAACGCTCATGCAGTTAAAACAGCTGCTAGTACATATAAATTGTATTTAACAGCTTACTTGATGAATCAAAAGTCGAATGGTAATTTTAGTTGGACGACTGAAAATACTGATAATTTTGACAAAATGATCGTTAACAGCGAAAATGATTTTGCGGAAGCACAAATTGACAAGTATGGTGCTAGTACGATCAGTACCTTCATTAAAAAACAAGGTTGGTATCCATCAGTTTTCCAAGATGGACAGGCTGCCAAAACAACTAGTTATAGTTTGCAACTACTGCTAGAAGATTTAGCCACCGGAAAAGGTGCCTATGAAAATGAATCTGATCAAGCAAAAATTTTGGATTTAATGGGTAAGCAAATTTACCGTACAGGAATCCCTGCTGGAGCATCCGCCGCTGATAGTGGAACAACTGTCCAAGACAAAGTTGGATTTCTGAATGATACTAACAACGACGCCGGTATTGTAACGTTACCAAATGGACAAAGATATATTTTAGTAGTTATGACGAATGGCCATAATCAAAGTGGTTTGAGTGGCTTTTCAAGAATTGCTGAAATCACAAAGAATGTACAGAAGATTGTTTATGGCTCAGATGCCGGAAACAAAATTGAAAATTATTCTTAACAAAAAGTCGAGGTTATCCTCGGCTTTTTTTGTCTAGAAGATTTTGTTATCTATATAGTAAAAGTGGTACGATTCAATTTTTATAAAGGGTACGTATTTATTTTAAAATTGATAGGGTTTACAATGGACTCATAATCTTTAACAAAATGTTTTAAATAAATTTTGGAGGCATTAATTATTATGGCCTATAAAACTATCAATCCTTATACAAATGAATTAGTAAAATCTTATCCAGATGCAACGGCAGAGGAAATTGAATCTGCCTTGAGTACTGGGTATGCACTTTATAAAAAATGGCGGAATGAATCGGTTAGCAGTAGAGCTGTTACATTACATACAATTGCTGATCTATTACGTGAAAACGAAGATGAATTAGCTAAAATTGCTACAATCGATATGGGTAAACTTTACGCTGAATCAAAAGGTGAGGTGGAACTTTGTGCAATCATTGCTGACTACTACGCTGATAATGGTGCCGATTTATTGAAACCTACACCAATTAGTAGTCGCAACACCGGTGATGCGGAGATCTTGCACCAAGCTACTGGTGTTTTGATGATGGTTGAACCATGGAATTTCCCATACTATCAAATTATGCGAGTCTTCGCTCCTAATTTTATGGTTGGGAATCCTATGATTTTGAAACATGCTTCAAATACACCGGGATCAGCTGCAGCCTTTGAAAAGATAGTGCTAGAAGCTGGAGCACCTAAGGGAAGTTTGACAAATCTTTTTGCTAGTTATGATCAAGTTAGTGGTATTATTGCTGATCCACGTGTTCAAGGGGTCGCATTAACGGGGTCAAAACGTGGCGGTCAATCAGTTGCTGAAACGGCTGGCAAGAATCTTAAAAAGAATTCAATGGAACTCGGTGGATCTGATGCTTTTGTAGTCTTGTCAGATGCTGATGTTGATAAAGCTGTTGATCTTGCTTGGAGAGTTCGTATCTACAATGCTGGACAAGTATGTACTTCAGATAAAAGATTTATCGTAGCTGATAATTTGTACGATGAATTCTTGAAGAAACTTAAAGAAAATTTTGAAAAATTGGTTCCAGGAGATCCCATGGACCCTAAGACTACGATTGCTCCTATGAATTCCAAACGTGCTAAAGAAAAACTTCAAAGTCAAATTGACAGGGCTATTGCCGGTGGTGCTAAAGTTTATTACGGTAACCAACCAATTGATTTACCAGGTCAATTCATTCAACCAACTATTTTGACTGATATAGATAAAGATAATCCAGAATTCTATGATGAAATGTTTGGACCAGTTGCCCAAGTCTTCAAGGTAAGTTCCGATCAAGAAGCCATCGATTTAGCTAATGATTCCAAATTAGGACTAGGTGGAATAGTTGTTTCGGCCGATCCACAACATGGAAAGGCTGTTGCCGAAAAGATCGAAACCGGAATGGTCTTTGTTAATTCGTTCTTAGTTTCTCTTCCAGAGTTACCGTTTGGTGGTGTTAAAGGTTCAGGTTATGGTCGTGAAATGAGTCAACTAGGATTAACTGCCTTCACAAATGAAAAATTAATTGTAACTGCACAAGATCCAGATTGGAATAATCCGGCTGGTGGTTTAGCAATCTTTAAAAAATAGCTAATAAATAATACTTGATCGAGAGATCGGGTATTTTTTTTTGAAAGTATTGTCGGGCAAACTACTGATATGATCCAATAGGTACTTTTTGGTTAGTGTAGAACTAAAAAGTGGGTACTATTTTTTTGATTTAGCAGGGTATATATTAACAACATGTTCTTTACAGATAATTGGAGGAAACAAGATGATTAATTCATTGAATGATCGCGTAACACTAAATAACGGTACAAAAATTCCTGGATTGGGATTAGGTGTATTTCAAATTCCGAATGAAGACACGGCTAAGGTTGTGGCTGAAGGAATTAAAAATGGTTATCGTCTAATCGATACTGCCCAAGTTTATGGTAATGAGGCCGGTACTGGAGAAGGTATTCGTCAAGGATTAAACGAAACTGGTTTATCACGTGAAGACTTATTTGTAACTTCAAAAGTTTGGAATGATCATTTAACGTACGATCAAACCGTTGCAGCCTTTAATTCTAGTTTGAAAAAATTAGGCTTAGATTATTGGGATTTGTATTTGATTCACTGGCCTGGCAATGATTCATTTAAAGAATCCTACCAAGCGCTTGAGGATCTATATAAGTCAGGAAAAATTAAGGCCATTGGCGTAAGCAATTTTGAAATTCATCATTTGAAGGAATTGACAGAATATGCTGATATAACTCCTGTTTTAGATCAGGTTGAATCACATCCAAAATTGAATCAAGACAAATTGCACGAATATGCAAAAACTCAAGATATTAAGATTCAAGCTTGGTCACCACTTATGCAAGGCCAAATTTTGAAAGATGAAACTTTAAAAGCTATTGCTGACAAGCACAATAAGACAGTAGCTCAAGTGATTTTGAGATGGGATATTCAAAGAGATGTACTACTAGCTGTTAAGTCGGTTCGTTCTGAAAGAATGCAAAGTAATGCCAATGTATTTGACTTTACATTGGATGATTCTGATATGGAAACTATTAATAATATGAATGAAGATTTCCGAGTTGGTCCAGATCCAGATGAATATAATTTTGAAGGTTAGTTATATAAGACTTTGCTATTAGGATTGGTCAGATTAAAAGGCGTTGCTGGAATTTATGGCTGTACGATAAATAGAGTTGATAGGCATTTTGCCATCAACTCTATTTTT
>NZ_AZES01000010.1 GCF_001434985.1 Companilactobacillus paralimentarius DSM 13238 = JCM 10415 | reverse complement strand
TTGGATTCAATTTATTTTGTCCAAGTGGCTAACTTGTTATTGAAATTTTCGATTTAGTTTCATCAATACGCACCACCTAATTAATTATTAAAATCTCTCGCAAGATATCGTTCATGTAAGCGTTTTCTATATCTTGTATTTCCATTATACGACTTATAGTAAAAAAATTCAGTCAAAACGAAAATATTAATCAGTTTGTGTTTTAAAATTATGTTTCAATTGTGGCCAAATGAACTTGTCAGCCGAAGCAATCAAAATACCATTAAAGATAAATGAGAACAATGTCCCAATATTAACTGAATAGACATTATGAATACCAACCGCAGCAATCAAAATAATGATAATTGGTGGTAGAAAATCAATAATCTGTGCCTTTGTCGAATTACCATTTAAGTAGAAAAATCTAAGAATATTTGTTGTATCATCATTAGGGTGCATTACAATATTAGCTCTCTGATATAGCGAAATGGCAACGCAGAAACAAACAACTCCTAAACAAGATAAGATTGTTCTAACAACAATCGGCAAGTTAGGAACTCCTACATAATTTAGTAAATCAGTAAAAATATTAACAAAATAACTGAAAAACAGAACATACAAAATTTGCCCAACTAGTCTCTTGCCATCAAATTTTTTAATTAAAAATTGATTAGTTATCGCATTAATGACACCAAAAGCAAATAAAATTAATCCAGTATTCCAAGCAAACCATTTATTTAAATTAACGGCAGCAGCTGTCCATAATCCACTTCCCATATCGGCAGTTATACACAAACCATTACCAAAAGCATTCAGAATCAGACCACTTATTAGTCCGATTATCCTCGTTTGTATTGAATTTTTGATACTATCACTCCTCACAGTATGTTGATTATGTTACAACAATTCCATGCCAAGTGACAAAATTTTATTTAAAATAAGAATATTTTTTAGTTATTTTGATAATTTGTTTGTAAAAATTTCTTCAAATCAGTAGCAGGATGTCCCATTATTTCTTCGTAGTCAGAACTAACCTCATCAAGAAGCCCCATACCACCAGCTTTATACATTGAAGACAACATGTGACCCTCGTTACCTTCATTATACATAGCTCCAAATTCATCCAAACTTACTGGTTGATAACCTATTTCACTATTCGCAACTTCGGACAATACTTTGGCTAATTGTGGCATCGTATAATTTCTTGATTGCGTCAAAGTATAGATACGGCCATCCTTCAGTAAAGACTTCGTAGCAGCAACTTTTGCGAAAGCTTTAGAACTATCATCTAAACTAATAAAGGACAAAGCTTGATCTTTCATAGGATAGATAACGTTATGACGTTCAATTAACTCTGGTAAATATGGAACTAATGGATCTGCATAAAGTCCGTTTCTAATAATCGTATAAGGAATTTGCGATTCAGCTAATCTTCTTGGCAAATATCCATAGAATGCTGACAAATCAAATGGATTGTTAACTTGATCAGCAATAAAGCCCATTGCCAAAATATGACCAACTGAGGCCCCTTTAGCTGCTTGCAAAACATTTTCTAATTCCATTATTCGACTGTAGCTATCATGACTCTTACTTGGAACATAAATTAAAACATCTTTATCTTGAAAAGCCTTAATCAAACTATCCTCATTAAAGAAGTCGATACTAACAACTTTCGCACCTGCTTGGCTTAGCCTATCAGCTTTAGAAATCGTATGAACCCCGGCTGTTATTGAAGAACTAGGAACCAACTTGATTAATTCATTAAAAATATGATTACCTAAATGACCTGTAGCACCAGTTATAATATATTTCATCTCTATCACCTTCAACTTTCTACCACATGTTACTATATGAATAACAAGATAACAAATATAAAATTAAAAAAAGCATCCAATAAACTCGTCACACACGTGAATATGTATGACAAATCCTATTAGACGCTAATTTTTACCACTGTTCATGATTCCATAGACGACCATCTACTTCACCTTGTAATAATTTCATACGATCATTTTGTTCTTCAACAACCTTTTTCATGGCCGTTAAAAAAGCACGATTTTCATAAGCCTTCTGTTTATCTGCTAATTTGGAGAGTTCTTTACTCAACCAAACCCCAGTATCTTCTGCCACGATTATTCGTCCTCCCCTTGCTTGATCAAACTAATGGTGCTCTTCAATTGACTTAAGTCTTCCTTTTGCTGAATAAATGTATTCAAAATTGTTTCGCACTCTGTACAGTTCGTTTCATCGAGGGTCTTCAATCGATCAGCAAACTCCTGTTCAAACCATTCCTGACGATTATCTAACGTATCAGGATACTTCTGAGTCAGGTAACGTTGGTAATCAATCAACGTCTGCATTTGTTGTTCTTCTTTTAGATATTGAAATTGCGAAATAACGAAAACTGGCAAGTTTTCCATTTTAGCACGGTCAGCGATAGCACGCAGTGGTGCCATGATTTGATCAATTGTAATATTTTCAGTTCCACCTCGTCTAAATTCTTTAAGTGGCATACCGGTACTAACAACGATTCCAAATTCTTTATCACGTAAATTGTCATTACCATCACCATAAATAAAATTACGAGTCAAAACTTTATCTTCCCAATCTTTTAAGCCCGCAGGGGCAGCATACCAATAAAGCGGAAATTGAAAAATAATTCTGTCGGCAGCTCTTAACAATTTCTGTTCATTATCGACATCAATTTTTTTCAATCCTTCAACATGATGCCATGTAACATCAAATAACTTTGCTCCTTGCATCAAGAATTGCTGTGTTTGCGAGTTATTTATTTCCGGATGAGAAACAATTATTAACGTTTTCAAATTAACATCTCCAATCAACTTTAGAATAGCAAAAATTAGCGGACTTATACAGTTCAACAACTTATTTTTGAAACTTTGCTAAAATGAATTTAATGAAATGATATAATTTAAGGGATATGAAGTACAATTAAGGAGCTTAGCAATGGAAAAATACTATATTGTCGACAGTTCTATTCTTCCTGAATCCTTCGATAGAGTAATTAAAGCGCGCAACTTGCTTGAGACTAGAAAAGTTCATAATGTCAGTGAAGCTGTGAAAGAAGTTGGAATCAGTCGTGGCACTTACTACAAATATAAGGACTTAGTTTTTTTACCTGATGAGGAAATGACCGATCGTAAAGCCGTTATTTCAATGATGTTACATCATGAACAGGGAATCCTATCTAAGGTTTTAGTGGATATTTCCGAATCTAATGCAAGCATTTTGACTATTAATCAAAACATTCCAATCCATAATATTGCTACCGTTGTAATTTCTTTGGATATTAGTCATCTGAATGGCACGATTGACAATCTTCTTGATAAATTAAAACAATCGAATTTCGTTAACAACGTACAATTAATTTCAATTGAATAAATCAAAAAGCATGTTCACGCATTGAACATGCTTTTTATTTTGGCCAAGCAATGTACATTGCCAACAAAACACTAAATGTGCCAATGAAGTAAAATAATTTAGAGATAACATTACTTTTCATATGACTGCCTGACATTATTAAACACAATCCTGCTATAAAAATTACTACCATTATTAAGAAATTCATCCTGTCACCTATCATTTCTAATTAAGTTTCGATAACAAGAACTTTACAAAAGAAATGTGACAAATTAATGAATTTGTTATGTAAATTTAATTACTTATTTCTTTCCCAAAGAAAACTTTCAATATCATGCAGCACACGTGGATTTCGTCTTGTCAGAGCACTGTGTTCGGCCCTATGACCAGTGAAAAGACGTGCCTCATATGTTTGATGTGGGCCTTTGAAAACTTTCTTTAGAGATTTAGCAGAGGATACAGGGACTGCCTTATCAAAATGATCTTTCATTGATAATTGTCCCATAATATTCAATTCACGAATATGCAATTTATGAATCACTGAATCAGGAGCCATATAAGATCTAAAATCCTTAGTTAATTGTGGTGAATAACGCCAATCGTTGCGACGATAAATATTATGATTTAAAACTTGCATTGGTGCTGCAATATTAACTAGTGAATCTATTTGAGGTTGATCCTTGTTATCACTATACTTTTCAAGATAATACATAACGGCGTTATTACCCCAAGAATGAGCCACTGCATTAAATCTTGTAACGCCATACTTACGATGTAACATCTTCACTATTGAATTAATCCACTTAGCAGTCTGATGATAATCAGATTCATGATTATTACCAAATAAAATTTGAATTTCAGGATTCTTAGCTGATTTAGGCCATCTTCCATCAAAGCTTAACTTTCCTTTAGGTGAACAAAAATAGTCAAAGTTCTTGTAGCAAAGCCATCAGCCTGAGATTGATCAATTAAATAATCCATTGAATGAACTGTACCACCAAAACCATGAAAGAATAACGTTGGTATCTGGCGCTTCTGACTTTGATTATTTGTGGCAGCAGAAACTTCTTGTTGCAAACACGATGTTATCGTTATAAGACCGAAAATAATTATACACAGAGTTATTAATAAATTTCTTTTTTTCATGAATATCACCAATTTGATTTATTATCAAATTCTAAATCAAATCTGGCTTTAGTCAATAAAAAAAGCCAATCTCTAATAAGATTAGCTTTTATTTATCAATCTATAAATACTATAAGTTTTGACCCTTTTCCCAAGTTGTCTTGGATAACATCAAACCTTTTTTAACCAAATCATTGAATAACTGATGTGTACGTTTTGTTACTTCAGCGGCTGTCTTCATATTGCTTGAAGTCAAGAATTGTGAGACATCATTGTTAAAACCATCAATTACTTCATCAGTAACTTCAATTCTTTGGCGAGCGTATGATTGGCAAGCGTCCAAATATGCGTGAACCATATCCGAATATTCATGGTAATGAGGTTCGATCATAACGGACAAAGTTTTTTCTAACCAATACATATTGTCAACTGAGACTTCATTTGTCGTATTCTTATAGTCTTCAGGAGTATCTGTAATATTTGTATAGAATGGAACGTATGGACTATATGCAAAGAATCCTAATGCCAACCATTGGATAGCGGCATGATTATCATCAACATCATTTCTAATTTGAAGTATTGATGATGCTTGATTACGATCCATTGCAATAGAACGGAATTGACGTTGTTCGTTTGCTGTACCAGAAGCAAAGGTACCGAATGGATCATACTTAGTACCGTTATAGTGTGATGACAAGAAGTATTCTACATCTTCAATTGCAATCTTCTTACTTGGTTTTCTAACCATAGGCATCTTTTGAGATGTAGGTTCTTGTTCAATTTCAGGATTAAATAATTTTTGACCATACCATGTACGTGGAGTGTTGTAATAGGCATCAGCTTCACTTTGTGTTCCAAAAATTTCACGGAAGTTAAAGTGATCAGGATTTGGATTCAAGTGATGCTTTTCAACAAAATCAATTAGGTCAGTCGCAATCAAATAGTTTTCGGGGTCGCTAACGTCAACCTCTTCCATAACAGTTTGGTTAGGAACAATAGCATAAGCATCATCTGGCAAACGCATAGCAGCCCAGTGATGTCCACCTGCTGTTTCTAAAAGCCAAACTTCATTTTTATCATTGAAGGCAATACTATTTGATTCTCCAGTACCATATTCTTCAAGTAATTCCCCTAAACGAAGAACACCCTCTTTAGCCGTCTTTACATAAGGCAATACCAAAGTTAGCATAGCTTCTTCATCAACACCATCATGAACTAATGGATCGTAACCCAAAACACGGGCATTAGTAGCAGTTGTTTCAGTTGAACTCATACCAACATTCAATTCATTGATACCAGCTTCTTCATATTGACCATCACTTTGATCAGCTTGTGGGGTTGCTGTATAACGATAAGCATGATTAGGTAGCGGAACTTTTACACCTGTCGTCTTAGAAATATAAAATGCATCTTCTTGATCTTTAGCAGCATGTGCAACAAATTTGATCGGATTAATTGGGCCATAGCCGTCTTCATTACGAGCAACTATAGTGGAACCATCCATACTAGCGGCTTTACCAACTAGAATTTCAGTACAATCGGAACTTGGATTTTTCATTTCGTTCCCTCCCTTATATAAAACCAGTATAGGATTAAAGTTGGGTTTAATCTAGAGGAGTTATTAGAAAAATTATAATAAAAAGACCACTTTCTATTTCAAAAGTAGTCTTTAATCCAATAATCTAATCTAAACTTTCACCATTAGTTTCAATAACATTCTTATACCAATAGAAGGAGTCCTTAGGAATTCTCTTCAATGAACCACTGCCATCGTTATTGCGATCTACATAAATATAACCATAACGTTTCTTCATTTCACCAGTTCCTGCAGAAACCAAATCAATACATCCCCAACTTGTATAACCCATCAAATCAACACCATCAATTGTAACTGCATCTCTCATAGAGGCTATATTTTCACGAAGATATTCAATTCTATATGGATCATGAATCTTGCCGTCTTCTGAAATTTCATCAACGGCTCCCAAACCATTTTCAACAATCCATAATGGTTTACGATAACGATCGTAAAGTGTATTCAAGGCCATTCTAAGTACATATGGATCAGTAGCCCAACCCCAATCCGATGTCTTCAAATAAGGATTTTTAACACCAATCTGTAGATTACCGGCATCCTGTCCCACATCTTCATGTGTAGTAACCACATTTGACGTATAACAAGAAAAGCTTAAGAAATCAGCTGAATATTTAGCTAACAACTCATAGTCTTCAGGTTTATCGTCTAATTTCACGCCTTCTCGTTCATAATATTTAATACGTGATGCTGGATAATGACCACCAGTTTGAACATCCGAATAGAACAAAGTATCATCCATTTGTTTCAAGGCCTTAAATTGGTCAGCAGGATCAGCCGTATATGGATAAATTTGTCCATAAGCTAACATTTGACCAATCTTATAATCAGGATTAATTTCATGGCCCAGTTTTACTGCCAAAGCGGAAGCAACAAATTGATTGTGCGCACCCTGTGCACGATTTTGAACACTTCCATCAAGAAGTCCGCCTGCAACAAAAGGCATCATATCCATACAATTTATTTCATTAAATGTTAACCAATATTTAACTTTACCATTATACCTTTCAAAAACGGTCTTAGCATACTTAACAAAGAAATCAATTAATTTTCTACTTGCCCAGCCATTATATTTATTAGCTAAATTCAAAGGAGTCTCATAGTGAGACAACGTTACTAGAGGTTCAATATGATATTTATTCAATTCATCAAAAACATGATCGTAGAATTCTAAGCCTTTTTCATTTGGAGTTTCATCGTCCCCATTTGGAAAAATTCTTGACCAATTAATTGACATACGATAAGTTTTATAACCCATATCGGCTATCAATTTAATATCTTCTTTATAGTGATGATAAAAGTCAGATGCTACATGGCTAGGATAATATTCACCATCTAAAACAGCTGCCTGGGCACCTTCAGGAACAAACTTTCCACCACCAAATTTTAATTCTGAAAATCCAGTTTCACCCGTATCAGGATTACGCCATGTAATATGACGAGGAGTTTCATAAGTACCTGCAGTCATAACGTCAGCAGTACTTAATCCCTTTCCATCTTCATTGTATCCACCTTCAAATTGATTAGCAGCCGTTGCGCCACCCCACAAGAAATCTTTCTTAAATGACATACTATTCTCCTTCAAATAAAATTATTCTAAATTAGCTCCATTACTATTTATTACCTGTTGATACCAGTAAAAAGAATCCTTTCTATATCGATCAAAAGTCCCTCTTCCCTGATCATCAGCATCCACATAGACAATTCCATATCTCTTACTCATTTGACCTGTTGAAGCAGCAGTTAAATCAATTATTCCCCAAGGCATATATCCGATTAAGTTTACCCCATCTTTAATGGCTTCTGACATTGCCTCTACATGTTGACGCATATATTCGATTCGATATGGATCGTGTATCTTACCATTTTCTAGCTTATCTTCCGCACCCAATCCATTTTCTGTAATCATAATTGGCTTTTTATATCTACGATAGAATTCATTCAAATAAAATCTCAATCCCACTGGATCAATATTCCAGCCCCACTGTGATTTCTTTAAGTATGGATTCGGCGTTCCAAAAGCATTAATGGCTCCATTCGACTTCTTTTCTTCTTTAGCTTGTACACACCCAGTAGGGTAATAACTAAATGTCACAAAATCAACGGTTCCATTCTTTAATACTTCGTCGTCACCTTTTTCCTTAGAAATGACAATACCATTTTCTCTAAAGAATCGATTCATATAGTACGGGTATTCACCATTACTTTGAACATCTGGACAGAAGAAAAGTCCTTGTTGAATTTTTTCTTGCCATGCCAACATATCTTCGGGTTTGGGTGTTAATGGATATGAGGTCATTCCGGCAATCATACATCCAACTTTATTTTCAGGATCAATCGCGTGAGCTAAATTTACAGTTCTGGCACTAGCGATGAATTGATTATGTAAAGCAGTAAAACGTGTACTCATTTGTACAGACGTTTCTTCAATTTGAGTAGTCATTCCGTGACCACCTGCAATAGACTTTATTCCACCCACTGGAAATCCTCCGGATGGCATTGATAGAGAATTGATTTCATTAAATGTTAACCAATAACGAACTAATCCTTTATACTCTGTAAATAATGTATTGGCATAATGGACATAAAGATCTATTAACTTTCTATTAGCCCATCCGTCATATTTTTCAGCTAATCCTAATGGCAATTCATAATGAGAAATTGTCACCAACGGCTCGATATTGTATTTCTTTAATTCTTCAAATACATTCCGATAAAAAGCAATTCCTTCTGGATTAGGTTTATCCTCATCACCATTCGGAAAAATCCTTGACCACTGGATAGACATACGATACATATTTAATCCCGCCTCGGCTAATAACTTTATATCTTCTTTATAGTGATGATAAAAATCAGAAGCCTTATGTGAAGGATAAGTATATTTGGATTCATCAATTGGATAGTGATATTCACGATCGGTATCTTTCGTTCCAAGAGTTAAGGTATCAGGAATTGATAATCCCTTACCTCCTTCTTTATAACCACCCTCAAATTGATTAGCGGCTGTCGCACCACCCCAGAAAAAATTATTTGGAAATTTACTCATGAGAAGTCCTCCATTGTTGAATTATTAAGCAGTTACAGCATCACTGACTGTTGCTTCTACAGCCTTCTTATTAGAATCTTTTTGATCCGAAACCTCTGGTCCTTCTTCTTTATACAGGATTAATGTTGCGATAAATGAAATAATCATTCCAATTAACATGCCTAATAAGGCCCATACTAAGGTCATAATACTGTTCCCAATAAATACTGGTGTTCCAAATAGTCCAGCGCTACCTGCTAATGCAAAAGCTTTAACACCCATGAATCCTGCAAAGCCAGCACCAAAGAAACTTCCAATCATAGCACCAATCATTGGTTTCATATATTTAAAGTTAATACCGTACATAGCCGGTTCAGTTACTCCAGCGACAATTGCTGTAATACCACAAGTAAATGCAGTAGAACGTAATTTTTCATTGTGATGTGTCTTAACTCCAACAGCCAAGGCAGCTGCACCTTGGTCCAAATTACTTACAAAATTAGCAACAAGTATTAAAGGATCATTTCCAACTGAGGCAAATGCTTGAACCAAATAAGGCATAAATGCCGAATGCATTCCTGTCATAACAATCCAAGGGAATGCAGCAGAAAGTACTGCTACACCTAGGAATCCAGTTGTCTGATAGAACCAAAGAATAAATTTAATCAAATAATTACCAATGAAAGAACCTGCTGGTGCCAATAGCCATAATGTCAAAGGAGCCATTATCAACAATGTTCCAAATGGAACAACCAACGACTTCAATGAATCATGGATTGAAGTCAATATTTGAGACAGGTTTTAAGAGACATTCAGAACCGCGTTTA
>NZ_AZES01000103.1 GCF_001434985.1 Companilactobacillus paralimentarius DSM 13238 = JCM 10415 | reverse complement strand
ACAAAAATAGAGTTGATGGCAAAATGCCTATCAACTCTATTTATCGTACAGCCTAAATATCAAACACAAAAAGCGTAATCACCCCAAAGTGATTACACTTTTTTTATGCTCCAATCAGTTTTTTTAAAGCTTGTAAATTTTGGTTAAACGCCTTTTTAGTAATTGGAGCAATCAAAGCTTTTGGCAAACTAAAATTATTCAACACATAAAGGGTCTCTGTTACTAATACATGGCCATCAGTTTGGAAAATTTGAAAAACTAATTGATATTCTAGTTTTCCACCCCTACTTACATAAACTACTTCATTATCAGTTTGTTCAACTGTTACAATTTCATCTTGATTTACAGCTGGTTCATTACGATGAATTGCGAATTCATCAGTGACAACTTCAGTAACTTCCGAAATGGCATAATTCCATTTAGTTAACGTAAAAGCATTTGCCAAAATATCCGTCACTGTTTTAAGATCAGAGTTGATTTCAATACTATTAGTAAATAATTTTTTCATAAGAGCATCCCCTATCTAATTTATAGAGTCATCTTACGAAATTTGGTCTCAAATCAAAAATCAGTATTCTGATATTTTAAAATTTTTCAAAAATATTTTCACCGTACAGTTCTGTAAACAAATCCTTACGTCTATTAGCTTCTAGACGTTCATCATCATTGTGAGCTACCAATGCCAAACGAGCCAACAGAAAATAACAATTGGCTAACATATAATGAGAATTATGCTTTGCGATAAAGCCAATTCCATCGGCTATATAGGCAGTCGAATCTTGATAATCATTCAGTTTGAAATAAATCAATGCAGCCAAGTAATAAAGAGCATTTTGATTTTCTTCATAAGAAAATTCATCCCAATTTCTAAAAGCCTTATTAATATATTCCTCTGCCAAATCTTTTTGATTCTCCAAACTATGAACATAACCAATAGCCATATATGCCAAACGTCCCAAAGTGTTTGGATGTTTAGAATTAACCTCTGCCAGTGATAAATCCAATGACCGTTTAGCTTCAGAAATAGCATTGGTCTGTAACTGAGCCACTCCTAAATAGTAGTAATAAGCTTGCATTTGTAAACTAGTCTTCAAATTATTCAAAACTTTATCCTGCATCAAAAAATCATACAATTCCTGATACTGATGATTGTTACAGAGATCATCCACCTTATCATTGAAATTGTACTTTGAACTAATAGGAAAATTGGTTGCCAAACTAACTTGGTCCAGACTTACTTCCAATTTAGTGGCTAACTTGATCAATAAATTAGCATTAGGAACATAAACGTTATTTTCAATAGCTGACAACATCGATTGAGCACAAATACCCTCTGCTAATTCTTTTTGCGTAAGTTTCCTATCTTTTCGCAGTTCTTTGATAACTGTCCCTAAATCTTTCATATATATCCCTGACTTTGCTTTACTTGTTATCTCTATTTTAAAATAAATTTTGTAAAATGTATTATCTTTCGTTACAAAAAAACGTCTAGAAATTATTCTAGACGTTTTTTTGGTGGTAGTTTAAAGCCTTCTCTTTTGATACTCGATAATCTGCTAATTTTGGTCTTTGGGGATTGTGATATTTATTTTTATCCTCAAGTATGCAGCAAACAGGTTCCGAATGACAGCTTCCTGTGCTTTGCTACAGAATCTAACCGTCATTCTCCACCCCCTCTCTAATTTAAAACGAGTTCCACAATGGCAACCTCTTCCGGCTTACTACAGTAATGAAATCATACGCACAGTTCGCGTATAATTCCATTACTTAGGTAAGTCCTCATAGGCTAACCGACCTTGTTCCACCCTCTAATTCAATACTTTATAATTCCAAGCTGGTTGTTCGTATCCGTGGAATTCATTCTTAATAACTTTGGCAATATCTTTTGATTGATATGCTTTAACGATCTTCTTGTATGTAGGATTATCTTTGTCTTTCTTATTAGCTGAAATAATATTTACATATGGTTTTGACTTAGCTGTGATTTTTTCTCTATAAACGGCTGTCTTAGGATCTAGTTTTGAATCGTTAGCAACTCCACTATTAACTACTGAAGCTGTAACATCATCCATTGATTTGGCCGTTTGGGCAGCATCTAATGGTGTGATTTTTAGGTTCAACTTGTTTTCTGTAATATCCTTTAAACCAGGAACTTTGGCGTTATCCAACTTAATCAAGCCAGCACTTTCTAGTAATGTCAATCCACGGGCTTCATTTGTGGCATCGTTGGCAACGGCAATTTTATCACCATTCTTGATTTGACTAACTTTCTTGATCTTCTTTGAATATAGAGCCATTGGTGCAATTACAGTTGAACCGATTGAAACGATATGTGTCTTATGTTTTTTGTTCCAATCATTTTGGAAGATAACTGTTTGGAAGGCATTCAAATCAATTTCACCTTGATCCAAAGCAGTATTTGGTTGACTGTAATCTGAAAATTCAACAATTTTAATGTTGATACCCTCTTTTTTGACTTTCTTAGCGACGGCTTTTAATACCTCATCATCAGAACCTGTAATACCTATTTTTACAGTCTTTTCTTTGGTTGAACTGGCTGAAGAATTACTTCCACAACCTGCTAACAAGAACAAACTGAATGTGGCAACAACTAGCAAAAAAATAGCTTTAATTTTATTATTTTTCATAATGAAACTCCTCCTCTTATTTAAAACCCCTATATACAAAAAGACGCTCCTAACTAGACATCATTTGTCTAAGATAGAAGCGCCTTTTGCGCGGTACCATTCTATTTTAAAAGCAAACTCACATCTGCTTTCCTTAATAACATGCATTGCATGCGTGTACGATAATGGGTACCGACCATCATCCCTTAAAAAATTCAGGGATACCAATCACGGATCATTTTCACTTATTATTTTGTCCCCATCTCAGCACCTGAGGCTTTCTGTACAAAACTTAATAAGTTACTTTTCCGATCAACTTGTTATCTAATGTTCAAGTTTACGAACAGCAAAATCGCCAAGTCCTTGAATAACGAATACTAAAACTAAAATAAATAACATAGATACAATAGTTACATCATTTTCAAATCTTTGATAACCAACAGAGATGGCCATATTACCAAGACCACCACCACCAACAGCACCGGCCATGGCAGTTAAACCAATTAAACTAATAATTGTTAGAGTTCCTGAACGGATCAATTCTGGTAGACCTTCACGCAAGTAAACTCTAAAAATAATTTTAATTGGTGAAAGACCGATTGCCTCGGCAGCTTCGATCACACCATGATCAACTTCAACTAATGCTAATTGGACTTGTCTAGCAAAGAATGGTGCTGTTCCGATAACTAATGGTACCAATGCACCAGTAGGTCCAATTGTTTGACCAACGATCAACTTTGTAAATGGTCCAATTACGGCCAATAGAATAATAAATGGTATTGATCTAAATAGGTTAACCAACTTATCTAAACAAGTGTAAAAAGTTTTATGTGGAGTAATTCCATCATCAGCTGTAACAACTAGCAGAATTCCTAAGATAATTCCGATAATTCCAGCAAATAATGCACTGACAAATGTCATATAAAGTGTTTGCCAAATGGCTACTACAAAACCATTGTCACCTTCCCAATTAGCTACGACGTTAGGAAGAAATTTATTTACTAAATCTGCCATGAATTATTCGCCCTCTTTCTTTAAAGATATTTCTTTAACATTAACTTTCAAACTATTTAAGTATTGAATAGCTTGTTCAACTTTGTCATCGTCACCCGTCAAAGCAAACAACATAATTCCGACTGTGGTACTCTGCAATCTTTCAATATTACTGAAAAGAATATTAGCTTCAACTTGGAAACGTTTATAAAGTTCAACAACGATTGGTTCATTAGTTGAATCACCGATATAATTCAATTCGATCAGGCGACCAGAAAGTTTATCAACAATTCCACTACTTCTGATTTCATCAAGAACTGAACCGATATGAGTAGATGTATTAACAAAGTCTTTTGTAAGTTGTTGCTTAGGATTACCGAAGATTGAAAGTAAACTACCTTCTTCAATCAATTCACCATTCTCCATAACCGCAACACGATTACATACTTGTTTGATAGCATCCATTTCATGTGTGATGATAACGATCGTGATACCTAATTCCTCATTCAAACGTCCTAGTAGATTCAAAATTTCAGTGGTAGTTTTTGGATCCAAAGCACTAGTGGCTTCATCTGAAATCAAAATTTCGGGATCATTTGCTAAAGCACGAGCAATCGCAACACGTTGTTTTTGACCACCTGATAATTGAGATGGATAGTTCTTAGCACGATCAGATAGACCAACTATATCCAACAATTTATCAATTTTTTGTTTACGTTCAGCCTTACTCAATCCTGAATCACGTAGTGGAAAATCAACATTTCCATAAACGGTTAATGAATTCATCAAATTAAAATGTTGAAAAATCATTCCAATATTGCGACGTGCTTTACGTAAATCCTTAGCACTCAATTGTGTTAAGTTTTGGTCATTAACTACAACTGTTCCAGAAGTTGGTTTTTGTAATAAATTGATTACACGAACCAAAGTACTTTTTCCGGCACCAGAGTATCCAATAACACCAAACACATCACCTTTATTAACATTAATCGAAACGTCTTTCACAGCTTCAATTGTCTTGCCTTCATTATGAAAAGTAACATCAATATCTTTTAGCTGAATTATCCCATTTTGTTCTGCCATATAATAATTACTCCCTTAATTTACCCAAGAATTGATCAAAGAAATCAATGAAATCTAGGTAATCTTTAATTCTAATATTTTCGTTAGGGGCATGATTGCCAGCCTTAGAATAACTTACACCAGTTGAAACAATTGAGGCATGAGTATATTCATTTAATAAGTACATTGGACCAGTACCAGGACTTGATGGTAAAGCCTCAACTTTATCAGCTCCACCAAAGAAATCTTCGGCGGTTCCAATTAACTTGTTAACGATTGGACTGTCCAGATCCCAACGATAACCCTTTTCACCCAATAGATACTTAACCTTAATATCTTTAAAACCTTGATCATTCAAATATTTAGTTAACTTATCAAAAAGATCATGTGGATCTTGATTAGGTACCAATCTGAATTCCAATTTAGCCTTAGCAGCTTTAGGAGTAACAGTTTTTACTCCTTCGCCTTCCCAACCACTGCTAATTCCTTCTATATTAATAGTAGGATTAAATGTCAAATTGTAATTAACTGACTTGTTCTTCAACAATGGTACTTGTAAGTCCCATTTAGATTTCAAATCAGGTGTAGTAGCTTTATTAACTAAATCAATTTCTCTTTGAGAAGGTTCAACAACATCATCGTAGAAACCAGGAATCTTAATATCACCTTCTGGAGTTCTCAAAGCATCTAATGCTTGAGCTAATCTCCATGTAGCTGAATCAACTACAGCAGCAAATGATGAATGAAGATCAATATTGGCAGAAGTTGCTTCTAGTTCAAAACATAAAACACCTTTATTACCACCAGTGAAATTAAATTGTTCTTTTTCATTCTTGTATCCTGACTCCCAAATTATCAAATCAGCAGATAACTTATCGGAATATTTCTTCAAATAATCTTCCAAGTGACGGCTAGCAACTTCCTCTTGTCCTTCAACTAAGAATTTAATATTACAAGGTAAGTCACCATGTTCTTGACGATAAATCTTCAAAGCAGTAATTCGACTGATCAAATCAGCTTTACAATCGGAAACTCCACGTCCAATGAACTTATCATCAGTGATCTTTAACTCAAAAGGATCTGAGTTCCAAAGTTCTACTGGTTCTTCCGGTTGAACATCGTAATGATTGTAAATAAGAATTGTGGTATTACTTGGCTTCTTAGGTTTAATTTCGGCAAAAACAACTGGATATTCATATTCATCCCAAACCGTTGCATCTGCTCCAAAGTCTTGTAGTAAATTCTTAAGGAATTCGGCTGTCTCAGTAATGGATTGATTCTTTGCTGAAACGGATGGTAGTGCAATATATTGTTTTAAATCTTCAATCGACTTCTGAATTAATGGATCTGATAATTTTGACATATGAAAACCTCCTCAAATTTTTAAAACATTTTACTTATTCCAAGCTGGTACAGCACTTTCGCCGTAAACCTTCTTGATTTCTTTAGCAACTGACTTTGTTTGGAATGCCTTAACGACTTTTTTGTAAGTCTTATTATCTTTGTTCTTCTTTTGAGTAACAATGATATTAATCCAAGGTTGTGATTTCTTGTTAACTTTTTCAGTTACAACAGCCTTTGATGGATCAAGCTTAGCATCACTAGCAACATTACCATTGACGATTGCGGCATCGACATCATCTAATGAACGAGCTGTTTGTGCAGCATCAAGTGTTGTAAACTTCAAGTTCAATTTGTTTTCCTTGATGTTCTTTGTTGATGGTAACTTAACACCACTATCAAGTTTCAAAAGTCCATTAGCTTCTAGCAATTGTAATGCACGAGCTTCATTAGAAGCATCATTAGGAATAGCAATTTTAGCGCCATTCTTTAATTGACTAAGCTTTGTGATCTTGTGTGAATATAGAGCCATTGGTTGAATAACTGTTTTACCAATTGATACTAGATCAGAATGATGTGCCTTGTTCCATGAATTTAAGAAGAATGTGTGTTGGTAAGCGTTGATATCAACTTCCCCTTGAACCAAAGCCGTATTAGGTTGATTGTAATCATTAAATTCAACGACCTTTAGGTTGATACCTTCACTCTTTACATTTTTCTTTACTACTTTCCAAATTGCAGCATCTGAAGGATTGATTCCGACTTTAACTGTTTGTTCCTTGTTTTGGTTACCACAACCAGCTAATACAAAAATAAATAATGCTGTAAAAGCTAATAGGATTACCTTACCCAAATTCTTAAATTTACTCATTTTTTTCCCACCTTACTTGTTTCTTAACTAACCAAAAATATCTATAAAAACAAAAAAGCCACTTCCAAACATGAACAGACTATGTTCATGTTTAGAAGCGGCTATTGCGCGGTACCATTCTAATTCGGAATAAATTTACACTTATCCCCTTAACAACGTACAAAATTTCTATACGCGTGTACTGTAAAGGGTACCAACCATTGCATCTTTATCCGAAAGGATTCAGCGCACCAATCACGGGTCATTTTCATTCAAATCGTCGCCCTCATCTCAGCAAATAGAGGTTTTCTGTACTAACGAGGTTGAATTACTTCCCCCGATCACTTTGTTTAATAAATGTCTTTTGTTAATTGATGATTTGATAATACAATCTAATTTTTAAATTGTCAATCAATAAAAATAAGTTTTTCTGGTCAATTTTCTAATTTTGTGTTTTTATGCCAAGTGTCATTTATAACATGATATTTAGTAAAATGCCCGTTTTATAACCTTTATCCAAGTCTATCGTGACAACTTTTATAACGAATAAATTATATTTTTTTAAAAATAAAAAAATTATAAATTTATTTTCTAACACTAATAAATATTAGAAAAAAATAAGTATTTATTAAAAAAGTCTCTCTAAATTAATAGAGAGACTTTTACAATTGTCTTTATATTTTTCCAATGATTAAGAAATTACTTCAACTGAAGCTGTAGTTACACCATATGAAGGAATTGACGAACTAGGCATAGCAACATCCAATTGTTGTGAATTTGAGTTAGCAAATGTTCCTGTATCATTTACAGTTCTGTATAATACAGTTCCGTCAGCCAATGTAATCTTTAATTGTGTACCCTTAGGGAATACTGAAAGATTGGCAGCAACACCACCGTAACCCATATTTGAACCTAAAACAGATGGATCATAGAAACTAATTTTGAATGTACCACTAGCTGTTGTTGATGTTGTACTTGTTGTTTGTGTAGAAGCAGCTTGTGTTGTTGCCTGTGAACTTGTATCTGTTGTACTTTGTGTAGTTGCTTGTTGGGCACTTGTATCTTGTGTTGATGTAGTATCAGCACTTCGTGTATCAGTAGATGCTTGTGTTGAAGTATCTGTTGATGTTTGTGTTGTAGGTAATACATTTTGTGATGCTTGTGTATCTGTATTATCAGTTGTAGTTGTTGCTGTTGATGTTGAACCAGGTAATGTAATAATATCTCCTGGGAAAATCAAGTCAAATCCGCCAACTTCACGGCCATTTGCTTGTTCAAGTGCGGAAATACTAATTCCGTTAGCTTCAGCAATGCTCTTATAAGAATCACCTTTTTCAACTTTAACTTGGTTATTTCCAGTTGAAACTGCGGCTTGAGCAGTATTTGTTGAAGTGAATACCCCTGCTAATGCTACTGTACTTAATAAAGCGATAGATAAAACTTTTTTCATGAATTAATTACATCCTTAATTTTAAATTTGTTTAGCTCTCATTTGCTATGGTGCTATACTAACAGCCCAGTGTTACATGACAGCAACCACAAAGTTACAATTTAAGGCCATAATGTAATTTTAGTAATACTTATGAAACATAATCATTAATTTTATTTTTTAGGTATCAGGTACTTTTACTATCTATTCCTATATATTCATGATATATTAGTATGTATGAAGAATAAAAAGAGAACGTCCGCAAAACTACTAATAATGTTAGTTGCTTTGGAACTTATCGCATTTAGTCTTAATATGTTCTTCGAACCGCATAGTATAGCGGCTGGTGGTGCTACAGGTATCGCCATCTTGCTACAGGCAGGGTGGAAAATCCCAACATTCATCTCGGTTCTTTCCATAAATATTGTGATGTTAGTACTGGCTTACATACATTTAGATCGACAAACCACCATTAAATTAGCAATTGGAAGTTTCATGCTTCCCCTCTTGCTATATATCACACCGGTTTACAATTTAATTCCTAATAATCGAGTAATCTCTATTATAGTAGGAAGTATCATTTTTGGAATTGGTTTAGCTATTCTTTATACTCTCAACATGTCTAGTGGTGGGACAACAGTTCCCCCAATGATTATTCATAAAAACTTCGGTGTAGATAAATATATCAGTCTATTCATTATTGATGGATTAGTTTGTTTAGGAAACTTTGCCTTAAATGATTTAATTTCTTTCCTACTAGCTGTCATGTCAGTCGGTATCTCCAGTCTCGCAATTAAAGGCTTCGGTATTTTCCATCAACGACACATTACACAATAAAAGACGCCCATATCAAAGCATTCAGTGTTTTGACATAGGCATCTTTTTTTATTTGAAAATCACCTCATATATATGGGGAACACTCAGAGGACAGTGGTGCATGTGGCTCTTTGGTAGAATCATCCCCATGTATATGGGGAGCACCCGGTTCGGGCAAGACAGTGACGATGGCTGCCAGAATCATCCCCATGTATATGGGGAGCACTTCTTTGATAAACTTGATTACGTCTTCTTTGACAGAATCATCCCCATGTATATGGGGAGCACGATTTTAGGGAGGTGATAGCATACAAAACTATAGAATCATCCCCATGTATATGGGGAGCACTACTGTATGTCAATTCACTATTTAACCCAGTCTGAATCATCCCCATGTATATGGGGAGCACACTAAGAAAAGACTGATATATCAACACTTTAAAATTAGAAATCCACTTATTTTTATTAACTTGAAAAAGTAAGTTCATCAATCTCTTAAAGCATAACTTTCTCTTCTATTGTAAGCAACTCTATTTCAAGTTTTCAATAACTAACAAAAACTTTCTAAATTCATGTACACAAAAAAGAAGATTCAGAAATCAAAGCAATTTCTGAATCTTCTTTTATTTGTAATTTTTCCCAGACTCTCAATACTAGTAATAGCACTTACCTATACGCTTTTATAATATTTTCAAGTCCACTTATTAATTATTAGGAATTCCATCAATAGCGCTCCACGTTATTTTTCCAGAATAGACACCTGATTTAAGGCCGTCTCTATTTGCATTCATCAACCATTTTCCTGGTCCTATAAATTCAGTAAGAGAATTATTTCCTAATTTACTAAATCCTGCACTATTCAACATAGCTCCACTATCATTTATCGGAATCCACCTACCAGTATCCATTTGCTTAATGAATAATAATCCCTTACTATCGGCTTCTTGAAGTTTGGTATCATCATTTTTTATTGCCGAATCTCCTGAAGGATCATATGAAACAGATACTTGATAGTATGGATCATTTGTATAGTTCATGAAATTGAGTTCACCAACTGTTTTTATATTGCTAATGTTACTCAAATCAAAAGACGAATGTGTACCAAAATCAATATCACTAGGTGTCTCTTCAAATCCTAGCCAGTCTTGTGGCTCTATCAATGATGCATTTGCATATATCATTGTAGTGCCACCATCCTCCAAAACATGCGGCATATACTGTATTTCCGAAGGCGTATTTTGAGTTATCTTGGCCTTAAAACTTATAGTTACATTTTGATCGGAATCAATTTTTTCAATATCAGGTATACTCTCAATATTTTTATAATTATTACTTGATCCATCAGAGGAATATGTAACATTCACACTGTTATCTATCAAACTTAGGCTAGATGGTATTTTTCCTGCAAAAGAACCTCCCTTGAAACTTCTGCTTCCATCTTTGACGCTGAAAATTATTTTGTAATCCACAACATCGCCATACTTAGCAATGAGTGAATCTGAAAATTTATCGTCTGAATCATCATCTTTTTTTTTTTGATTGGTAAAATTAGTTTTCAAAATATTAGGTTCAACACTAATTTTTTTACTATCTGTCTTTGTAATATTTTCCCCATAACTACCATTAGCAAAGCCATTAATATCCTTACCACTTGCCGAAGCCTTATTTGTTAAGGGACTAAGTCCTGAACTAGGATCACCAGCAATAGGATCAATAGTTGCATTGTAATTTAAAGACAAGTTATCTCCTTCTGATAAGTCAGTATCCGTACTAACGGTTAATGTAATACTTCCATCAGAATTTTCATCATACTGCACATTAGTAGGACTTTGTGTGGTGTCATTATTTAATTGTAACTTTAGAGACCCTTTATCAAGATCTAATCCTTTAGGAATAACATCTTTAAAAATGATAGGCCCCCACTTACTATATTTTACATTACCCTTATTCTGAGCAGTTAGGACAAAATTCAATACATCATTTATTCTATTTTTACCATCGCCTCTAGAACTCTCCGTAATGTTTTTAAAATCCTTATCAAAAGATGGACTACTGGGAAAACTATCCGATTCTACATTAAGTGAAGTAGAGGAGGTATTAGTTGAAGCAGTTGGCTTAACATCACCAGGTTTAGAGAAGGCATTCATATCTGTACCAGTAACACTTGTATCTGTTTTTGAAACTGTTCTACCTCTAGCAGTATTATCGATTACAGTATCATAAGTCAACGTTTCTGCTCCTGTACTAATATACGAGTTATCGTTTGAACGAACTGTCAATAATCCACTAGAAGTGTCGTAATCATAGTTAGATTTTGGAACCGAATATGCTGCTTCACTTCCAAATTTAAGTTTCAATGAACTAAGATCAACATTTAAACCTTCAGGGATATTGATTTTAAATACTAAACCTCCCCATTTAGCATCTGAATTTCCATTTTGTGCTATCCAGGAAAATGAAACCTTATTATCCACATGGTATGGTCCTCCAGTCATTGATCCACTAAGTTCTGGTTCGACTTTATAACTATTGATAGCCATTTTAGAAATAGCCGATGATGTCACTGATCCATCATCATTTTTAGTGGTATAATTGTTTCCTTTTAAACCATATGTAGCATAGGCTTCACCGTTCATTTTAATGTAGTAAGGATCATTACTGCTTGTATCCAAATAGTTATTCAAAAAGCCTTCATTTGCCAACTGATCTTTAGTTATACTTCCAGTAAATGTAAATGTATATTGTTTATTAACTAAAGCCGATAAGCTTTTTGCAGTAGCGGTATAATTGCCGTTATTGTCCTTTTCTATATTAAAGTCACCAGTAACATCTGTGCCAGCTGAATTTTTAATCTTCAAACTAACATCATTAGAATTTAAATCACTTGGTATTTTGAAATGTAACGCATAATTATCTAAATAAGTATCACTTGGTTGTGATGGAAACGCCTGAATTACGTTCCAACTAATCTTATTTCCCTTATCGGAATTATCATTGGTAATTCCAATTACATCAGGCGAAGCGAGCAATATTGGAGATGCTGATGTCGTTTGAACATTGTAAAAAGCAATTCCAGCGAACATATAGAAAGTAACATTCATATTACCACTTGGAGACGTATACAATTCTGAGAAATTATTATATTTATATTCATACCCCCCAGGCGCATTAGCCGTAATAAAAAGACTCCCCTTATTATATGAATTTATATTATAAAGATCTGAATATCCAGTACCGGGTTGACTACCAGATGCCGTTCTCGCAGAATTAGGTACTCTTCCTCCTCGAAAAACATCAGGATCCATGTAAACAGCTTTACGATAGGATAACTTTCCATGGTTCATAGTTCCGTTAATTCCCTTTATAGGATCCTTTGTACCAGATTTAACATACATAATATTATTATTAATGTAAGTCGATGATGATGCATTTATATTCGTGTACATAAAGTTAGTATCGTCACCAACAGGTGCCAATGTTAGATGTTGAGTAGCATTTGATACATTAACGTTTCCGTTTAATCTCTTATTCTCCGCAAATAAAGTATAAAGGATATCCACACTCTGTCCTTTATAATACCCGACGTTAGATATACGGTATGTCACTGGTCCCCCGGATCCTCTGACGGCAGGGGCTCTTGAACCTTTCAATAAGGATTCCTTTCCGTCCGGATTAACAATGTAATATTCTGTATTTGAAGTCAGAATAGGAGCAAAAGCGTATTTACTATCGATAGGCTCATTGACAGAATATATATTTAGATTCTTCAATGTAGGAGAATTATTGTTATCTAATAGTTGACCCCAAGAACCATTACCATTAGAACCTGAAGAATGACCAGGATTTCTATCAGGTACAACGACCGTATCAGGATTAGGTAACAAAGAGGCGGCCGAAATCTCTTGATAATTTGAAAAAGAAAGAATTAAAAATATAAGAATAAGAGGTAGATTGTAAGATTAAATAGAATTCTACCCAGACGAAAAATTTGGATAGAAAA
>NZ_AZES01000102.1 GCF_001434985.1 Companilactobacillus paralimentarius DSM 13238 = JCM 10415 | reverse complement strand
AAAAAAAGTGCTCCTAAAGTTGTTAGATTATGTCTAACAATTTTAGGGCACTTCACTCCAATATGAATGGAAATGATTCCTTTTTTTGTTTCATAAATGTTTCACAGGGAACACTAGTAATCCCCGTCAGCAATTTTTTCTAAGGTAGTTTTAGATGGAATGAAGAACAAATTACCAGTGATTGGAGTACTGAAGTCCAGTAAACGGTCACTCTTAGTAAACATATTGGTTAGCATACGATTGGTGATTGCAAAATCTTTGGAATAACCAATGAAGTAGGTGCCAGTTACATCTTTAGCTGGATCTGAGAATGGTACATTCATTCTGACAATCTTGTGTTCAACACCGCCTTCTTCATCTTTGGAAACGACGTTGTGAGCGTTAGGCAGCTTTTCTTCATCAGCTAATTCGCGATCGGAGAATTTGTGGCGACCAATAGCTTTTTCTTGATCCTCAGTTTTTAATTTTTTCCAAGCATCCATATTATGGATATACTTTTGAGCAAAGGCGTATGAGCCATTAACAAACTCAGGATCTTGGTCTTCGTCAATTAGAGTGTAATCCATTGATTCAATTCCAGCTGGATTCTCAGTTCCATCGATGAAACCAACAATTGAACGTCCTTCCATATATCTGAAGCCATGAGTTTCATCCTCAACGGTTGTGATAGGACGTAAAATTTCCATGAATTGATCCATTAGTTCATAACAAACGGCCATTTTCTTGGAACGAATATGAATGAATAAATCGCCAGGTGTCGAAACAGCTGTATATTTAGGTCCTTTGATTTCTTTAAAATTTTCTAGTTCTTTAGGCTTTGGAGCATTTGGGAAAAGGTAATCCTATGCATCTGATCCAAATCCCCAAGCAATATGTGCTTGAGCTTCGGGGTCACGAATCCGCATACTGTTAATAATTGAATTAGACATATCGGAGAATTCAGCAATAGCATCACGGCTAGCTTCTAAATCGTCACGCTTCAACATCAATGTTGTAAAAATAACACTTTCCCCGGCGTCTTTATATACGTCTTGGGCTTTTTTAATATCTACAATCATGAATCTACCTCCAGAAAATCTGTTTATACAGTCAGCTTATCATATTATTCAAAAAGTAGTTATTATTAAAATTCGTAAAATAAAATTCTTGATAATGTTAAAAATTAAGATAATAATAATTTTAATAAGGTCGGTGAAAGGAAGAAAATATATGTGTACTAGTCTCAGTCTTGAAGCTTTAGATGGCTCAAAATTTTTAGCCAGAACAATGGATTTTGCCTTTGAATTAAATGGTCGTCCAACATTTTTACCAGAAAATTATCAATGGGTTTCTTCATATGATAAGAAAGAATATAACAGCAAATACGCTGTCATGGGAACAGGTGCTAAGTATGGCGCCAATTACATGGTAGCTGATGGTTTCAATGAATACGGTTTGTCAGCCGCTGAATTGTACTTTGCCAACGCTGCTAAATATGACAAGGAACCTGTTGAAGGGGAAATGAATCTGGTTGCTGAAGAATTTATTCTCTGGGCTTTGGGGAATAATAAATCAATTGAAGATTTGAAAGAGAATCTCAAACAAGTTCATTTAATCGAATCAGATCGTGGTGTCATGAAACAAAACCAACCACTACATTGGATTTTTAGTGACACTACTGGTGCTACTTACATTCTTGAACCAGAAGGAAATGGCTTAACTCTTCAAGAAGATAAAGTTGGAGTTATGACTAATACTCCAGATTACAATTGGCACAAGACTAATTTGGCCAACTATTTAGGTGCTCAAACGACTAACTTCTCTGCTAAGACATTTGGTGACCAAGAAGTTATTCCATTAGGTCAAAATGGTACATTCAGATTACCTGGTGGCTATACTGCTGTCGATAGATTCGTTAGAACAGCTTTCATGCGTCAAAATACTGAAACACCTAAGGATAGCCATCAGGCTGTTAATACTATCTTACATATGCTTGATAGTGTAACAATTCCTCGTGGTGTTAATATCAAAGCCAACGGCGAATCAAGCTATACTCAATATCAAACAGCATTGGATTTAACTAATAAGATCATGTACTTTGTTCCTTATGGTAATCGTAAGGTTTATGCTACTAAGATGACTGATGACTTGATTAAAAATCAAAAAGAACCAAAAGAATTCCCAGTTAACTTAGATCAAGAATTCGAAGCATTAAATTAATAGATTATAAAATTTAGAATATATTCTCAAAAAAAGAGTGTCCATATTAACCGATATGTGAACACTCTTTTTGTTATTGATATGAATAAAAATAAGAGACCAATATTTTTCTGGTATGTAAATGAAACTGATTATAAGGTATACTGAACCCGAAAGATAGTTACCATGTATAAAATTGGGCCGCTCCAATTTATGAAACGAGGAAAATTATGGCAGATTTAGTTTATCAAAAAATTATTACATCTTTAAAGAAGTCAATTGATGACGGTGAATATTCCGATATGCGCTTGCCCGATGAACGCTCTCTTGCAGAAAGCTATAGCGTCAGTCGAAGTTCTATCAAACGTGCTTTAGGATTAATGGCTGATCAGGGAATTATTTTTAAAAAAAGAGGTTCGGGTACTTTCGTCAATCCACTATATTTAAAACAGGGATCATCGTTTAGTTATAGTGGTAAGAATTTGGGTATCACTGATAGTTTCAACGCAAACGGACAAAAGCCGGGTGTGAAGGTATTAAAATTCGACGTAGTTCATCCTGACAAGGATTTACAAGACAACTTGTTTTTAAAGCCGAGTGAATTCGTTTATTCATTTGAACGTTTACGCTTTTTGGATGATGTCCCATTTATGATCGAAACAGGTTATATTCCTATTAAATTAGCTCCGGAATTATCTGAGCAAATTGCTTCCGAATCTATCTTTAATTATGTAGAGTCTGAGTTGGGAAAAGAAGTTAATAAAACTTACTTAACAATTTCGGCGCAACCATCTGATGAAGAAGGGAAGAAATTGCTGAATTTATCCGCTAATGAACCCGTGGGTCTCATGGAAGGTATTTTCTTCCTAGATGATGGAACTCCGTTCGAATTTTCGACAATGAAGCTTCATTACAAGTATTTTAAGTATGATTCATTCGTTGATCTGGGTAATAAGTAAGCATTTTCAATAATTGGGTCGAACCAATTATAAAAGTGGTTGACTTTTACTTGAAAACTAGTTATGATTACATTGTAAAAACTTAAGGAGTGTGCTGGTAATGACTGATTACTCATCAAAAGAATATTTAAGTTTAGTTGATAAATATTGGCGTGCAGCCAACTATGTTTCTGTTGGACAATTATATTTAAAAGATAATCCTTTATTAAGACGTGAATTAAAAGCTAGTGATGTTAAAGTTCATCCAATTGGACATTGGGGAACTATTGCTGGTCAAAACTTTATTTATGCTCATTTGAACCGTGCTATTAACAAGTACGGACTAAAAATGTTTTATATTGAAGGCCCAGGCCATGGTGGGCAAGTTATGGTTTCTAACTCATATTTGGATGGAAGCTATACTGAAACTTATCCTGAAATTACAGAAGATACTAAGGGTATGCAAAAGCTTTTCAAGCAATTCTCATTCCCAGGTGGTGTTGCATCTCATGCTGCCCCTGAGACACCAGGATCAATGCATGAAGGTGGAGAATTAGGTTATTCTCTATCACATGGTGTTGGTGCAATTCTTGATAACCCTGATGAAATTGCTGCAGTAGTTATTGGTGATGGTGAATCTGAAACTGGCCCATTGGCTGCTTCATGGTTCTCAAATGTCTTCATTAACCCTGTTGATGATGGTGCTGTTTTACCAATCTTGAATCTAAATGGTTTCAAGATTTCTAATCCAACAATCTTGTCACGTAAGAGTGATGAAGATCTAACTAAGTACTTCGAAGGTATGGGTTGGGATCCAATGTTCGTTGAAGGAACAGATCCTCAAAAGATGCATCCAGAAATGGCTAAGACTGTTGATGCTGCTATCGAGAAGATCAAGAGTATTCAAGAAGAAGCTAGAAAACATCCAGCTTCAGAAGCTAAGATGCCTAAGTGGCCTGTTATTATCTTCCGTGCACCTAAGGGCTGGACTGGTCCAAAGACATGGGACGGCGAACCTATTGAAGGCTCATTCAGAGCTCACCAAATTCCAATTCCTGTTGACCAAAATGATATGCAACATGCAGACAAATTGGTTGAATGGTTGGAATCATACAAACCAGATGAACTATTTGATGAAAATGGTACTTTGAAGCCAGAGATCGCCGCAATCACACCTAAGGGTCAAAGCAGAATGGCTATGAACCCAATTGTTAATGGTGGAGTTGATCCTAAGCCTCTTAAATTACCAGACTACAAGAATTATGCTTTGAAGTTTGATAAGCGTGGTGCAACAAATGCTCAAGATATGATTGAATTAGGTAAATACTTGAACGGTGTTATTAAAGATAATCCTGATAACTTCAGACTATTTGGACCTGATGAAACAATGTCTAACCGTTTGTATGGTGCATTTGAAGCAAGTCCTCGTCAATGGATGGAACCTGTTCATGAACCTAACGATCAATACGAAGCACCAGCTGGCCGTATTATTGATTCACAACTTTCAGAACATCAAGCTGAAGGATTTAACGAAGGTTATACTTTGACAGGTCGTCATGGTATCTTTGCAAGTTACGAAGCTTTCTTAAGAGTTGTTGATTCAATGTTGACACAACATTTCAAGTGGTTAAGAAAAGCTAACGAATTGGGTTGGAGAAATAAGTATCCTTCACTAAACGTTATCGCTACATCAACTGCTTTCCAACAAGATCATAATGGTTACACTCACCAAGACCCAGGTATCATTACTCACTTGGCTGAAAAGAAACCAGAATATATTCGTGAATACTTCCCAGCTGATACAAACTCATTGCTTGCTGTTATGCCTAAGATTTTGGATGATCAAGAAAAGATCAACTTATTGGTAACTTCAAAACAACCAAGACCTCAATTCTACTCAATTGAGGAAGGTGAAGAGTTAGCTGATAAGGGACTTAAGGTTATTGACTGGGCATCAAATGACAACGGTGATCCTGATATCGTTATCGCTTCTGCCGGTACAGAACCTAACCTTGAATCATTGGCTGCTATCAGTATTCTAAGAAAAGAAAAACCAGAAATTAAAATTAGATATGTCAACGTCGTTGATCTATTGAAGTTGAGATCACCAAGAGTAGATCCTCGTGGTTTAACTGATGAACAATTCAATTCAATCTTCACAGTTGACAAACCAGTCTTGTTTGCCTTCCATGGTTTCGAAGACATCATTAAAGATATCTTCTTTGACCGTGCAAATCACAATCTATACGTTCATGGTTATCGTGAAAATGGTGATATCACAACACCATTCGATATGCGTGTTGTTAATGAGATGGATAGATTCCACTTGGCTGAAGAAGCTGCTGTTGCTGTACAAGGCGACGGTGCTAGCGACTTTGCTGACGAAATGGAAGCTATTGTTGATAAACACAACAAGTACATCCGTGAATACGGTGACGATTTACCAGAAGTACAAAACTGGACATGGGAATAAAATATTCAATCCTGAGTATTAAGGAAAAAAGAACTAGGTAATCATGTTTTGATTACTTAGTTTTTTTTTGAAGAATTATGAATGAAATTAAAAAAGCTATAAGTTAACCATAATAAATAAGTGTTCACGAATAGTTAACAACTGTTTGTAAAGACCGTCACATCAACAGTTATAGACTAAATAAATTTAAAAATAATTGAATAAGTTTAATTTTAATATTCAAAAGAAAACATCTTAGAAAACTTTGAACGTTTTCTGAAATCCTAGGCAGAGTAGAGTTCTAGCTTTAATTTTTTCTAAGATAATAATATGGTTTATTAGAAAGAAAAATGCAAACTTTAAAACGGCTGTAAGTACTGAGCTAATGGGTTGTAAATCACTTTTTACCATGATACCATCATCTATGGAAAAAAGAGAAAGAACACTTAAGGGGTGGATATTATGACAACAAGAAACGTAAAATTCATGAAAGTTGCACTAATGGCGGTAGTGGCCATGTTATTAATGATTTTATTCGTTTTACAAAGCCGATACTCCATTCCAGTTGCTGGTTTAGCACTAATTGCTTTAGCAGTATACTCAGAAGATAGAATTTCAAAGCATCACACATTTAAATATACTATTTAATAAAATAGTACTAGTAAGTTAAGGAAGCCCAATGGGCTTCCTTTTTTTGTCTCGAAAAAACTCATCATTGTATAAATTATATGGTGCTATAATTACTTTAATTAAAAAGGGGGCTGAAATGATTTGAATAGGGGACATAAAATAAGTATTTTGATTAGTTCGCTAGGGTTATTTATGGCCTTAGTATTATTCGCCAATGGTACTGAAGCACAGGCACAGTCTGATCCAATTAATTTAGATGATACGAATGTAACACTTAGTAGTACAAAATATGCTGGTACTGACGGAACGAGTCAGTGGTATATCTCTAATGATAATGTTTTACATATCAAATCAGGAACCCTCGCTAGTGGTTCTTTGGGAAAAAGTTTAGTAGTTGATGAAACTAAATATTCTAAAGTTAAATTTGCTGACGAAAAACAAGATATAAAAAGAGTTATTTTTGATGGAAATGTTTATTTGCCACAGGATTCATCTTGGCTTTTTACAGGTTTGGGAAATAATTTAGATGGAACTTCTGGCTTAATTGAAATTAAGAATGCAGATAGATTAAATACTAGTAATGTAAAAGATATGAGTCATATGTTTGATGGCTTGAGTAGTTTGAAATCCGTTGATGTTTCGACTTGGGATGTCTCTGGTGTTATGGATATGAGTTATATGTTCAATAATACCGGTCTAGCAACGATTAACGTTGCCAATTGGGATACTGGTAATGTCTTGAGTATGAAAAATATGTTCAGTTCTAATCCTGAATTAGAGTCTTTAGATATTTCTAATTGGAATGTTGTTAATGTGAAGAATATGTCAGCTATGTTTATGAGAGCTGATCAAGTAAAAACGTTGAATATTGCTAACTGGAATATTATCAATGTTGAAAAAATGAATCATATGTTCAGCGGCGCCAAAGAATTAAAAGAGTTAGATTTTAGTCGTTGGGATAATAAACGTGTTAAGACGACAGGTTTGTTGTCAGAAACTAATTTGAAAAGAATAGTTCTTTCACCTAACTTTTCCCTCAAACATTCATATTTGGGACAAGATCAGAATGGTAACGATAATTTGCAGACATGGTTGATTACCGATAGAAATGGAAATAAACGTGTTGTTAAGAGTAAACAATTGATTAAAGCTAGGTATGTTGGGATTGCCAGCAGCGCTAAAAATTTGGCTGTGTTCGATGTTAATATTCCTAATAATCTCAATCAACATCTAGTTAACAGAAATGTTAAAGGAACTCTTAAAAATGGGATTGCGACCTTAACAATTAAAATTCCGCAAAAGAGTGGTTATAAGGTCAACAAAAGATTAATAACTTTTACGGTTAACGTAGCTAAATTACAGCCTACAAAGGGCCGTTACATCGTTTCTTCACCAGAGAGGGTAACTTATACGAAAAGTGATTCGAAGGGTCAGACAAGCTCTGTGGACCATCTAGTGACAACATTACCTGATAAGAAGGTTGAAGTTCATAATGATGATGTTAAGAAAACAGCTGATAAGTTAGCTCCACAAACGAATTGGTTAAGTGATAAAAGTATGAAGGATGGTTCCACATATTATCGCGTGGCGACTAATAAATGGGTCAAAGATGATGAAGTTTACGTTTATCAACCACAAACATTTATTGTACAAACAGGCAATTAAAACAATGAATTGGTTGATGCACAGGGACAGACTGTACCTCAAAGAAATCTTTCAGCTCAAACAAGTTGGCGGGTAGATCGTTTAGCATATTTAGATGGAAAAACTTACTATCGCGTGGCAACGAATGAGTTTGTCCCTACTACAGACGTTACTATTGTAAAATAAAATTAATGTTAAAGTGTCGTCTGCAAAATCTCCTGTAGACCGCCGGAACACTGAGGGTCTACAAGAGATCTTGCTACCGACTAGTGAACGTTTTGTTTCAATTAATTTGAAAAATGAAAATAGCATCTATTCTAGAACGACAATCTTTACTTTTTAGTAGGGATTGAAATTCAGAATAGATGCTATTTATTTTGGAACGTGGAGGACAGCGTATTTAAACTTAATCTGCATAGGGAAGTGAATCTGCCGCTACGTCTTCTTTGTTCAATAAGATGATATTTTCACCTTTTTGTTTACGACGTTCGATATCCTTTTCGCCCCAAACACAAAGATCTTCGAGAATTTTGTTAAGTGATTCGCCATATTCAGTTAAAGAATATTCAACTTTTGGTGGAATCTGACTGTAGACTTTACGATTAATAATGCCATCATCTTCCAATTCTCTTAACTGTTGAGTCAACATTTTTTGAGTGATATTGGGGATGGCTCGACGCAATTCTCCAGTTCGCATGATGCCATGTTTGAGATGGCAAAGAATAATAGGTTTCCATTTACCACCGATAATTCTCATTGTGTCTTCAACGCCAATGTTATAAATTGCTTGTTTCATAAAAGCCATCCTCCTTAGTATTTGTATAGTAACATCACTATTTAGTCTTAGCAATTTTCTACTTCTGGTTCGACTTCAGGACTGTTCTCCATTTTAATAAGAACAGCAATTAAAATGATTCCGACTACTAGCATCGCAATTCCTAACCATGGTGTATTGATAAGTTGATTGTGAGCTACGGCTTGTCCACCGATTGTTGAACCTAAAGTGATTCCTACGTTAAAGGCTGAAATATTTAACGCAGAAGCCAATGGGACCTCGTTAGGCGTATACTTTTCAGCTAATTGAACAATGTACAGCTGCAAGCCAGGAACGTTCATAAAGGCAAATAAGCCTAATAAGAGAATAGCTAGTAAACCTAAGAAATGAAGATTGATAACTAAGCGGGTGATCAATAAGGCTACTCCTAAACCAAGAAACATTTTCAAAAGAGCAGTTAGAGGTCGTTTGTTAGCCCATTTGCCGCCAAGAGTGTTACCAATAGCAACAGCAACTCCGTAAAAAATTAGAATGATGACAATGGCGCTTTGTGACCAACCCATATTTTTATTTAAAATAGTTGTTAAATAAGTGTAAACGGGGAATGTTGCTCCATAGCCTAAAGCTGTGATGAGCAGAATCAAGAGTAATTGAGGTTGTTTAAGAATCTTCCAGATACCCTTAACACTGGTTGGTTTTGGTAATGGTAGTTCATTTGGCACTAGGATAATATTTGTAATCAAGCCGACTAATCCTAAGGCGACTAAGAAGAAAAAGGACATTCGCCAGTTAAACGTTTGACCGATAAAAGTTCCTAGTGGAACACCCGTAATTGTAGCAACTGTTAAACCAGTAAACATGACGGCAATAGCAGAAGCACGTTTGTTAGGTGCTACGACGTCGGCTGCAATTAATGATGCAATTGTCATGAAGATTCCATGAGAAAGAGCTGCAATAACACGACCAGCTAATAGAATGGCAAAACTAGGTGCGAGAGCAGCCAGAGTATTTCCGATAATGAAACTGATCATGATACCTATCAATAATTTTTTACGATCCCAACGATTGGTGATCAAAGCTAAGATGGGAGCGCCAAACATGATTCCAGTAGCATAAATGGAAACTGTCAGACCTCCTTGTGCAAGTGAGATGCCAAATGTTTTAGTCAATAGTGGCATGATTCCTACACTGATAAATTCTGTGGATCCGATAGCAAAAGCACTGATAGCCAATGATAAAAGAATCCAAGTTGATGAAACTTTCTTATTCATAATTATTTCCCTCCTACAGCGAATAATGATTATGTGTAACATTATATGGGGTTGGGAGAAATAAACAATTACGTACTTTAAAGTGCAGTAGGTACTAAAAAGTACCTTTAAAAGTTAAATTAGATTATTTTAATAAAATTATTGACATATTAATTTTTGGATGTTTAACTAGAGACTGTAAATTGCAAACGAGGAGAACTTTATTATGAAAATTAGTAAACAGTTGTCACATTTGAATAATCAATTTGCCTTTAGCTTTTTCTTTAGATAGCGTTTGTATTCAGTCTCTGGATGCGAACGCGTAAGTGTTCGTATCTATTGATTGGCTAAAGCTATTAAACATGTCTTTGAAGCCAGATAGATACGGGTTGAATCTAGCTGGAGATAAATTGCGCCCGGGCAAACCAGTTAGATTCAATTACGAATCTAGCTGGTTTTTTTATATTCTCAGGAGGATTTTTCATGAAAAAATATTTAATCGGATTAATAACAATTATAGCGGCAGTTGTTTTAGCGGGATGTGCAAATAGTTCAGCCACAAATAAGAAAACAATCAACGTGGGAATTTTACAAGTAGTACCTCACGGCTCATTAGATGAGGCACGTAAAGGTTTTAAAGAAGAATTAAACCAAAAAATTAAGCAGCATGATAAATCAATAAAGGTTAATTATAATTACCAAAATGCGCAAGGGGATCAAGCTAATTTAAATTCGATGGCTCAACAATTGACGCAAAAGAAGAACGATTTGATTTTAGGAATCGCAACTCCTTCAGCACAAGCACTTGCTAAGAAAACTAAATCAACACCAATCGTCGTCACAGCAGTAACCAATTTGAAGAGTGCTGGACTAGTGAAGGATGATCGTAAACCAGCAACTAATGTTACTGGTACCAAAGATTTGGGTCCCGTGGATAAGCAAGTCAAACTGTTAACAACTTTAACCAAGAGTTCTAAACCTATCGGTGTTATGTACAATTCATCTGAAGAGAACTCAGTTTTACAAGTAAAAATGGTAAAAGAATACGCTAAGAATCATCATATTAAATTAAATGTGGTCAGTGTTACAAGCACTAATGATGTTGCCAGTGCACTGTCCGGAATGGCTGATAAGGTTTCTGGAATTTACTTGCCAACTGACAATTTAATGGCTAGTTCCATGAAGACAATCGGTAAAAAAGCTCGCGAAGCTAAGTTGCCAATTGTTACAGGTTCAATTGAAATGGCTGAAGATGGTGGTGTTGCTACATATGGTATCAACTACCGTGATTTAGGCAAACAAACCGCTAAGATGGCTTACAGAATTTTGATTGAAAAGAAGAAGCCTCAAGATATGCCAGTTGAAACTTCACATACTTTGAGACTTTACATTAATAAAGCTAATGCCAAGGCTATCGGCATCGATCCAAGCAAAATTACGAAACCATAGGTGATAAAAATGATTATATCTAGTTTAGGACAAGGTCTACTGTGGGCGCCCTTAGCAATTGGCGTCTTCATTACATTTAGAATTTTAGATATACCTGATTTGACAACTGAAGGTAGTTTTCCTTTTGGAGCAGCTATTACAGTCAGTTTGATGATCAAAGGACAGTCAGCAATCGTAGCCACAATTATCGGCTTTTTAGCGGGATGTGTCGCAGGATTAGTTACAGGAATTCTTGATACTAAATTGAAGATTCCTTCATTACTAGCCGGAATTTTAACGATGACCGGATTGTATTCTATCAATATGCATATTATGGGAAAATCTAATGTACCTTTATTAACTCAAAAAGTTTTAACAGGCTATTTACCAGCTGGTTTGACGGTTGATATGCAAACTATCATCTTGGGTATTATTGTAGTTGCTATCGTGATAGCAGTACTTTATTGGCTTTTCAAAACTCGTTTGGGTTTATCGTTGATGGCAACTGGTGATAACAAGAATATGTCTGCTGCCAATGGTATCAATACTGATGGAATGATTATTTTTGGTTACATGATCTCTAATGGATTGATTGCCTTGTCAGGCGCACTGATTGCTCAAAACAATGGTTATGCTGATATTGGTATGGGAATTGGAACTATTGTTATCGGACTAGCTTCTGTTTTGGTCGGAGAAATTTTTCTACGTGGTAATAATATTTTGGTTAGATTGTCAGCCATGGTCTTAGGTGCTATCGTTTACCGGTTCCTTTTGACTGTTGCGATGAGTTTAGGATTCCCAGCCGACGACTTAAAAATTCTATCAGCGATAATTTTAATTATCGTTATCTGTGTACCAATTATTCAGAATCGAATCAGAACTAAACGCCAATTGAAAAAGTATTTAGCACAAATGGAGGCCGAAGATGATGGAAGTATTACAAGTAAAACATCTGCAAAAAGTATTCTTTCCCGGGACTAGAAATGAACGTCATGTTTTAAAAAATATTAATTTGAATGTTTATGAAGGCGACTTTATTTCAGTTATTGGGAATAATGGTGCCGGCAAGTCTACTTTGATGAATGCCATCGCCGGAACTTTAAGTGCTGATGCGGGTGAAATTGATTTAGTGAAGCATAACGTTTCTAAAAAATCAGTAGCCTATCGATCACAATGGATGTCACGAGTTTTCCAGGATCCTAAAATGGGAACCGCCGGAGATTTGACTGTGATGCAAAATTTAGTTTTGGCACAAAGTCACACGAAAACAATCAGTCTAAAGAGGTATCAGAAAAAAGCAGCAGAAGAAAAATACTTAGCTTTATTGAGAACACTCAATATGGGCTTAGAAAACTTCTTAAATACGCAAGTAAAGTACCTATCAGGAGGTCAACGTCAAGCACTGTCACTTTTAATGGCAACTTTAAGTAAGCCCAAATTATTATTACTAGATGAACATACAGCGGCATTAGATCCCAAAACTAGCCAAGAAGTAATGTCAATCACAGATAATATCGTCAAAGAGCAGCAGTTAACTACAATGATGATTACACATAAAATGTCAGATGCTTTGAAATATGGTAATCGTTTGATCATGGTACAAGATGGACAAATCAAGCTAGATGTCAGTGGTGCTCAAAAGAATAATTTGGATAAATCAGAATTGCTACAGGCTTTTGAATAAAAATATGTTATCTTCTTATTATCTCCTTTCTAAATTTTTAAAATAAAAATAATGGCATCTATTTCTAGAACATCGATTTTACCTTTTAGTAGAAATTGAAATTCAAAATAGATGCTATTTATTTCAGACTAGAAGATTTGGAAGTTAAATCTTGATAGAACTAGTATTTAGTCCGGAACAACAAGAAAATTGGCTCAGCCATGAAATTTATCTTAGCAATTTATTGCTTAGATAAAGGTCGATCTTGAAGATCCACAAAGTGCAAATTTATTAGCTTCCAGTCGTCCCATGGCGTTCCAGCCAAATTTTCTTGTTGTGGAGGACGGGAATAAATCACCAAACAAAAAAACAACCACTGCAGGGGAACAGTAGTTGTTTTTAGTTTTAAGGGAAATTCACAAATCAGGGAGGAAAAGTGAATTATATTTTTTATTATGAGATTTTTATCTATTATAGTTTTCTATATGTTTAAAAAGGGGGGATGTAAGTTAAGCTCGATTGCTTTCCTTTAACTTACAAACTATATGATAAACACTAAATGTGAAGAAAATGTGATAACAATATTCTGAAAATTAGAAGATTGTACCTTAATTCAAGTAAATTTTCTTCAAATCTCTTATCTCGGAAGGAGTTACCTGTAATTCATCTTTGATATAATTGTTTATATTACCAGACATTTTGGCGATTTCATCTTCGGCTGTAGCTAAATAATCAGAGTGAACCGTCATTAAATCACGTACGGAACTCAAAACATCTTTGTCAGTATAACCCTTGTTTTGAAGATCTAAGATCAGGTTGTCAACAAAGCCCTTATTGACCTTATTAGTTAATAAATAATCTTTCTTGATTTCCTCCATGGGAACACCAAGGACAGTCAACAAGTAGACAGCTCCCATACCAGTTCTATCCTTACCAGCACTACAGTGGAAAAGTAAAACGTCATCATCTTGGTCATTAGTTAATAATTTATCAAAAAATGTTCGATATGCGCCTTTAGCTTGGTCACCTGTGATAATATCACGATAAACGTCTTTCATGTGGTGGAAGCCATTAGTAGGATCACCACCGATTTCAGGAATGAAATTATCATTTTGAACCTTAGAAGCTTCAGTTTCATCGGCTTCAAAAACTGGATCGAAGACATATTCTGCGCCATCAGGAACACGGTCTGGTTTATCGTTTACTTCCTCATGTGAACGAAAATCGACATCATACTTTAAACCATAGTTACTTAAAAAACTAAGGTCATTGTCTGATAAGTCACTTAAACCAGCTGATCTGAGGACTTTATGGAACTTAAGTGTTTTGCCATCGACAGTTTCGTAGCCACCTAGTTCACGAAAATTGACACCTTTTTCAAGGTCTAGAACGCGCTTATTATTTTCAACCATACCTTTAACTACCTCTGCATATTTTTCTAATAATCATTATATCAAAAAGGAAGAGTCATCCTATCATGAAGTTTATTATTGCACCTGGAAAATATAGTAATAATGTTAGCTCGACTAAGATTGGTCAGGCCATTTATAGTGGCATCTCGCGTGCTATGCCAGATGCAAAAATAATTACCATGCCCGTAACTGATAGTAAAGATGGAATGCCAGCATTAATAGAACATACTATTGGTGGATATTGGGATGAAGTCTCTTATTTTGATGCTTTTTGGGAAAATCGAACGGGACGTTATCTTGTTACCCAGATCGGTAGTCAACTTACCGCTATTATGGATTCAGAGCAAGTGGTTGGGGTTGATTTAGCAAAAAATAAAAACCGAAATGACTTGTTTCATGCAACAAGTTATGGGTTAGGAGAATTTATTATAGATGCAGTTACTAGTGGAATCAAAAATATTGTGCTCTGTTTAGGCAAGACAGCTGTAGCTGATGGCGGACTAGGAGCTTTACAAGCTTTAGGAGCCAAGATTTATGATGAAAATGGTCAACTGATCCCTGAAGGTGAAAATCCTTTGATCAATGCCTTTCGTATCGATATGGAAGATGTTTATCAACTATTGGGTGGAAGAACCCGTTTGACCGTTTTATTGAATTATTCAGGTCGGAAATTATCGGATAATGTTGAGTATTTGAATGAAGCACAGGAAAGTTTTTTGGAAGATAATTTAGTTTTTATCACTGAAAAAATGAATCAGAAGTATAATTTAGATATACACCCAATGCCTCATTCTGACTCGATTAAGACTTTGGCTGGTGCTTTTGCAATGATTAATGCACGTATTTCAAGATCATCATTTGAATGGGTGGCCAAGGTTACAGGAATGGAAGAAACAATTCGTTCCACTAATATCCTAATTACTGCCACCGATAAAATTTCCCGTGAAGCAATGCATGATGATATGCTGTATCACTTGAGTCGAATTGCTGGAGCTCAAAGAGTTCCGACTTTTGCTTTATGTAATAATTTTGTTGATGATTTCCAAAGTTATGAACAACTTTTCACAGGAATATTTTCAACTCAAATGACAGAATATGATGATGAAATGACGATGTTTGAGAATTACGAATCCGTTTCAAATCAGTTAGTACGGACATTAATGGCTTTCAAATAATTTTGTAAAATATTGAATAAAATATATGAATGCATTAATCTTACATTAGAAGGTATTCAATAAGTGCATTGGAGGATTGAATTATGGAACAAGACTATAAGAAGATTTTGGTTCCTGTAGATGGATCAAAAGAAGCAGAAATGGCTTTTAAGAAGGCTGTAACAGTTGCACAAATGAACGGTGGACACATCGATGTTTTGACAGTCTTAGATACAAAGCAATTCATTGGTTTACATGGTGGTATGTTGAACGGTGATGTTATCTATCAACTTTCCGAAGATGCTCAAAAGTATCTTACAGAATTAAAAGATGGTGCCATTAAAGATGGTTTCAAAGAAGAAGACATTGACATCCACGTTCGTTTCGGTGAACCTAAGACTGTTATTTCCCAAGAATTCGTTGAAGAATATAAGAATGACCTGATTATGATCGGTTCAACAGGTATGAATGCCGTAACACGTTTATTGGTCGGCTCGGTATCCGAATACGTTACAAGAAATGCTAGAACGGATGTTATTATCGTTAGAACAGATATTGATAATAAGAGATTTACTGATAAAAAGAAAAAATAATTTATATTAGGCTGGCAGATGCCAGCTTTTTTAGTTTGGAGAAAAAGATGAGATGTGAGTGGGCCAACAGTTCTGAAGCAATGCAGGCATATCATGATAATGAGTGGGGTAAGCCAAGTCATGACGAACAATATTTTTTTGAAATGTTGACATTAGAAGGAGCCCAAGCAGGATTATCTTGGGCAACAATTATTAAACGACGTGCGACATATCGTCAGGCATATGATAATTTCGAAATAGACAAAGTGGCAGCTTATGATCAAGAAAAAAGGGACTCAATGTTAGAAGACAAAGGGATCATTCGTAATCGTTTGAAAGTTGACTCTTCCATCAATAATGCTCGTGTGATTCAAGAGATGCATCAAAATGGTGAAAAATTTTCCAATTATATTTGGAATTTTGTTGATAATAAGCCAATAATTAATCATTATAGTGATATGAGTGAAATGCCTGCTCAAACTAAGTTGTCACAACAGATTAGCAAAAATTTGAAAAAACGTGGTTTTCGATTTGTGGGACCAACGATTATCTACTCATTTTTACAAGCGGTGGGAGTTATTAATGATCATATGGACTCCTGTAATTACAAGTAGAAATTAGTATAATGGCATTAAGGGGTTCTTTTTCTATGTATGTCGTCCTCCACAAAAGGTCGAGTGGATGACAGAATCCTAAACGAACCATACAATTGAAGAGAGAACCATTAAAGACGGAGGATGATTATGAATTCTGAGACTATTAGCAAATTAGCCGAAAAGCTTTATGAAGATAGAAAAAATATTGAAGATAAATCACAAAAATTTGACGCACAGGCTGTGTATGACATTTTGGATTCACTTGAAGTTTTGAGAAAACCAATTAAAGAATACTTTGATATGACCGAAGACGATTACTACCAAAATGAATCTGACCATCGTTTAACTTTACAAAATCCTGATCATAAACTTAGTGAACTACATGATCGTGTTCAGGTTAACCATGTTGATGGTTCTTTAGCTGGTCATAAAATTAACTTTACATATAACCATGAGGATCCATATGCAAATGGCGATTATAAGGTTAAGACCGATATCAATTTAGTCAGTTTTGCATTTACCGTTATCGGAGCAGTATATGACAATACCATTGTCGCTGATGTTAGAAATTCAGTTTCTAAAGATGCAATTCTTTCAATCGGACTAGCAGCACATGCTGTTGAGGAATGGCAATAATGGAATTAATATCAGTCAATGATTTATCATTGCAACGAGAGGGCTACTTTGCATTCAAGCATGTAGCTTTTTCTTTATCTCAAAATGAGATAGTTGGTATTAGTGGCGAAAATGGTAGTGGTAAGACACAGCTTTTAGAAACGATAGCAAATTATGAACGGGCCGATAGTGGCAAAATTAAATATACTCCTGGTGTCAGGATTGGTTATATGCCACAAAATGATCCACAAATTGTTGAACAGACGGTTAGAAAATATCTTGAGGACATCAGACGTTTATCCAAAAATTTGGCTGTGCGTAAGGATCAATTGGATGCGATGGTTACTTATATGAAACTAGCTCCATATTTGGATCGAACAGTTGATCAACTCTCATTAGGTTTGAAACGTCGAGTTAGTTTTTTGGCAGCGGTAGTTGGACACCCCAATGTTTTGTTGTTAGATGAGCCCTTTGCTTTTCAAAGTAATGAAACAGTTCAAAATATGTTGAGTATGTTGCAAGATTTAAAAGATAATGGTTCAGGAATCTTATTAGTGGGCACAGAGCAAAATAGTGAAATATCTGAAATATTAGACAGTAGTTATCATTTTGAAAATGGTAAATTACGACAGTTACAAAGTTTAAAAACTAAAAACAGTCAGTTATTTTTCAGTGTTCATCATAATTCTATTGCTTTAACACATGATTTGAGTGGTTATATGATGAGGAATACTAATGGAGTAGTCGAAATGAAGGTTCCCTTAGATCAAAGGGACACTATTATTGGCAAAATGATTGCCCTCAATTATCAATTTGAGGAGGCACACGATATTGAAAATTAAAGTATTGCTAAAAAATTATTTACAATTTATTTTTCAAGATTTTCTCTATCTAACATTATTATTCTCTATCATTGTTTTTGGCTTAACAGCAGATCACTTATTAAGTATTGATTATCATGAGAAATATAGCCTATTATTAATAGGGATGTTTTTTTTATCGTTATTTTCAACGATGAATCTGTATCATAATGATAAAGTTTATAATCATTATTTAAGACAAAAAGTGAACAGCTACTGGTCAGAGGTTATCAGTCAATTTTTAGCGGTATTAATTTTAAATATAATTTCAGGAATATTGATTTTTATATTTAGCTTAATTCTTTGTAAAAATATATTTTTAGATGTTGTCGGAATAGTTTCGCTAATTTCTGTGGGATTTTTGGGCAGTTCAATTGCGACCCTGTTCAAGACACAATGGCAGAAACATTCTAGTTTGGGACAAATTGGAACCTTAGTTTTTGTCTACCTAGCCTTATCAGGTAGCGTCGTCAACATTTTTAAGAATATTGAGATGATTTTTCCACCTCTTTCAAGAATGATTGTTAGTCTACATAGTAATTCTTCTATTGTTAAATTATTGCCCCTAGCAGGACAAACTTTTTTATACGCCTTAATACTATTTGTTATTAGCTGGTTTATTTATAAAAAAAATAAGAAAAGTTGAATAAAACTATTGCAATGAGGTATTCTTTTTTGTTTTAATATCCTGATGAAGTGAGGAGGCAAAATTTTATGAGCAATATTTATTTACGTCAATCAACACTTGACGATTTGCCAAGAATTATTGATATCATCGGTGGCGCCAAAAGAACCCTACGGGACCGTGGTGTTGATCAATGGCAGGTAGGTTATCCCGATGAGAAAATCCTAGAACAAGATATTCAAGAAGATATAAGTTATGTTTTAATACTAGATGGTGAGGTAGTTGGAGTAGCTGCTTTGCAACAAGGTTACGATAAGAACTATCAAGATATGACTTCAGGGTCATGGTCTAAAAATTCTGATGTGACTTATTCCATTATTCACCGTATAGCTGTTGAACCAGGCCATCAAGGACAACATCTTTCGGCTGCTTTGATTCAACAACTATTAACAATCTCACATTACCTGGGTTACAGTGATGTCAGAATCGACACTCACCCTGACAATTTGGTGATGCAACATGTTATTACAAGTAATGGGTTCATTGAAAAAGGAACTATTACGATGGATGAAGATCATGGTATTAGAAAAGCTTATCAAATTCTTCTAAAGTAAGCGTCAAAGGATTATTTTTCATATCTTTGATATATAATTGAGCCATAATGAGACCATCGTGAGATGGTTTTTTTGCTATAATTGTTTCCAGAGTATGGGATATTGGAGATCATAAAATTGAAAATCAAAAATATTGCAAGCAGAATGTTGACACCAAAGCCATCAGAATTCATATCAGCACACACTGATATGTTTTTGAAACGACTAAAGCCACGTCCTTTTGTTGTTGATTATATAAAGGGCGTTTATGATAATAACGTAAAACCAAATGTTACCAGTGATACAGTAACCTTGTCCGTTTTAACTGACACACATGCCAAAGCAATTGCTAGTGCGTCTTATTACGGGATCAATGGTGCACGTCATATTATTGAAGCCAATAATGTTAGTGATGCTGTCAACTTGGACTTGAATGTTCATCTGGGAGATTTAATTGATGGAAGTGATAAACCTGAGATCAGTCGAGGATTATTGCAATTTGCTGTTGAAAATTATCAAAAGAGCAAAGCACCGTTTTATCTTCTTGAGGGTAATCATGATGAGAATGATAAATATGATGAACACAGATTCTTTGGTTCAGCATCGTTTCATCGGGATGATTATGACTCGTTAGTAACAAAGTATAATTTTGAACAACCAGATATTTTTAGATTGAATCCAGTATCTAAAGTGGGCTGGTATGATAAGGGTGATATACGAATTGTCTTTATCGATACCAGTGATATTCCTTATATACTTAGTAATGGTTCTAAGAAATATGATTTTAAGAAGGTTCGTGGCGTCAGAGAACAACAGTTAGAAGATTTGATCAAAATCTTAGAGAATACTATTGATAAGCATGTTATTGTAATGGGGCATGCTAATATTGTGAGTCCAAGTGGTCGGAGTGCTTTGAACTTCAATGGTGACTTGGTTCAACAATTATTAGTAAGCTTCAACAACAAAACTTCTGGTCAATTGAAAAATGAATTAACAGGAGATTTTGGTGTGAATTTACGCTATGATTTCTCATCTACAGGCATTTCTAAGGTAACAACTTATATTTGTGGTCATATGCATTATGAAAAAAACTACAAAGTTTCTGAAATTAATCATATAATATTAAATTGTTCGGCCTTAATGGGTAAGAAACATGGTTTAACAACTGACTATAACAAGAAGTGGGACAGACGTTATAATGAAATCTCAGAATTAGCGGGCTATTTCATTAATATCGACCCGAACAAATTGCGCTTACAAATTTTCGGTTACGGAGCCGCTACAAGATATGTAAGTTTTGAAATATAAGGGAGAATTTTTATGTGTGGAATTGTCGGATTCGTAGATAAAAATATTACAGACAAGAAGCCTGTAATTGAGGCTATGATGGATACGATCAAGCATCGTGGTCCAAATAGTTCAGGTGAATTATTGGATGGCGACGCTGCTTTAGGTTTCCGCCGCTTGAGTATTATTGATATTAGTAGTGGTATGCAACCTATTTACAACGAAGATAGATCAAAAGCTGTTATTTTTAACGGTGAAATTTATAATTACAAAGATGTTAGAAAAGATTTGAAAGAAGCAGGACACGTTTTTACAACTGATACAGATACTGAAGTTCTTCTACATGGTTTTGAAGAATGGGGTATTGAAGGTTTACTTAAGAAGATCCGTGGAATGTTTGCTTTCGTAATTTATGATTTAAAGACTGGTGACATTACTGGTGCTAGAGATTTCTTTGGTATCAAGCCACTTTATTACTATAACCGTGAAGGTACATTTATTTTTGGTTCAGAAATCAAATCCTTCTTGAAAGAACCAAACTTCAAGAAAGAATTAAACAAAGCTGCTTTGAAGCCATATTTGACTTTCCAATATTCAGCTTTGAACGAAACATTCTTCAAGAATGTCTTTAGAATTCCTGAAGGTCACTACTTTACATATAAGAATGGCAAGTTAAGTATCAAGAAGTACTGGGATATGTCCTTCAAAGAGAACAATTTGTCATTTGAAGAAACTGTTAAGAGAATTGACAAGTCTATTCGTGAATCAGTTAATGAACACTCTATTAGTGATGTACCAGTTGGTTCATTACTATCTAGTGGTGTTGATTCAAGTTACGTTACAGCTGTTTTGAAACCACAACATACGTACTCAATTGACTTTGATACAAGTACATATGAAGAAGGTACTGCAGCTAAGATGTTGGCTGATAAATTGGGCCTAGAAAATACTCGTGGTATCGTTACAAAAGAGGAAGCGGTCAAATCAATTCCATTAATTCAATACTATATGGATGAGCCAGATTCAAACCCTTCATGTATACCACTTTACTTCTTGACTAAGTTAGCAAGTAAAGATGTAACGGTTATTCTTTCAGGTGAAGGAGCCGACGAATTGTTTGCCGGTTATGCAAATTATGGTTTCCATTCACATTCAAAAGTTATCCGTGTTGTAGCGGAAGATTTGAAACACTTACCAAAGGGTGTTAAGTATAAGTTAGCTCATGGTTTGAAGAAATTACCTAATTTCCCAGGCCGTTTGCATTTGTATGAATCAACTGCCAAAGCAGAAGAATTTTTTATTGGACAAGCCAAGATTTTCAACGAAAAAGAAGCTGCTGACTTGGTTAAGCCTGAATTCGAGAAGTCACGTTCCGTTAAAGATATCGTTATGAGAAGTTACAGCAAAGTTAGTGGTTATAACGATGAAGTTAAGAAGATGCAATATCTTGATCTTCACCAATTCATGTCAAATGATATCTTGCTTAAAGCTGACCGTATGAGTATGGCTAACTCCATGGAATTACGTGTACCATTCTTGGATAAAGAAGTTGCTAAAGTTGCTGCAGGAATTCCTACTAAATATCTTTTGAATAGTAAGGATAGTAAGTATGCTCTACGTGTAGCTGCTGAACGTGCTTTGCCTAAGGAATGGGCTAAACGTGAGAAACTTGGATTCCCAGTGCCAATTCGTGACTGGATCAAAACTAAGGAAGTTTACGAACAATTCCGTGATTTATTCAGTGCTGATTTTGCTGCTGAATTCTTCGATCAAGATGCTATTTTGAAAATGCTTGATGGTTGCTATCGTGGCGAAAATGATGATCGTCGTAAAGTTTGGACAATTTATACTTTCTTGATTTGGTATAAAGTATTCTTTATCGATGATGGTAAAAAACCAGATGTTGATCCTAAAGTTTTAGTAAATTAATATTTGAAAATAAAAATAATGTGATCTAATTATCACAGCAACATGAACAAAGAGACCGCAAATTCAGATTGATGAGTTTGCGGTCTTTCATTTAGATAATCAAAAATTAGTATAATAATTTAAGAAAATAATAAGCCTCTCAGATTTAATATAAATGACACTCTCGTTGTGATAAATTGAGTATGGTATAATTTTGTGTGAAATGTGTGTAATTTTAAAAATAGAATTAATAATATAGTAAGAGGTTGATCCCTATCGAAACTGAATCAGGAAAAAAATTCACGCCCATTCTCTTGGGTAGTGATATGAATGTTTACGGAATGGCACGTGCTTTCCATGAACTCTATGGGGGCAGTGTTAAAGCCTATGCCGAAATCCAATTGGCACCAACAAGATATACAAAAATCTTAGATTTGACTCTTTACTCAGGCTTTTCTGAAGATCCTGTTTTCATTGAAAAAATGCGTGAAATTGCTAAAGTTTACCAAAACCATGAAGAACCAGTTATTTTAATTGGCTGTGGGGATGGTTATGCCGAACTTATCAGTAAGCACAAGGAAGAATTGTCTAAGACATTTGTATGCCCTTATGTCGATTATGATTTATTAAAATCATTGAATAATAAAGAGAGCTTTTACCATGTAGCCGATGAACATGGTTTGCCTCATCCACTAACAAAGATCATTACAAAAGATATGTATGAGAATAAGAAGGATCTTGATGTTCCTTTCGATTTCCCAGTAGCTTTGAAACCAGCAAACAGTGTGGAATGGTTGGATATTCATTTTGAGGGTCGTAAAAAGGCTTTCATAATTCACTCTCAAGAAGAATATATGACTATCGTTGGCAAGATTTATGATAATGGTTATACATCTGATTTGATTCTCCAAGACTTTATTCCTGGAGATGATTCTAATATGCGTGTGCTCAACGCCTATGTTGACCAAGATCATCATGTTAAGATGATGTGTTTAGGACATCCAATTTTGGAAGATCCAACACCACAATCAATCGGTAATTACGTAGCTATCATTCCTGAATTTAATCAGGATGTCTATGATCAAGTTCAAAAATTCCTTGAGGATATTGAATTTACAGGCTATGCCAACTTTGATATGAAATTTGATTCTCGTGATAATACTTTCAAATTCTTTGAAATCAACTTGCGTCAAGGAAGAAGTAGTTTCTTTGTTACGCTCAATGGCTATAATCTTGCTAAATATGTGGTGGAAGATTATATTGAGGGTAGTTTAGAAAACGAACCAACAGTTTATGCCAACAAGAATAAAGCGCAACATAAATTGTGGTTAGGTGTGCCAGTCAAAGTCTTTAACAAGTATGCAGCTGATAATGATGCTACTAAATATGCTGATGAATTAATCAAGCAAGACCGCGTTGGAACAACTGTTTTCTATAACAAAGACAATTCCTTTAGACGTTGGTTACTTTTGACATACATGTTCCACAACTATGTTAAGAGATTTGATAAATACTTCCAAGAGAATAAAGGACGCGACTTTAAATAACCGAGGGGGCTTAATATATGGATGAATTAAAAGAATACAAAGTTAGAAAAATTGAGTATTCCAAGATTTTAATCTGTGTCGATTCAGATGATTTTGAGTCATCAAAAAATGCCTTTAATTATGCTTGTTCGTTAGCTAAACACTATAACTCCGAGCTAGGCATTGTTTCCGTATTGGAAACAGGTGACTTGAATATTTTTCAATCGCTAGACCCAGAAGTACTAGCAGAACGTCGAGAAGAGATCAAAGAACTTCTTGAAGTTTATGGTCAAAAGGCTAAAGAATACGGCGTTAAAGATGTTCACATGATGGTAACTGAAGGTGGACCTGGAACAGTTATTGTAGACAAAGTTATTCCTAAATTCCAACCTGACCTAGTAATCGTTGGTGTTGAAAAGAAGAACCGTAACCGTAATACAATCGGTTCACAAGCTTCTAAGATTGTGAATAGCGCTGGCGTTTCTGTTAGTGTCATTAGATAAAAATAGAGAGCGAAACAAGGGCGGTTAACCTCCGAGAATTTGCCTAAGTACTGAAATTGCACGCGTACTATGCGGGCGATTCCAGTACTGTAGCAAACCGGAAGAGGTTGCCCTTGCGTAGCTCGTTTCCACTATTCGTAATAGAACAATGGTTTATAAGAATAGAAATAATCTACTATAAAAATAGTAAACAACAAAGAGCTCAATGCAACAGTTATCAAAAAGGTAACCGTGACATTGAGCTTTTTTAGATGATAGAAATTGCGCTTTTTATCATTTTTATATTTTATTCAAAATGATAAAAATGAAAATTATTCTAATAAAAAGTAATTAGTGCTATAGTAGTCTTTAAAAATAATAGGCGGTGAACAAATTTGTTAATGAATAAAGTTATCGGTGGTGCAGGGGATTTAATTAATGCTAAACCCGCCGATTATAAAGATAATCTATACTTAGCTGTTAATGGTGCTTGGCAAGAAACAGCAACTATTCCACCTGACAAATCTCGTACTGGTGGTTTTACAGATCTTGATGAGGGTGTTGAAAAGACCCTTATGAAAGATTTTCATGAGTTTGCAAATAATGAAGAAGAAGTCGATGATCCTCGTTTACTTCAAGCTGTAAAGCTATATCGTCTTGTTAATAATGTGGATCATTTAAGTAAATTCCATCAACAACCAATATTGAAAGATATGCAACGTATTACTGATTTGAGCAATGTTAAGGATCTAGGGGATAACTTGGCTCAATTGTCAAAAGATGGCTTTGCTCTACCAATCGATATCAGTATTGACGCTGATATGAAAGATACAGCCAAGAACGTTGTTTATATTGATGGTGCTGGTTTGATTTTGCCTGATAAAACTTATTATGATGAAAAGAATGAATCAGGTAAACAATTGTTAGCTAAATACGCTGACGTTGCAGGACGTTTGCTTTCAATGATCGGTTATAAACTGGATGAAGCTAAGGAAATAGTTGAGAAGGCTTTGAAATTTGATAAGTCGTTGGTTCCTATCGTTAAGAGTTCTGAGGAATGGGCTGATTATACTAAAGTTTATAACCCAATGAAATTTGATGAATTCATTACTAAATCTGATGTCCTAGACTTAAAGAGTTTGGTAGTTGATTCAGTTAATGATACACCAGAAAAAGTTATCGTAACTGAACCAAGATACTTGGATAATTTGAACAAGCTTGTTAATGCTGACACTTTTGAAGATATTAAAGCTTGGATGATGGTTAAATTCCTTACCGGTAATGCTTCGATTCTGGATGAAGAATTCCGTCAAGTTATCGGTGAATACAATTTGGCACTCAGTGGTGCTAAGGAGTTAAAGAACAGAACTAAGTATGCTTACAATTTTGCTGCAAGTATTTTCAGTGAGGTAGTTGGTGTATATTACGGAAAGAAATACTTTGGTGAAAAAGCTAAAGAAGATGTCCGTAGTATGGTTAAGAAAATGATTGCGGTTTATGAACAAAGACTTTCTGAAAATACTTGGTTGAGTGAAGATACTAAGAAGAAGGCCATTATCAAACTAGATAAGATCGTTATTAAAGTTGGTTATCCTGATAAAATTGATGATCTTTATAATAAATTTGAAATCAATGAAAATGATTCTTTGTATGACAATGTTTCTAGAATTAGAAAGACAATTGCTCAACACAATTTGGATCAATATCACGAACCGGTTGATCGTACAAAATGGTTGATGCCAGGACATATGGTTAATGCATGTTACGATCCATCTAGAAATGATATCACCTTCCCAGCAGCTATTTTGCAAGCTCCATTCTACAGTTTGGATCAAACAAGTAGCCAAAACTTTGGTGGTATTGGTGCCGTTATCGCGCATGAAATTTCACATGCTTTCGATAATAATGGTGCTCAATTCGATGAATACGGTAATATGAATAACTGGTGGACTGACGAAGATTATGCTAAGTTCAAGAAACTTACACAAAGTATGATCGATGAGTTCGAAGGTATTCCATATGCTGGTCACAAGGTTAATGGTAAATTGGTTGTTAGCGAAAACGTTGCTGATGTCGGTGGACTACGTTGTGCCCTGGAAGCTGCTAAGAGTGAAAGTGACTTTGATGTTAAAGCTTTCTTTATCAATTGGGCTCGTGTTTGGAGAAACAAGTCAACACAACAATTGACAGAAATGTTCCTTTCAATTGATTTCCATGCCCCAGCTCCATTACGTGCTAATGTTCAAGCACAGAATATGGATGAATTCTATGACGCCTTTGATGTTACTGAAAAAGACGGTATGTGGATTGATAAAGATAAACGAGTTAATATTTGGTAAAAAAATCTGAAAAATCGAGGGATGAAAATTTAATTTCATCTTCTCGATTTTTTGTTTTGAAGGGAAACATCATTAAATTAATTTTAATAATATTAGAATAAGTGCTATAGTATTTACTAAATCAAAACGCGGGGTGAAAGTATGTTAACAAGTAAAATTATGGGTGGAGCCGGAGATTTAACTGAAGGTAAGCAAGCCGATTATAAAGATAATTTGTATTTGGCCGTCAACGGGGCCTGGCAGGAAAAGGCTGAAGTTCCTGCTGATAAATCTAGTGCTGGTGCTTCAATGGATTTAGACCTAGAGATTGAAAAGGAATTGATGGATGACTTTCAACAATTAGCTGAAAATGATACTGAAGTCGAAGGAAATGAATTCTTACAAGCTATTAAATTGTACCGCCTCGCTAAGAATACCGATTTCTTAAAAGAATTACATGAAAAACCAATTCTGAAAGATCTTCAAAAAATTGAAAATTTAAAATCTTTAGCAGATCTAAATCAACAATTGGCACAATTTGGTAAAGAAGATTTCATATTACCAACTAATGTTTGGGTCGATGCCGATATGAAAGATACAGTCCATAATGCTGTTTATGTTGATGGTATAGACTTGATTTTGCCTGATAACACATACTACGCAAGTGATAATCAGTCTGGTAAAAAACTTTTGGCTAAGTACGCAGAAGTGGCCAACAAACTTTTAGTCATGATAGGTTATTCAGAGAAATTGGCTAAAGAAACAGTTGGTAAGGCCTTAACCTTTGATAAGAGTCTGGTTCCAATAGTTAAGACTTCCGAAGAATGGGCCGAGTATTCCAAAATTTATAACCCAATGTCCTTTGAAGAATTCATTACTAAGTCGCAAAATCTTAATCTGAAGGAATTAGTAGTTGATCAAATCGGTGCTACTCCAGAGAAAGTGATCATTGTTCAGCCTAGATTTTTGAAGAATTTAGATCAGTTGGTAAATGATGATACTTTTGAAAATTTGAAGGCTTGGATGCTGGTCAGATATTTAGTAACAAATAGTGAATCCTTGGATGAAGATTTCCGCCAAACGGTAGGAGAATACAAGCTGGCTCTTAGTGGAGCTAAGGAATTACAAAGTAGGACTAAGTTTGCTTATCATTTAGCTGAGGATAACTTTGATGAAGTCATTGGTATTTATTACGGCAAGAAGTATTTTGGTGAAAAGGCTAAGGCTGACGTGAGAAATATGGTTGAACGTATGATTGATATTTATAAGCAACGTTTAGCTGACAATACTTGGCTTAGTCAAGCAACCAAAGATAAGGCTATTTTGAAGTTGAACAAGATTGTGATTAAAGTCGGTTATCCGGATAAGATTCAAGAAGTCTTTAAGCAACTAAAGATTGATGAATCAGAATCCTTATATGACAACATCACACGGATTAATCGTATTGTTCGTCAAAATGAATTGGCTAAATTTAGTAAACCAGTCGATCGTACGGTTTGGTTAATGCCTGGTGAAATGGTTAACGCATGTTACGATCCGTCGAGAAATGATATTACTTTCCCAGCAGGGATCTTGCAGGCGCCATTTTATAGCTTGAAACAAACAAGTAGTGAGAACTTTGGCGGTATTGGAGCAACGTTTGCTCATGAAATTTCCCATGCTTTTGATAATGACGGTGCCAAATTTGATGAGTACGGTAATATGAAGAACTGGTGGACTAAGGAAGATTACGCTAAATTTGAGAAATTAACGCAACAGATGATTGATCAGTTCAATGGAATTCCATTCTCTGGCGGTAAAGTAAACGGCAAATTAGTAGTTAGTGAGAATATTGCCGATGTCGGTGGATTACGTTGTGCAATCGAGGCTGCCAAGATGGATAAAGATTATAGCGCTAAGGAGTTCTTTATTACTTGGGCTAAATCATGGCGTTTTAAGGCAACTCCAGAATACAATGAAAGATTATTGGCAACTGACGTTCATGCACCACAACCTTTACGTGCCAACGTTATGTCACAGGATTTAGATGAATTCTATGAAGCATTCGATGTAAAACCAGGCGATGGTATGTGGATTGATGAAGATAAGAGAATTAATATCTGGTAATCACGATTCCAAAAATAATAGCGTCTATTCAGGATACACACTTTAATGTGTGATTCTAAATAGGCGCCTTTTTTGTAGTAATTTTATACTGATTTTTTTGACCTCATGGTTCATTCGAGAATAAAAAAGTACTCGTTCATGATATTACTGCATTTTTATTTTCAATAAGAACTATTTTAAAGATACGAAGATAGGGGGAAAAGATAATGAGTAAAAAAAGGAATATTTGGAAAGCTGTCTTAATCATATTATTAGTACCGATTACGATATTTATAGTAGATATGATTTATCCAATTTTTAAATTTGATCAGAAATATATACAGATGTTTTTGGACACATTGCTCATCTTGATCGCAGTAACATGCAATTTTAAATTTTGGAAGCTAAAAGTAGATTTATTTAGCACAAAACATATAGTACGCCAAATTTTAAATATTTTGCCATTGCTTATTCTTATGCTCTTTTTTAGAAAGTTTTCTAATCTTGGATGGCCCAAGACAGGGTGGCTTGCTTTTGTAACTATACTGTTAGTGGGGATTGGTGAAGAGTACGTTTATCGTGGCTTATTAATCGCACAGTTAGAGAAAGTGTTAAATTCGAAGCCTTTTTTAATTGTCCTAATAAGTTCGTTGAGTTTTGGAATAATTCATATAGGAAATATGTTAAATGTTACTAACAAGTGGATTGTAGTAGCCCAAATGATTGTAGCGGCCGCATCGGGGATGTTGTATGGAACGCTTTATTATGAGACTCATAATTTATCATTAGTTATTGTGTTTCATATTATTGATGATCTACCAACCTTCTTTTCCAAAGGGACAGCAACCGCTGAATCGTTAATGCCACAGAGCCACGTTGGCGGTTTTCTTATGATAACATGTGTGTTATTTCTTATTTGCAGTTTAGTCGCCTTTTTACAAATAAAATTGAATCGAGTTCATTTCAAAAAGAGAAGTAAGTGAGATTGAAATAAAACGGGAAGCTTCCGTTCTAATCAATCTTCAATAAGATCCAAAATGTTTTTTCTATGAATTTATTTGTGGGTTTTTAACTTAAAGTTACATTTGCTTTCCACTATAATAGAAGTATTAAGAAGGGTGAGAGCATAATGGCGTATATCGAAGTGAAAAATGAATCAAAAAAATATCAAATGGGAGAAACAACAATTGTCGCAAATGATAAATTAACCTTTGATGTCGATAAGGGCAAGTTAACCGTCATTTTGGGACCTAGTGGTGCTGGTAAGTCGACAGTTCTAAACATTTTAGGTGGTATGGATACGCCAACTGATGGACAGGTCGTTATTGATGGCACTGATATTGCTGAGTTTTCTGAACGTGAATTGACTACCTATCGTCGTAATGACGTGGGATTTATTTTTCAATTCTATAATTTGATTCCTAACTTAACAACGAAAGAAAATGTTGAGTTGGCTTCAGCAATTGTTAAAGATGCTCTAGATGCGACTGATACTTTGAAGGCCGTTGGTTTGGGTAATCGAATTGACAATTTTCCCTCTCAATTATCTGGTGGGGAACAACAGCGTGTCGCCATTGCCCGTGCTTTAGCCAAGAATCCAAAGTTACTTCTATGTGATGAACCAACAGGAGCTTTGGACTATGAGACAGGTAAGCAAGTTTTGACACTTTTACAGGATGCTAGTCATAAGGACAATAAGACCGTGATCGTCATCACCCACAATTCAGCTTTGGCTAAGATGGCTGATAGGGTAATTCGGATTCATGATGCCAAAGTGCAGTCGATTGAAGATAATAAGACACCCACACCAGTGAAAGATATTGAGTGGTAATCATGAAACCATTAACTAGAAATATGATGCGCAGTATCAATAAGGCTAAGGGACGTTTTATTGCAATTATTCTGATTATTATGTTAGGTGTGTTGATCTTTGTTGGTGTCAAAGCGACAGGACCTAGTTTGAATGATTCATTGAATAAGACGATTGCCGATAAAAATTTATCAGACGTGCAAGTGTTGTCGACGACTGGTTTTGGAAAAAAAGATATTCAGCTGGCTGAAAAGGTTGCGGGAGCCAAAGCTGAAACGACGAAATTTAAATACGTTATGGGTGGCAAATCTAAAGTTGCGATTGCTTTGTATGGCTATGATAAAAACGCTAAGCAGAATCAACTGATTATTAGAAATGGACGTTTGCCTAAAAATGATCATGAAATTGTTTTAGATAAAAATGCTCGTAATAAATATGATTATAAAATAGGTGATACCTTTAAATTTTCTAAAAATGCTGATTTAAAGCGCCGTTCTTACAAAATTGTTGGTTTTGCTGACTCACCACAATACATTGATAATCAGTCACGTGGTGTTACGAATATTGCCGATGGACAAGTTAGTTTGTTCGCCTATATTCCTAAGAATCAAATGAACCTTTCGACCGCAACTTTATTGAATATTCACTTCAATTCCTTGAAAGATGAGAATACTTTTAGTAACAGTTATAAAGATGCTGTGGACAAAAAGGTTAAGGCTTTAAAACACGAATTTAAATTACGCCCTCAGCAAAGAACAAAGGAAGTGGCTGGCAGTTATCTAGCTACTTTGAATCAACAACAAACAGCTCTAGACCAATTGGAAAAGGTTAATCCTACAGCGGCAGCTGTGCAACAAGAAAAGTTAGATGCTGCTAAAAAGAAGATTATGAAACAAACTAAGACAACTTATACTTGGCAAACGCGCCAGGATTTGACTGGCTTTTCAGCCTATGGCGAGAGTTCTGATCGAATCGCTGCGATCGCCAATGTCTTTCCAGTCTTCTTTTTCTTAATTGCAGCTTTGATCACTTTTACAACAATCACAAGAATGGTCGAAGAAGCACGTGGAGAAATCGGAACCTTCAAGGCTTTGGGTTACAGTAAATGGTCGATTGCACGAAACTACATTTACTATGCTTTGTCAGCTGGTCTAATTGGAGCGGTATTAGGGGCTGTGATTGGAACAGAGACCTTGCCTCGAATTGTACTGTCAATGTATAAACAATATATTGCTTTAGATTGGGTTATTGGCTCAACCAGGCAAACGTTATTGATTGCCTTGATTTTCTCCCTATTGGCAACTGTTGGAGCTGCTGTAATCGTGGTTAGAAGAGAATTAGATGAGGGTCCAGCTTCATTGATGTTACCTAAATCTCCTAAATCGGCTAAAAAAATACTATTGGAAAGAATCAAACCCCTTTGGAATCATCTGAGTTTCAACCGAAAAGTTAGTTATCGAAATCTTTTCCGTTTCAAATCTAGAATGTTTATGACTATCATCGGGATTGCCGGCGGAACAGCTTTAATTTTAACTGGTTTTGGACTTCAGAATTCAATTACTGCTAGTGGTGACCTACAGTATAAGAATATTTTCAGTTATCAAGCAGTTGTCAAAATGAATGATGACGCTAATTATAGTAAAGTTGATAAAATCCTGAATCAGGATAAAACTTATCAGAATAATACTAAGATCAATTCGACAACGGCTAAGTTGAAAGCTGGAGAAAAACAGGTTAATGATGTTAATGTTTATACACCACTGTCTGTGAAAAACTTTAAAAAATATGTTCATTTGACTGCTAATTTAGATAAAGACAAAGTTGTTTTGACTAAGAAGACTGCCAAACTTCTTAATGTGGAAAAGGGTGATCAGATTCATGTGACGATGACCAGTGGTAAGAAGCTCAATTTAAAAGTTGGTGCTATTACTGAAAATTATGTGGGTCATTTCTTATATTTGAATCCACAAATTTACCAGGATAAAATTGGTGATTTGAAACCTAATACCTTATTGCTTGGTTTAAAGAAGCAGACTAGTGCGCAGAGAAAACATTTGGCTAACCAATTATTAGATTCTAAAGAAGTGATGGGAACTAGCTATACGCATGATGTCTTTGATACAGTTTCCAAGATGTCGAGTCTGTTACGTCCAATTATTTTAATTCTGATTCTCTTATCGGGAATATTGTCATTTGTTGTACTTTATAATTTAACGAATATCAATGTCTCAGAACGAATCAGAGAACTTTCTACTATTAAAGTTTTAGGCTTCTATAATAATGAAGTTACGATGTATGTTGTTCGGGAAAATATAATTTTAACAATAGTTGGTATTATTATTGGATATGGAGTGGGTAATTTATTGACTGCTTATATCTTGAATCAAGCCGCGACAGAACAGGTTATTTTCCCATTAACGATTCATTGGTTCGGTTATATTGTCGCTACATTGTTGATGATAATTTTCACAGCAATTGTTATGCTAGTTACACATCGGAAATTAAAACACATCGATATGATCGGTGCATTGAAATCTAATGAATGATTGAAGGTAAATTTATGTCTTTGGAAAATGATAAAGTTCTCGTCATTGGGGGAACTTCAGGGTTTGGTAAAGAAGTCGCTATCATGGCTCAACATAAGGATGCTGATGTATATGTCATCGGCCGTGATCAAGAACGTGTAAATCAGTTACGTTACGAGGAGAATATTCAAGGTAGTTCATTAGATGCACAGGATGAAAAACAGTTGAAACGTTTCTTTGAAAAGTATGGTTCCTTTGATCATGTGGTATCAATGCTAGGTGGCGCTATGAGTGGTGGTTTTCTAGATAGTTCAGTCGCCACTATTAAAAAGGCAATTGATGATAAATTTTTTGCTAATTTGCAACTGGTACAAATTGCTAGTAAACATTTAAACAAGAATGGTTCAATCATTTTGACTTCAGGTTCAGGTGGTCATCCCTATGACGCTTCGGGTGCGATTATAGGGAATCAAGCTATTAATACGATGGTTGATGGTCTAGCTGTTGAAATGGCTCCAGACTATCGAGTAAATGCCGTATCACCAACTTGGACACCTACAGGATTGTGGCGTGACTTGAGTTCAAAGCAACTAGCTAAGCAAAAACATAGTTTTGTGGAAACAGTGCCATTAAACCGTGTCGCTACAGTTGAGGAGGTAGCCTCAGCTTATATTTACTTGATGGAAAATGATTTTATTACAGGTCAAATTCTAAGAGTCGATGGTGGAGTTGACTTGTAGAAGATGCTATACTTGAAGTCAACTTTAAGTAGAAGGTGAAATAATGCCAGTAAATGAAGCAGAAGAGACAACTAAATACCGAATCAGTGATTTTGCTGAAATGGTGGGATTAAATAGTCCTACATTGCGTTATTATGAAAAAGAAGGTCTGATCAATCCTCATCGAACTGATAATGGCATCCGTTACTATACCGATCAAGATATTCGCTGGGTCAATTTTCTTTTGCATCTCAAGAGTACTGGAATGTCAATTGAACAATTGAAGCGCTATGTCAGATTACGTGCGCAAGGTGATTCAACCATCAATCAACGAATTGAGTTATTAGAGGAAGTTCGTCGTAATTTTGAAGTTGAGTATCAAAGATTGCAAGATGGTTGGACGATTCTCAATGATAAATTGGATTGGTATAAGGGTAAAGAAGGCGGACACATTGAAGACAGTGAAAGCTTTTCTAAATATTTACAGAATTTGAATCATGGTTATTTAGAAGATAGATAAATTAGAAATCTCAAAAATATTTATTTAATATTTTTGAGATTTTTTTTGTATTTATCCTTGACTTAAAGTTAACTTTAAGTTGTTTAATGTATTTATCAACTTGATACGAGGAGGAATTGATTATGGCAAAGAAACAAACTGCTGGACGTGACATGTTGGGTGATTTTGCCCCACAATTTGCAGCATTGAATGACGATGTATTATTCGGAGAAGTTTGGAGTAAAGAAAACGAACTTTCTGCCCATGATCGTTCATTAATTACTATTGCAAGTATTATTTCAGCTGGAAATATTGAACAATTAGACGCACATTTAAAAATTGGTAAGAAAAATGGCATTACAAAAGATGAAATCGTTGCGGAAATCACTCATTTAGCATTTTATGCTGGATGGCCAAAGGCTTGGAGTGCTTTCAATCGTGCAAAAGAAATTTGGAAGGAAGATTAATTATGGCAAAAAATGAAGAATTAAGAACAGATGGAGTTTTTCCTGTTGGAGACAAAAATGAAGCTTATGCTAAATACTTTATTGGACAAAGTTATTTGAATAGTTTAGTAAAACCAGAAGACAATATTGATTTTGGTGTTGGAAATGTAACTTTTGAACCAGGTTGTCGTAATGATTGGCATATTCATCATGATGGTTTTCAAATTTTACTTGTTACTGGTGGCGAAGGCTGGTACCAAGAGTGGGGTAAGCCGGCTCAACTATTAAAACAAGGTGACGTCGTTGTTATTAAAGAAGGCGTTAAGCATTGGCACGGAGCAACTAAAGATAGTTGGTTCAGTCATGTTGCTATTACTAAAGGAAAATCAGAATGGCTTGAAAAGGTTACTGATGAAGAATACAACAAACTATAAAAATTAAAATGATTAATTGAAAAAGAGGACTGAAAACAGTCCTCTTTTTTTACACATAATTTACATTAAATAGATTATATATATACATAATTCCAACATACTATAGCTAATGACTTATATGGAGGGTTAAATATGTCTACATTATTAACAAATGTTTGTAAACAATACGATCAAGGAAAGACGGTTCTAAAAAATGTTACCGCCGAAATCGAAACGGGTGAATTCTTCGTAATCGTTGGACCATCTGGTTGTGGTAAGAGTACTTTACTACGTATGATTGCTGGACTAACTCAAATTAGTGATGGTGAAATTAGCATTGATGGTCAAGTAGTTAACAATTTACCACCCAAGGATCGTAACTTAACAATGGTTTTTCAAAGTTATGCTTTGTTCCCATTTTTAAGTGTTTGGGATAATGTTGCTTTTGGTTTAAAGGCTAGAAAACATGACCAATCCGAGGTTGAAGAACGTGTTAACAATGCTTTGAAAATGGTTAACTTGGAAGATTTGAAAGATAGAAAGCCTCGTGAATTATCTGGTGGTCAAAGACAACGTGTGGCTCTAGCTCGTGCCGTAGCCAGCGATGCCAAGATCTGTTTAATGGATGAACCATCATCAAATTTAGATGCTCAATTAAGAATTAAGATGCGTCAAGAAATTTATGCTCTACAAAGAAAATTAGGTATTACTTTGATCTATGTTACTCATGACCAAGTTGAAGCAATGACAATGGCTGATCACATCATGGTTTTACATGACTCAAAAGTTCAACAAATCGGTACACCAGCCGAAATCTACAAGACACCAGCTAATGAGTTTGTCGCCGGATTTTTCGGGGTTCCACCAATCAATATTCTTTACGCAACAAAGATTTCAGACAAAGCTATCCGAGTTAACAATGATTTCCAAGTTGATCTTGATCAAACTGTTACTGAAAAGGAATTAAAGGTTGGTATCAGACCAAATGAATTAGTTGTGGAAAAGGCCGACGAATTATCTGCTAATGCAACAGTGCAAAATGTGGAATTTTTAGGGGACGAAAAGATCGTTTATGCAACATTCAGTAATGGTAATGAAGTATCAGCCATTGTTCCAAGTGATGCTCATTTCGATATGTTTGAAAATATCAAAATTTCTTCAACAAACAATGTTCTGTTATTCAATCAAGACGGAATCAATGTAACTGCAAATAGGGAGGATCTAATCAATGCTTAAGACTTCAGCAACTGATGTCATACCTGAAAAGAAAGTTGAAGCAAAACAAAAGAGCAAATTCAAACTGACTGCCAATGATAAATACTATGCTTCTATTTTCGCCGGTCCATCACTATTTCTTTTAGGACTTTTCGTTTTTTATCCAATGTTTCGAACACTCTATATTAGTTTGTTCTTAACTAATACTTTCGGTAATACAACGCTTTTCGTAGGTCTGGAAAATTATGTAAAACTAATTTCTTCACCAGATTTTGTTTCCAGTATGTGGGTAACACTGGTCTATGTTGTTGGGGTAACATTCTTCACAATTGCTATGGGTCTATTATTAGCCAATCTGGCAAGTCAAAAGTTACCGGGAATCGCTATTTTCCGAACACTTTATTCAGTAACAATGGGAGTTTCAGTTTCAGTTGCTGCTATTTTCTGGCTATTTATTTTCAATCCTTCTGCAGGATTCTTCACATTATTAACAAAGATGTTGAATTTACCAACAATCAATTGGTTAGCTAATCCAACTAATGCGATGTGGGCAATTATCATTACAACCGTTTGGATGCATTTAGGTTTTGTTTTCTTGGTTTTCTTGGGTGCTATCGAATCAGTGCCGACGACACTTTATGAAGCAGCTGATGTCGAAGGTGTTTCTAAACATTATCAATTTTTCCATATTACTTTGCCAATGATTTCCCCAACATTATTCTTTATCTCAACAATTACAATTATTGGTTCATTTAAGAGCTTTGGTTTGATCGATCTTATCACTAAGGGTGGTCCAACTAATGCAACCAACATGCTAGTTTACCGTATTTATAATGATGCTTTCTTTGGCGGAAACTATGCTAAATCAAGTGCAGAAGCAATTATTTTAACTGTGATTATTGCCTTCTTTACTTACTTGCAATTCAAATTCCTAGAAAAGAAGGTAAATTACTAATGGCGAATATTGATGAACGTAATGTTTTGAAAAATATTTTTAATTATTTTCTTTTAATTCTATTGGCTGTAGTTATTCTAGTACCGTTCTTCATTGGTATTTGGACAAGCTTTTTACCAACAGCTGATATTTTAAAAGGTAATTATTTCAGTACTAATATTTCACTTACCAACTATATCGATGCCTTTACAAATACACCAATCTTACGTTATCTGGGTAACACGATTGTTGTAGCGACAATTACAATGTTTGCTCATTTACTTTTCTGTTCAATGAGTGCCTATGCCTTCGTTTTCCTAGATTTTAAGTATAAAAAATTCTTCTTTGCCTTATTTATGATTACAATGATGCTACCATCTGAAGCGGCTATTATTCCTAATTTTCAAACAGTAAAAGCTTTAGGATTATTGGATCATTATTCAGCAATGATTGTTCCATCTTTAACATCAGCGTTTGGTACATTCATGCTGCGTCAATCTTTCATGCAAACTCCTAAGGAATTGAAAGAAGCAGCTGACATTGAAGGCTTGAATCATTTCCAAATTTTCTGGAAAGTCGTTCTACCATATAACCGTATCAGTTTGATTACTTTAGGTGCTTACAGCTTCCTAGGTGCTTGGAATTCCTATCTATGGCCAATTTTAGTTACATTCAGTAATAATTCACGTGTTATTCAAAACGGTTTGAAACAATTACAATCAGAGGAAACGTTTAACAACTGGGGTATGATTCAAGCCAGTGCCGCAATTATTGTTATTCCAACGATTCTTGTTCTATTCATTGGACAACATTACTTCAAGTCAGGATTGAATGAAGGAGCTGTCAAATAATGTCAAAATATAAAAAATTAGTTCTGCCTCTGATCCTAGTTTTGGCGGTTGCTGTGGTAGCAATGTTTGGAAAAACATTATCAACTAAGTCAGCAACAGTAAAGGATAATCGTACAGAAGTTGTCTTTTGGCATGAAATGGGTGGACCTGCTGAAAAGTCATTAATGAAGATCGTTGATGGTTTTAATAAATCACAAACTAAGTATCACGTTGTTCCTAAGTATCAAGGTTCATATGATGCCGCAATTCAAAAGATTTTACAGACTCATGGTACTGGAACTTCTCCAGCAGTTTTCCAAGCTTTTGATATCTCAGCTGCTCAAATGATGCATAGTAAATTCACAGTACCTGTTCAAGATTTCATTGATAAAGATGGCTTTGATGCAAATAAGATTTCACCAGTTGCTCGTTCATTCTATGCTAATGATGGCAAACAACAAGCAATGCCTTTCAATACTTCACAACCAGTTCTTTATTACAATGCTAGTTTGTTAGAGAAATACGGAATTACACCACCGCCAGTATCACCTTCATATAGTGATATCACACGTGTGGCAAAACAACTTTATGAAAGATCACATCATCAAGTTAAAGGAATGACGGTTCAAATCTATGGTTGGTTATTAGAACAAGCAATGGCCAATGCTGGTGTAGGTCTCACTAATAACAACGATGGTCATACAGGTATTCCAACTAAGGCAACTATTAACAATGATGCTTCAAAGGAATTCTTTGAATGGATTCGTGAAAATCAAAAAGCTGGCGATTTCATGAATTATGGTTCAGGTGCTATGGCTGGAACTAACCAAACTACAGGTTTCTTAAATGGTAAGGTCGGTATTTATATTCAGTCTTCAGCAAGTATCAGTCAATTGAACAAGAAGAATAAAAATAAATTAGGAATCACATACTTCCCACATCCAGATGGCAAAAAAGCTAATGGTGTTGCTATTGGGGGTGCTGCTCTTTGGATCTCAAATGATAAACCTAAAGCGGTCCAAAATGGTGCTTTTGAATTTATTAAATATTCTCTAAAACCAGAAGTACAAGCTCAATGGCAAAAAGATACAGGATACCTCGCCTTAAATAAGGATTCACAACAAACATCAATTCTTAAAGGACTTTATAAGCAACATCCAGAGTCCAAAGTGCCTAGTCAACAATTACAAGAAGCAGTTCCTAATCACTTCAATTCAGGTATTTTGATGGAAGGAATGCAAAAGACTCGTCAAATTGAACAATTTGCAATGGAAAGTATTTATAATGGTGGCGACATTACCAATGCCTTGAAAGATACTGATAAGAAAATCGACGATAATTTAACAACTACTAATCGAGCTAATGGTTATCACTAGATACTTAGTTTAATAGGGATGGGATAGTCTAATGTCTAAGTATAAAAAACTAATTGTGTCTGTAGCAGTCATTCTGGGTGTTGTCTTGATAACTTTCTTTGGAAAGAATGTCTTTGCACAATCAAAACCGCAAGACAATCGTACACAAATTGTTTTCTGGCACGAAATGGGTGGTCCTGCCGAGAAGACTTTATTGAAATTAGTTAACAATTTCAATAAATCACAGAATGAATATCAAGTAATACCTAAGTATCAAGGCTCATATGACACTGCAATTCAAAAAATATTTCAAACTCATGGGACGAATACATCTCCAGCAGTTTTCCAATCTTCAAATGTTTCTACGGCTCAAGTTCTTCATAGTGAGTACACTACGCCGATTCAAAAATTTGTTGATCAAGATCATTATGATCTAAGCAAAATTTCACCAGTTGCTCGGGCTTTTCATGCTCAAGGTGGTAAACAACAGGCTATGCCTTTTAATACATCTCAACCGGTACTTTACTATAATGCTTCATTATTAGAGAAGTATGGAATTACACCACCGTCAGTTTCACCTTCATATAGTGAGATCACCAAGATTGCTAAAGAACTTTATGAGAAATCACATCATAAAGTTAAAGGAATGACGGTTCAAATTTATGGGTGGTTATTAGAAGAAGCAATTGCTAATTCTGGCGGAATGTTTGCTAACGAAAATGATGGACATACCGGAATACCAACTAAAGTTAATATCAATACTCCTGAATCTGTTGAATTCTTTAAATGGATTCGTGAGAATATTAAAGATGGTGATTTTATGGATTATGGATCCGGTTCAATGGCAAGCACAAACCAAACTTCAGGTTTCTTAACCAATAAAGTAGGAATGTACATTCAATCATCAGCCAGTATGAGTCAATTGAACAAGAAGAATAAAAACAAGCTGGGTATTACTTATTTCCCACATCCAGATGGGAAAAAAGCTAACGGTGTTTCTATTGGTGGAGCTGCACTTTGGATTTCTAATGATAAACCCGAAGCAGTTCAAAAGGGCGCTTATGAGTTTATCAAGTATACAGTTAGACCAGAAGTTCAGGCTGAATGGCAAAAATCAACTGGGTATATGGCTTTAAATAAAGATTCGCAAAAAACATCAATTTTGCAGAAATTCTATGCTAAGCACCCAGAAGGTAAAATTCCGGGGCAACAGTTAAACAACACAGTTCCTAATTATGGTAATTCTGGAATTCTATTAGAAGGAATGCAGACGATTCGTAAGTTGGAAGAAGACGCGATGGAAAAGATTTACCGTGGTGGCGATATTGAACATATTCTAAAAGGTAATGAAAGAACCATTAATGATCTGGTTTATAGTCAAAATCGAGCCAATGGTTTAACCGAGAAATAAACAAAAATACGTTGTCAATTCAAAATAGAATTGGCAACGTATTTTGTTTCAATTATGATTTTTATAACGGAACTTCAAACTAAAGAGATTAGGTGGTAAGGCCTGTAAGAAAGTGATTCCTAGAATTAATAAAGCACCAATCAGTTCAGCTCCACTTACTTTAGTATTCAATAACGTTACGGCTAGAACGGTTGCTGTTAAAGGTTCAAAAGCGCTCAGCATTCCTGTAGTTGAAGGAGTTAAATAGTTTAAACTCTGTAAATAGAATAAATATGAGAACATAGTTCCACCAGTAATAATGAAAATGATGGCAATCCAAGCAGTACCAGTTAAAGTAGGGACATTAGTTAAGTCGGCGAAAGGTGCAAAGACGATGCCACCTAACAACATAGACCAACCGGTGACAATTCGTGCATCAAAGCGTTTTAATAATTCCCTTGGCAAAAGCGTATAGGAAGCTTGACTCAAGCCGGCACACACTCCCCAAAAGATTGCTGCTGGCGATAACATTAATTGACCGATGTGACCGTGTGTTACTAGAAGGAAAGTTCCTAATAAAGCTAAAGCGATAGAAATAATATCAATTCTTCGTGGCCACTGTAATTTTCGTAGTGATAAATAAAGAATGATGAATAGTGGTCCTAAAAATTGCAGAACTGTGGCAGTAGGTGCATTGCCATATTTTATAGCCATAAAATAAGTATACTGGGCCGGTAACATACCTAATAATCCAAAGGCCAATAATTGAATAACGTAGCGTGGCTTTTTTAGAATAGCGAATAATTCTTTCGAATCAGCAAAATAACACCAAATGACAAGCATCAAACCGGCAAAAATTAAACGAATACCGACGATCCATTGTGTAGGGATGCTTTCTTCAGTGAAGAGGTATTGGGCAATACTACCAGAGAATCCCCATAAAACCGGCCCCATAATTGCATAGAAAAATCCTTTTTGTTTGTCAGTCATATAAAATCCCCCAAGACTCATGTTAATCCTTACTGTAACATAACTATTTTTATAAAAAAGGGCTTGCTTAAACACGGTATGGATAAAAGCCTGTATAATTTAGGCTAGTACAATACAAGGGGGAAAGCCAATGCTAAAGATAGATCATATTAGTAAACAATTCGGTGAGTTACAAGCTTTAAAGCAGGTAACGTTTGATGTTGCCGATGGTGAAATTCTAGGGTTGATTGGTCAAAATGGAGCTGGAAAATCAACTACCTTTCATAGTATTTTGAACTTTCTGAATTACCAAGGTTCCATTACTTGGAATGATAAACCAATTACCGAGAGTGTTTTCGACGAAATTGGCTATCTTCCAGAAGAACGTAGTTTAATGCCCAAGTTGACGATTGAACAGCAGATAATTTATTTAGCTCGATTGAAAAATAAGTCGACCAAAGAAATTAAACCAGTAATTGATAGCTGGTTGAAAAAATTTGCGGTCAAGGGAAATAAGAAAGATAAAATCAAAGACTTATCTAAAGGTAATCAGCAAAAGGTACAATTAATTTGTACTTTGATTCATGATCCTAAGTTAATTATTCTAGATGAACCGTTTAGTGGACTTGATCCCGTTAATTCTGATTTATTGAAACAAGCTATTTTGGATGCTAAAAAACGTGGTGCCGCGATTATTTTTTCTAGCCATGATATGGAAAATGTTGAAGAGATATGTGATAAGTTGGTAATGTTGCGTAATGGAAAAATTGTCTTACACGGAACTGTTCAAGAAGTACGTGATTCCTTCGGCAAGACTAGAATTTACGTTACAACCGATAAAACTATCGATGAGTTGGCTATGTTGCCACATGTAGTTGCGGCCAAACCATTAGAAAAAAGGCGTTTTGTTCTTTATTTAGATGAGGAATCATCGGGTAAAACCATTTTTGATGAATTAACAAACGGTCAGTACATTGAAGAATTCAGTCAACAGGCTCCAACTCTAAATGAAATTTTTAGAAGGAAGGCCGGTGAGAAAGATGAATAAATTATGGATTGTAACTTTTGAAACTTTTCTAAGACAAGTTAAATCGTGGAGTTTCGTCATGTTGATTCTGGGCCCATTTTTAATGTTAGGCATTACAATAGGAGCTGGATACGTAGGAGCTTCTAGTGGTGCCAATAGTTCTAATGTGGCAATCATCAGCTCACAGTCAACGTTACGAAAGAATTTCTTAAAAGAGAATTCAGATAATATCGATAAAAAAGTTACTGATGAAAAAACTGCTGCTAAGAAAATGAGAAAAGACAACTTAGCAGGTTATATCGTTTTAAAAGCTGACAATAAACAAGTGACAGCTAAATATGTAGGAACAACCTCATTGAGTTCGTCAATGAAATCAAAAGTAAATTCCTTCTTGGCTCAAACACAACAACAGTTGAATATGGCACAGGCTAAATTATCGAGTCAACAGTTGCAAGCTTTGCAACAACGACCTAAATTGACAGAGCATATCCAAGAGAAAGCTGGAACCGCTAATTTAGGAAAAATCATTTCTTTCTGGATCACAGTTATTATGGTTTACATGATTCTGATTACTTATACGAATATTACAGCACAGGAAATTGCTTCGGAAAAGGGAACCAAAGTTATGGAGATTATTTTTTCCAGTACTACAGCTTTGAAATATTTCTTAGGTAAAATCTTTGGTGTTCTGTTAGTTATTTTGACACAGATTCTTGTTTATTTAATCGGTGGCTGGGGTGCGTACATCTTTGCTGAGAATTCATCGCTAACCAAGTCATTTGTTGACGAATATCAATCGCTGATTAATTCAGTTATGCATAATTTGTTGAGTATTAATTTGATTTACCTATTATTAGGAGTGGTAATTTATACTATCTTAGCGGCCTTTTGTGGAGCTTTAGTTGCGAAAGTAGAAGATGCGTCTAAAGCTGCGCAACCAGTTGTTATGTTGAATCTGGTGGCATTTTTTGTCACATTTCCATTTCAAAATAACGTGGATTCAATCGTTGTTAAGATTTTGTCTTACGTTCCATTCTTCTCATCGTACTTCATGCCGCTACGTTTGATTAATAACAACGCTAGTGTCATGGAAATAACAATTTCACTCTTGATTCTCTTAGCAAGTATCATCTTGTTGGCAACGTATATTGGTAAAATCTATCAAGGCTTGATGTTGCAGACAGATGATTCTAGTTTTTGGAAGAGGTTTAAACGAGGATTGTCTTATAAATAGAAAAAGAGCTATAACTTCTGTTGTGAAGTTATAGCTCTTTTTTTTGTTTTGCAAAGTTCTGAAAATGCTCAAAATCTAATCGGTTTGTTCCACGTTCTTTTAGAAGAATGCTCCGTATAACTTAACGGCACAAACTGCACCCAAAATTGGAGCGACAACTGGAACCCAACTATATTTCCATTGTGAAGAACCTTTTGGATTTAAAGGTAATAAAGCATGCAATAGACGTGGTCCTAAATCACGAGCTGGATTCAAGGCTGGACCTGTTGGTCCACCAAATGAAACAACTAAACACATAACTAAGAATCCTAATCCGATAAAGTCGGCACGTGGATCGATGTGATCTGATGTCAAAGCAACGGCACCAAAAACTAAAATAAATGTTCCGATAAATTCATTAATAAATCCATTGATACGACTGTTTTCAGCATCGATAGTTGAGAATGTTCCCAAGATACTTTCGACGTTTTCGGTCTGATTGTAATAAGGTTTGTAGGCGGCAACGATCATTAATTGACCGAAGATGGCACCTAAGAATTGAGAGATGATATATGGACCAACTTCAGCCCATGGGAATTCGCCATTGAAAGCAAGTGCTAATGTCATAGCCGGATTAATTTGTCCACCAGAAATGGGACCAAACATCATGGCTGGAATCATAACACCGATACCATAACCAAATCCAATCAAGATCCACCCACCGTGGAAACCTTTTGTTCCTTTTAATTCAACGTTGGCAACAGAACCGTTACCGAGGGCAACCATGATGGCTGTTCCGATAAATTCAGCGACGCAACGTACTAACAACGTATAGTGCATAATAGATACTACCCCTAAATATAATTTGAATTTTCTCATTAGATTTATATTATAGTTAGTAAAACACGAATATTAAAATTCACTCAAAAATGGGTCAATCGTTTTTAATTCGCTCTAATTTGTCTTTCAAGAGTGCAAATTAACATAAAAAAATTGTCCCACCAATACGGGGCAACCATCACTAACATAAATAGTAAAATAAATCAAATAATGAGCAACGTGTAATATTGTATCATACATTCCGAATATTTTTTGACAAACAATTAAATATTGAGCAGTTTTTGCTATATAGTAGAAACATAACCTAAAATTAAAAATGAGGTAGAAAGATGAAAGTTCTTAGTTTAGTTAATTTAACCAAAAAGCAACGAGAGAAGATTGAGTCAATTTCTAACATTGATTTACAAGTTGTATCTCCCAAACAGGTGACACCAGAAGATCTTGATGGTGTGGAAGTACTTTATGACTGGTCCAATACGTTGAAAGACGCTGTAGTTAAAAGTGAAACTTTAAATTGGATTCAAGTTGTTCGTGCAGGTGTTGATGCACTACCATTGCCTGAATTGAATAATAAGGGTGTTATTTTAACTAATGGTTCAGGTGCTAATGCGATTAATATTGCGGAACAAACTTTGGCCTATATGTTAATGTTTGTTCGTCGCATGAATTTAACAGCCAGACATCAAGATGCAAGAGAGTGGAAACACGATGAAGGTTATGACGAAGTTTATAATAAGACTGTCATGATCGTCGGTGTTGGCCATATTGGTACTTTGATTGCCAAATATGCTAAAGCTCTAGGTATGAAGACAATCGGTGTTCGTCATAGCGACAAACCTGCTGAATACATCGATGAAATGATTCCTATGTCAGAACTTTCTAACAGAATCAACGAAGTTCACTTTGTGATCAATGCTTTGCCAGACACTGATGAGACTTTGGGTATCTTTAATAAAGATTTATTTGATGCCATGTCTAAAAAGGCCTATTACATTAATATTGGTCGCGGAAAAACAACCAATATGGATGATTTAGTTGAGGCATTGAACGATGAAGCTATTGCTGGTGCAGCTTTGGATGTAACTACACCTGAACCATTGCCAAGTGATAGTCCACTTTGGGATATGAAGAACGTTATTATCACACCACATGATGCAGGGGCGAGCGTTCATTATGAAGAACGAGCCTTTGATATTTTTAAGCGTAATCTTAAGTCATATGTTGAAAATGGTGAAGTTGTTGAAAATGTAGTTAATTACTCACTAGGTTATTAAAATGTTTTCGCTTACAGAATGAAAGTAACTTGAGAAATTCGACAGAAGTATTTAAAATTGGGTTAGATATATGAAAGGAAAAATAATGTTATCTAGTGACTATTTTATAGGATTCATGTCGATTTTCTTGTTTTGGCTCTTACTTTTACTTTTGGAAATAATTTTAAACATGAGAAACACGATAATAGAATTATCTTTCTTTTCTGATGAAAAACTAAGTACATTAGATAGAAAACTAGATCAGCGCTTTGGAGCCCGATTTCAAGGACTCTTTGAATTTATTGAATTTTTGATTATCGGTTATATCGTCTATGCAGTGTTGACTGATTTGAGATTCCAAGGGTTTCAATTGGATGCATCATTGTTTGGGCAGATTATCTTTTTATCTGTTATTGTTGTAGCCGTAATGGTGGGTGACATACTTTTGATTGCTAAAGATTTACATATCTATAAATTTATTAAGCACTCGGTTGCTCTATCTAGAAAGAACTCCAATTAAAAAGGTACTTCCGTTTAAGGAAGTACCTTTTTGAGTCTAATCATATCTTTTAAAACTAGTTTATTTTCGATAATTGGTTCGGAATAGTTATCAACAAAAAAGTTGGAATCAATGTTAACAACTCGGAAACCACATTTTTGATAAAGGTAGAGTTGTGCAAAACTAGTGCTGCCAGTACCAATTTCAATTGTTTTATAATTATGAATTTTAGCCCAATCACAAGCAAAGTTAACTAAATCCTCACCTAAACCATGATTACGAAAATTTTCATCCACAGCAATATTCACAATTTCCACTGTTTGTGGATGAGTGTCTAACAGTAAAATTACACCCAATAAACTTTTTCCACAGACTAATTCAAATTTGTGGGCCCGCGGCAAATAGCTTTCAATTATTTCTTGAGACGGATCGGCCTCTAAAAATAATTGCATGTGCTTATTGGTAATTTGGTTGATAGTTTGAATTCTATTTTCTGATTTGTCCATCGCCTTGTACCAAATACTTTGTCGTTGTTAATTCGTTGGCACCCATAGGACCTCTGGCATGAAGTTTTTGTGTACTGATACCAATTTCTGCGCCAAAGCCGAATTGTTGTCCATCAGTGAATCGAGTTGAAGCATTAGTATAAACAACTGCAGCATCAATTTGTTTCATGAATTGACGACTGCTACTGTAGTTTTCAGTAATAATGGATTCACTATGTTTAGTGTTGTATTTGTTGATATGCTTAATAGCATCATCAATTGAGTCAACGATTTTAACGGCAATAATATAGTCATCATACTCGGTACCCCAGTCCTCTTCGGTAGCAGGAACAATGTCAGGAACAATGGCCTTAGATAAAGTGTCACCACGAACTTCAACACTGTTAGCTTGTAAGGCATCATAAAGTTCAGGCAAGAATTGATTAGCAATATCACGATGTAAAATTACTTTTTCAGCGGCATTGCAGACGGAAGGGCGTTGAACTTTTGCATTGATGATAATCTTGAGGGCTTTGTCTAGATCAGCATCCTTATCAACATAGATGTGGCAATTACCAGCACCAGTTTCAATAATAGGAACTTTAGCTTTGTCGACGACCATCTTGATAAATTTCCCACTACCGCGAGGAATTAAAACATCAATGTATTGATTCAACTCCATCATCTTTTGAGCTGTTTCATGACTGACATCATCGATTAATTGAACAGCATCTTGATTAATACCGACTTTTTGAAGAGCATGACGTAAAGTTTCTGAGAGGGCAATGTTAGAATTGATGGCTTCCTTACCACCGCGCAGAATAACAGCGTTACCGGCTTTGAAACACAAACCGGCAGCATCAACGGTAACGTTAGGACGAGCTTCGTAGATCATCCCAATAACACCTAAAGGTACACGTTCTTGAGTAATGTCGAGTCCACTAGTTGTTTGCCAACCGCGATCCACTTTACCGATAGGGTCGGGTAGTTCGACCACCTGACGTAAACCATTAGCCATATCATTGATGCGATCAGGTGTTAACAATAGACGATCGAGCATCGCTTTTTTAGTACCATTTTCCTTAGCTTTGTCGTAGTCCTCTTTGTTGGCCGCAACAATTTCTTTAGTATTCAATACTAAACTGTCAGCCATAGTCAAAAGGGCCGTATTTTTTTCTTTGGAACCTAGTTGTCCTAATTCAAAGGCAGCATCTTGGGCTTTTTGGCCCATTTCTTCGAGATTAGTCATTGTATCCTCCTAAAACGCTTTCTAATGTTTTAAGTATATCAGTTATTGGAAAAAGTAGTTATAGCAAAAAAATAGTGGACTTATGTCCACTATTTTCTTGTCTAAGTAATTTTAATTTATTTGCGTTGTGTTGCTGTCAACGTAATTAGTATTCTACTCTAATTTATGTGGCTGCCAACATATTTAACCGTTGCTAATATTTTGACTAATTTTACCAATCATTTCTAAAAAGAGACGTTGTTCTTCAGTACTCAAACCCTTAGTAGTAGTTTTTTCTGCTTCTAATAAGATGGCCTGAAGTTTTTGAGCCAGTTGTACGCCACTGTCAGTCAAACTAACAAGAGTTATACGTTTGTCTTTTTTAGATTTAGAGGTTGTTACTAAGCCAGTTTTGGTCATGCGACTGATCGATTTGGCAATAGTTGAATGATCAACGCATAAAGTGGTGACTAATTTATTTTGTGAAATATTATTATTTTTGAATAATTCCAGTAAGATCATATCTTGACCAGGGTAGAGTCCTAAGGGACGAATCTTTTTAGTAACGAGGTTCTTGTAACTGGTAATCAAAGTAACGATAGCTTTGGCAATTGGATATTCGTTATTCATATTTTCCTCCTAGGGATCATTGAATGTTTTTGGAGAAGAGAGTCCCAACTGCATCACCGGAAAGAATATTGAAGATAACATCAGGATTTTTACCATTTGTAAGGACCATCTGCTGGTTATGTTTCAAAATTAGTTCTGCGGCTTTTAGTTTAGTTGTCATACCACCAGTGCCGTATTTGGTTCCATGTCCACCTGCAGCTGCAATAATATCAGGATTAATTTTACTAATACTGTTGATTAAATGAGCATCGGGAACTTTAAGCGGATTTGCCGAATAGAAACCATCAATATCTGACAACATAATTAACAAGTCAGCATCAACCAAATTAGTTACGATAGCGGATAATTGATCATTATCGCCAAATTTAGTGTGATGATCCAACTCGGAAACGGTGACAGTATCGTTTTCGTTGACGATAGGAATAGCATTGTCCATAGACATCAATTCTTGGAAACTATTCATCACGTTAGTATGACTTTCGGGATAATCGATTATATCACGAGTGATCAACATTTGGGCAACTGACATCCCATATTCGTGAAAGGCCTCGTTATAAATTTGCATCAATTCAGCTTGACCAACAGCTGCGACGGCTTGTTGTTTGGAGATTTTAATTGGACGCTTATCGATTCCCAGTACTCCCATACCGACACCAATAGCTCCAGATGAAACGAGAACGACATCTTTACCATCTTTCTTTAAAGTGCTAAGTACATGAGCTAGTTTCTTAATAACTTCTAGATTGATTTTGCTATTTTGACGAATCAGAGTGCTAGTACCAACTTTGACTACGATTCGGTCACCATAAATTTGGCGCTTATTTTGCATTTTTTCCATCCTTTAAAAATAATTGATTAAGATTGTTGACTATTTACCACTAATATTATTATGCTAAGGCAAGAAGTGAAATAAGAAAAGGGTGTATTTAAATTGTATAAAGTATTAATCGTACTTCACGAAGGCGACGACTATATCAGAATGAATAAAGTTTACATTGAAAGTATGCCCGTGGCTGGACAATACATTATTCATACGGATGGTTTAGCTTATTATGTAGAGGAAGTAACCACTTTTGTCGGTTATGTAAGTAGTAAAGGAGCTATTGCAATAGTAGTTGTTCATCCAGCCCCTAAAGATTCAGCTGTTAACAAGTTATATGGTGTAGATATTGAACGGGATTTAGATGATCCTGAATATAATAAAAAATAAATAGTATTTTGAGATTCCAAATCAAAAGAACAGCTTCTATTAAGTATTCAAGACGTTATATATTTGAATGTTTCTTGATGGAAGTTGTTCTTATTTTTTATTGTTTAAACTTCATAGTTGAGTACATTCCCGATTTTTGTTCCGGACTGAATTCTGTTTCTATTATTTATATTGAGGTAATTAATAGATAGCTATCTGTTAGTTAAATTAAAAGCAGCATCCATTTTTTTAGAAATTTGGAAAAGAGACAATACATAGAATGTGTTTACTAGTTCGAAGTAGCAAATCCAATTGGTCTCAGCCGTGAAATTGTCCTTAGTGGATTTCCCACTTAGGACAAGACCAGTATTTGAGATAATTGTGAACTTCAATTAGCTCAAATCTGTGTCCACAGCGTTCCAGACCAATTGGATTTGTTGCGGAGGACGGAATATTAATTCTAAAATTAATAAAAAAACGTAATTTACAAATGTAGGCTTGTAATTCTGCTACTTTAGTTTTAAATATAAAATAGTAAGTCTATATTTGTAAACTTTATTTTCGGGAATTGGTCTTATCCAATGTTTATGCGTTTTAGAGCAAAAAAATAAAGGCCTACCACTAGCCTTTATTTTGCGAGAAATTTAAACCAGAGCCTACCACTAACTCTGATTCCTAAGCAGTTGAGAAGGAGTACTACTCTAAAAGGATAACAATGAAACATTGTTAGGTTAATACATCTCGCCTATATAACCAAATTAATTATAAGTCTGATATAAATTTATTTCTACAATTCAGGAAAATAATTTGAGCAAAAAAATAAGATTTTAAAAAGAATCATAAATTAAATACACTATTTTGCTGTATTTGATGACGTCAATGACAGGGGATACATTGAATGTCATAATCTAAGTACATGTAGAATACTGATATTATATAAGTTGTTCAGAAAAGTATAAGTATTTTATATAAAATTGGAAGCATATTAATGACATTTTGATACATAATGGACATTGATAAAGAGAGATTATTGCATATTGAGGATATTTTATAGAGAAGGGTGGTATGACTTTGAAAGAAGTACGCATTTCTAGTGTTGAACGTGATAACTTTATTCGATCAGTAGAGGAATCTGTTGGATCTTTTAACTTGGGTTGTGAAGGATCATTAATAAATCTAGTATTCAAGCACTTGGAGTTACTAGAGTATAATGACAGTTTGGAAGACGAGTTGAATAACTTCCGACATGATTTGATTGAATATGATCTCAACACGGGTCATCGTCACAATCGTGATGTAGAAGAATTATTGTTTAAAATTAAAAATCGTAATTTGCCATATATATAACATACTGTAGGAATATTTTATATTCCTACTTTTTTTGTGTCTGATGAGATATATTATGATCATGAGGTGCAAAATGTTAAAAATAATTCCTAGATCTATCCAAGATGTGCCAACATTAGAAGTTATACAAGAAGAACTAATTAATGAACCTTTACCATTAGTGATTTTCTATCATGGTTGGCGATCGGCTAAAGAACAAGTTTTAACACAGGCTAGAAAGTTAGCACAGAAGAATATTCGGGTCGTTTTACCTGATGCACCTAATCATGGGGAACGTCATGCGGATGTTTCTTCAGTGCCTTCAGTGACTTTCTGGAACAGTATTCAAGGCAATCTCAGCGAATTCTCTCTTATTTGTCAGTATTATCAAAAAAATAATTTAATCAAAGATCAAAAAATCGGTGTTGGTGGTTACTCAATGGGTGGCATCACTACGGCTGCTTTATTGACACAACATCCAGAGATTACCGCTGCAACAGTAATCATGGGTACACCTAACTTAAAAGGGTATGCTCAATTGATTATTGATGATGCGAAAAAACGTAATTTATACATGCCAGTTGATTTTGATAAATTAATAGCTTGGATCGATAATTATGATCTCAACAGTCAACCTGAAAAGATTAATCGTCGTCCGGTTTTATTTTGGCATGGAACTAAGGATCCACGAATTCCTTATCGCATGTCAAAAGATTTCTTCGATAATTTACAGGGGAAAACTTATGGCGAACAAGTAGCTTTTATTACTGGTTACAGAGCGGGGCATTTGGTGGAACCGAGATTAATGGATAAGATTGCTAACTTCTTTGAGTATTATTTGGAATGATTTGTTTTGGGTACAAAGATAAATAAGATACAAAGATTGATCAATCCTAAGATTACTAAAACGATGAAAGCATGTTGAGTACCGATGGCAGTTGATGCAGCAGTACTCAAATGAGAATTATTTTGGCTTTGAGCAATAATTGCGGATACGATTGAAGTACCAGTGGCTCCAGCAAACTGTTGAAGGGTATTGAATAGAGCATTACCGTCGGCTTGGTCGTTATTTGAAAGGTATTTGAGACCATCCGTCATAATATTACCAAAGGACATGCCCATGCCTAACATATAGATAATGTAGAACCAAATAATCATCGTGTTATTTAATTTCAGACTGAAGATCGTGAAGATAATCAGAGAAATGTTAGCTAAGGTTACACCGGATAGAATGGGAATTCTGGCACCGACTTCATCCAGAATCTTTCCACCTAAAGGAGCTAGAATAGCACCAACGACACCAGCGGGAAGCACTGCTAAACCAGCAATCGTGGCATTATTTCCATTAACTAATTGAATATAGTTAGGCAAAATAAAAGCAAAGCCCAAAGATAGGATTTGAAATAAGAAGAAACTGAATAGGTGACCACTGAAAATGTGATTCTTGAGGACACCTAAATTTAATAATGGCTCAGCCAGACTGTTGGAGCGGAGAATGAACCAGACTAAACCAATAATTCCAATTACAAAAGCTAAGATAACGATTAAGCTCATTTGACTCATGTTACTGAAACCAAAGATAAGACCAGTAAAAGTTAGAATCAAAGCAATTAAACTTGGCAAATCAAATTTGGACTTTTGCAAGGGAATTTTTTGATTGATGTTCTTAATTCCTAAGAAGAAGGAAATAATCAAGATAGGTAGTAAAATAATGAAAATATAACGCCAACCAAGGGAACTGACAACTAAACCACCAAGAGTAGGTCCAATTGCAGGGGCCACGGCTGTGATCAAGGCTCCTAGTCCCATCATCAAACCGATTTTGCTTTCAGGAACGTTCTCTAAAATAATATTGAACATCAAGGGTAGAGCAATTCCAGTTCCTAGTCCTTGAATAACACGTCCTAAAAGAAGTGCAGGAAAAATAGGAGCTACGGAATCAATTAGAACTCCAAGAATGAAGAAGAGATTTGCGTAAATAAATAAAGTTTTAGTTCTAAAATTACGTTTAAAAAATGATGATAAAGGAACAATAATGGCAACGGCTAATAGATAGATTGTAGTCATCCATTGAACCGTTGAAGTAGTGATGTTGAATTCCTTCATCAAGGTGGGAAAGGCAATGTTCATTGAAGTTTCAACAATGACCCCACAAAATGACATTAGTCCTGCTGCAATAACTGCTAGTAGAACTTTTAACGGTATTTTTTCTTGTTTTTCCATTATTTTTCCTCCTGAAAGGCTTGAAATTTGAGAAATTTTTCAACAGTAGTTAATTCTTCAGTGGTGAAGTTTGCTTCTATTGCTTGTTGCTGATGTAGCATATATGTACTGATTTTTTCTTCAAGTGCATGCGCTTTGTCAGTTAAGTAAACTGATTTTTGACGAGCATCTAATGTTGACGGTACACGAAGAATTAGACCCTTTTTTTCCATTCGTTGGAGAGTGATAGTAGCGGTTGAACGCTGAATGTAGAATTCCTGTTCAATATCACGTTGGAATAATTCTTGATCTTTATGGTGACTTAGAAAGTCAATAATCGACATCTGAACCCAAGTGGTGTCGTACTTTTTAGCAAAGGCATCAAAGCGACGAGTTAGTTGAGTGGATGCAATCTTTAGTAAGGTATTGGTGTTTTTTGATGTCATAAGAAACCTCTTCAAAATAATCGTTAGATGTCTAACGATTATCTATCTTACTCTCCTATTTTTTTGAATGCAATATAAAATATATTCTATTCAATAGAGATTAAATTCTATACTAATCATAATTAAAAAAATCCTGTGAGGCTTATATGTAACTAGCCTTACAAGATTCTTAATGTCTATAAAATTTTGTATCTCATTTCAAATAATTTAGTATGTAAAACTTTGCCACTAGTAGTTTTAGGAATTTTATCAACTAAACGAAATTCAGTAGGAACCTGATAATCTATTAAATTGTGTCGACCAAATTCCTCTAGAGTAGCGCCACTAAGATAAGCATTCGGTTTTAATTCAATGTAAGCCACTGGAACTTGTTTTTCTAAATTATTATCAATTCCAACAATACAAATATCGACAATGCCGTTGATACTACGGTAAATATTTTCGATTTCACGTGGATAAATAATTTTATTGCCTCGATAAATCAATTCAGACTTGCGTCCTTTGACGTAAAGAAAATTATCTTCATCTAAATAACCCATGTCATCAGTTTTAAAGAAGCCATCTTTAGTAAAGCGTGATTGATACAATTGACGTTTATTGAGATAACCGATGGCGATGGTAGGCGATTTAACTTCAATACAACCAATATTATCTTGATTGATGTTGGTAATTCTTATTTGTTCTGTAAAAAAAGGTTGTCCGCAGGATCCAGTCTTTGCTTCAGCATCATTAAAACTTAAAGCAGCAATATTGGAAGTTGTATCAGTCATTCCGTATGATTGCAAAACAGGGATGTTAAGCATGTTGCAACGCAAGATAGTCCAATTATCGACTAAACCGTATCCTAAGAAAACACAACGAAATTTAGAATTGTAGTTTTTTCCTTTAGGCAAAGTATTTAATAAATCCCGCAACATTGGTGATGTTAACGAAATTATGGTGGCCCGTTCGTTGATAAGAACCTTGTTTATCTGATTAATATCAAAGCCGTCAATTAAGTAAACACCAATACCATAAATTAGTGAGCGCATAATGACAGAGAAACCAGGAGCATTGAAAATTGGTAGCGTTAAAACCCAAATATCTTGTTTACTAATGCCTAAACTCAAAGAAGTTCCCATAGCAGAGAAGAAAAAATTGCCATAAGTCAGCATAACACCGATATCATTGTTATCATTAGGGGTGTAGAGAATAGCTGCAACCTGATTATTGTCGAATTCAGAAACTGGCACGTAATCAGAACTTTTGTTAAGACTTAAAATATCGGACATTAAAGTCTGTGACCAGTTAATTTTAGTAACTGCTTCTGTTGGAGCAGAATCGCTGATCAAGATAGTTTTAGGCTTACAATCGTGGATTTGATAGTTCAATGAATCAAAGGAAAGCTCAGTGTCAAGCATGATTGTCCGTGCACCTAATTGTTGAAGTGCTAGAATGGCAACGTAACCGTTGAAACAATTATCGGAAAATAATGCTACAGGATCATTTTTACGAATTCCGCTAGTGAATAATTTGCTAGCAAATAGCTGGACACACACATTTAGTTCTTCAAAGGTGAAATCTGCATGTTCTAGGATTAAAGCCACCTTATTTGGGTCTAATTTTGCACGTTTGACTAGCCAGTTTTCCAAAATGTGACCTCTTTTCCTTTAGTAATTTGATATTATTAAAATTGCTATAACTTGATTGTAAAACATTTGAAGAATAAAATTTTAACTAATTATGAAAAAAATTGAGGTAAAAAATGAGTTTGCTAAATGATTTAGGAATTGAAGTAGTTGAAGAAGGAAAACATAAAGTAGTTTTGCAGATGGATATCAATGACGAACATCTACAAATGGAAGAAAAAAAAGCTGGTAGCATCAATGCCATGCTGTCGGAAACGGCCGCTAGTATTGGGGCTAATTTGAATATGGAAAACAATGATACAGCTGCCATTTTGAGTGTGTCGCTCCATAACCTCAATTCATTGAAAATCGGTAAGATTCAAGTAGAAGCAATCTCAATCAGAAATGGTAGTAATATTCAAACATGGCAAGCTACGATTCATTATGAGGATAGTGCTATTACCAACAGTTTAAGTACTATTACCTTAAAAAAAATCCAGATCTAACTTAATGACGATAGATTCTGGAGTTTATAATTTCGAAAAAGGCTAGTACAACTAGACTTAATCCGAATAATTGATAAATAAAAATAATTGTTTTAGAAGGGTTCAGAATAAACACAATACCTGCAAGCATTAGAAGGGCTGAGTAAAAATAGTCCAAGTAGGGTGTTATCTGAACTCTTTTTGTCATCTCATGAGAATCCCGAAATTGGTTGATGCCATTGACTAATAAGATGATACCTAAAACTGGTGGCACTAGATTAACAAAGAAACGTGCAAATAGCAAAACCCCTAGAGCCAAAAATAAAGCGCCAACTCCTAATCCGATAGCGATATTGTTTTCCCCTGTACTCTTACGAATGCTTAAACCATCGATAATTGATAGTACGCCATAGATAGCAATGTAAGTGGAAACGATATAGATGATGATGTCGAAACTTTTTATCGGTGCAATGACAATTAAGACACCTGCCACCAATAAAAAAACAAATCGCAACCAACGATAAAGTTGGAACTGCTTAACCATATTGTGATCCCCCTAAAAATGTCTAAATATATGATAACAGAAAATTGAAAAAAAAGAATTACTGATAAGAATAATATTCACAAACTGAGTTATCAAAATATAAGTAAATTGATATGTCGGGACGTGAGCATATTGCTTTTATTGTGAAAATGTTATGGTACGGTATAGGTAACTGATACTAGGAGGGACAATTATGAGTGTTCGTGCATCTGATAAAATGGTTGAAGTTTTAGAAAAATGGGGTGTCGATAACATTTACGGAATACCGGGTGATTCCGTTGATACAACAATTGATGCTTTGTATCGTTCACAAGATAAAATTAAATTTACACATGTTTTGCATGAAGAAGTGGCTGCATTGTCAGCTGCCGCACATGCTAAATTAACAGGCAATTTAGGCGTCTGTTTGTCGATCGGTGGACCAGGGGCAATTCATCTACTAAATGGTCTGTATGACGCTAAAATGGATCATGCACCTGTTCTAGCAATTTTAGGACAGGTTCAATCAAAGTTATTGAATACTGATTTTTTCCAAGAAGTTGATACGCACGTTTTGTTTGAAGACGTTGCCGTCTACAACAAAATTATCATGGATCCACAATCGTTACCAAGAATCATGGATGAAGCGATTAGAACAGCCATTGCTAAAAAAGGTGTCGCTGTTTTAACAATTCCAGATGATATTCCAGCTCATATGATTAAGGACAACTTCACTCCCAATGTTGATAACTTCAAGTTAGACGATTATAAAGTTAATGATGATCAGATCAAAGAAGCTGTAGAAATGATGAAGATTCATTCTAATCCGATCGTACTAGCTGGTGTTGGTATTAAAGATGCAAAGGCTGAAACAAAAGAGTTTATTGAAAAATATAAATTGCCAATCATTTTGACGATGCCTGCCAAAGGGATGGTGGATGACGATCATCCATATAACCTAGGCCAATTAGGTAAATTGGGAACTAAACCAGCCTTTGAAATGATGCAAAAAGCTGATTTGGTAATTATGTTAGGAACTGATTATCCTTACGCACCATATTTGAATAAGAAAGTCGATGCCATTCAAGTCGATATCAATGCTGATCGTCTAGGAAAACGTCGTCACGTCAACTTGGCTATTCAAGGTGATACTAAAGAAGTTTTGAGTCGTTGGAATGAATTAGGTGAACCAGTCAAAGAACGTCACTTCCTAGACTTGGCTGTATCAAAGATTGGTCAGTGGCACAGTTGGATGCATGACGTATATTCTAAGAAGCATGATGGTGTTTTGCCATCATTGATGTTCCACAATCTTAGTAAGAGTGCACCTCGAGACACTGTTTGGTCAATTGATGTCGGTACTTCAACTGCTTTTGGCGCTAGATTCTTAACTGCTAAATCTAGTCAGATGTATACCATTTCAGCTTGGTTAGGAACTATGGGATGTGCTTTGCCAGGCGCAATTGCGGCCAAGATGGATATGCCTGATCGACCAGTTTATGCGATTGCTGGTGATGGTGCTTTTTCAATGGTAATGCAGGACTTTGCAACGGCGGTGAGATATAACTTGCCAATGCTATTTGTAGTTTTGAATAACAAACTCCTAGCCTTTATCGAATATGAGCAACAATCAGCTGGACAACAAAATTACGGTATTAGTTTACCAAATATTGATTTTGCCAAGTTTGCTGAAGCCTGTGGCGGTATCGGTGAGAGAATCACAACTGATGAACAGTTCTCTGAAGCAATTGCCAAGTATCGTAACCCTGAAAAACCAGTTCTTTTGGATGTAGCAGTTAATGATGAGGCTCCACTTCCTGGTAAAATTATGATGGATGAGGCCCAAGGCTATGCTAAATTTGGTTTTGGTCACGTTGTTGATAAGAAGAGCTTGCCAGAATTACCACCAATGAAAGAAATTTTACGTTCATTCTTATAAAATCGAGATGCAAAAACCCGCAAATCTTTTTAGATTCGCGGGTTTTTGTGTGTCTAGTTATTAACGTCTGATATCAACATCATCAGCTTTAACAAATTCATCAGTAGCGACACGATAGTACTTTACACCATTAATGTAAGTAGTAGCGTCGGCTAACCAATTAGAACTAGCACCAAGAGTGCGTTCCTTAACTAGTTGACCCTTGTCGTTGTAAATGTTTTTAGCTGAATCAGCATGAGTTGTAACAACCAACTTGGCTGGTGTGTAAACATAAACATCATCGGCTTTAACAAACTTGTTAGTAGCAACACGGTAATATTTATCACCATTGATATAAGCAATACTGTCAGCTTTCCAATTAGAGTTGGCATTGAGGTCGTAGTTTTCGACTAATTGACCTTTAGCATCATAAACTTTTTTACTTGAATCAGAATGAGCTGCCACGGTCATCTTAACTGGTGAATATACATAAACATCAGTGGCCTTAACAAATTCGTTAGTAGCGACACGATAATACTTTTCACCTTTAATGAAGTAAGTCTTTCGATCGGTGACCCAGCTTGAACTTGGAGCTAATGTCTTATTAGCAATCAAATCTTCTTCGGCTCTGTAAAGTGGTTTAGCAGAGTCATTGTAAGTTCTGATGTACAAATTCAAAGCTTCATATGGGTAAGCTTGAATAGTTTTGACGAATTCATTAGTAGCGACACGGTAATAAGTTGTTCCACCAATTGTAATAACGGCATCGCTCTTCCAATTAGTGTGGTGAGGAAGAATGCGATTCTTGATTGCTGCCATTGTATTGTTAGAATCGAGACCATAAACTTGAACATCAGGTTTGTCAGCATAAGTAGTAATTGTCTGATTTTTCATTTCAAGAGTAGCTTCGTTGCCAGTAACGTTTGAATTATTGTTGTTTGAAGGAATCTTTGTGTAAATGACCTTATCAGCAGTACTAATGCTGCCATCAGGATTAATAACGGCCTTAACTGTTTTGACGTTTGAATTGTAACCATCAATTGTTGGTACAGCAACTTCTAAGGTATCTCCGACTTTGCCACTTAAGCCAGTAACTGTTTGAGTGGTATCTTTAGAATCTTTAGTTGCAGGGATATTTAAGGATTGATTGTTAATTGGGTTACCGGTGTATGTAACTTTTTCATCAGGTGTGACGGTTCCATCAGGGTTCATAGTACCGGTGATAGTAGATTTATCCGGAGTATATCCTTGAACATCGGGAACCTTGATAGTTACACCGTTTTTGTTGTCGACTGTACCGGTTAAATCAGTAATAGTCTTATCACCATCGGGTGTGCTGATAGTGATTCTACCATTGTTAACAGCATTAGGAGTGTAATTGACAGTTTCACTTGGTGTAACAGTTCCATCGGAGTTCATAGTACCAGTGATAGTAGATTTGTCAGGAGTATAACCTTGAACGTCAGGAACTTTAATGGTTACTCCATTTTTATCATCGACAATACCAGTTAAACCAGAAACAGTTTTATCACCTTTAGATGTACTAATAGTAGTTGAGGCATCTTTAATATTGTTTGGTGTGTAGTTAACGGTTTCGTTAGGAGTAACGGTTCCATTAGGATTCATAGTACCAGTGATAGTAGATTTATCCGGAGTGTAGTCTTGAACGTCAGGTACCTTAATAGTTACTCCACCTTTTTTATCAACAGTACCGTTTAAATCTGAAATTGTTTTACTACCTTTAGGTGTATTGATAGTAGTTGAGGCATCTTCAATGTTATTAGGAATGTAATTAACAGTTTCATTAGGAGTAACAGTTCCGTCAGGATTCATAGTACCAGTGATAGTAGATCTATCAGGAGTATATCCTTGAATATCGGGAACTTTAATAGTTACTCCGTCTTTTTTGTCAACGGTACCGGTTAAACCAGAAACAGTTTTATTACCCTTGGATGTGCTGATAGTAGTTGAAGCGTCTTTAATATTGTTAGGAGTGTAGTTAACAGTTTCATTAGGAGTAACGGTTCCATCAGGGTTCATAGTACCGGTGATAGTAGATTTATCAGGAGTATAACCTGGAACATCAGGAACTTTAATGGTTACTCCGTCTTTTTTGTCAACGATACCGGTTAAGCCAGAAACAGTTTTATCACCCTTGGATGTAGTGATGGTAGTTGTGACATCTTTAATATTGTTAGGAGTGTAGTTAACAGTTTCATTAGGAGTAACAGTTCCGTTAGAATTCATAGTACCAGTGATAGTAGATTTATCCGGAGTATAGCCTTGAACGTCGGGGACCGTGATAGTTACTCCACCTTTTTTATCAACAGTACCAGTTAAACCAGAAATAACTTTACTACCTTTAGGTGTATTGATGGTAGCAGTACCGGTATCTATCTTTTTAGGGGTGTAAGTTACGACATCTGTAGAAGTGATGGAACCACCTGGGTTCATAAGTCCAGTAACTGTAGATTTGTCTGCTGTATATCCCTCAACGTTAGGAACATTGACAGTTACAGTTTCACCAACTTTACCACTAAGATGATCAACGTGCTGATCACCGAGATTAGATTTAATTGTAGCTGGTGAGTCTGTATATGCAACGCCAACATAGTTGACTGGTTCTTTAACTAAAACTGTTTTACCGTCAGGTTGGATAACACCTTTAACAGATTCGGGGCTAGTATAACCTTCCTTAGTTGGAACTTTGACATCAACAGTGTCGCCGACATTACCAGAAATTCCGTCAACAGAAATATCTGGTAGCTTCGTAGTGCCATTTTGAGTTGCTTTGATTGTTGCGGAAGCATTAGTTACTGGGTTACCTGTATAAGTAATGTCCTGATTTGGATCTAAGGTAATAGTTCCATCAGAATTAATAGTACCAGTAATTTGAGAGGGACTTGTTGTGTAACCATCTACCTTAGGAACATCAATTTTAACTGGCCCAACAGGACCAGTGACACTGACAGTTCGGTTAGGTAAATTAGACTTTATGGTTACAGTATTAGTGTATTGTTTTTGTGAATAAGTTGGATTGTCAAAATCAACATCACCTTTGGAATTAATAGTTCCGGTTATAGTACTAGGAGTGACATCATATCCAGCAACGGTTGGAGTATCAAAAGTAACTTTATCACCGACTCGTGGAGCTTTACCAGCATCATTTTTAATACCGGTGATTTCCTTTGTGGAACCGTCTGGTAATGTTACAGAAGCAGTCCATTTATTAACAGGATCGCCTGTATAAGTAATGTAATAGTTGGTTGTGGCAGTGGTGTCGTTAATGATTGTTCCATTGACTGTAGAAATGTCAGATGTATATCCAGGGATTTGAGGAATGCCAACATTAGTAACCGCACTGTTAAGAGTTCCCTCAACAGAAAGATTTTGATTACCAAGGTTAGAAGGAATTGACATTGTGGCGGTAATCATTTTGACAGTTTCACCTGACTTGGGCTCTAAAGTGAAACTAGGGGTAATTTGTGGAACATTCTCTTTTGTGAATAGAGTCCCAAGTGTTTTGCCATTATTGTTTGCTGTCATTGTTGAAAAGATAACGCTGTCTTTACTGTCATACCAGTGATTTGATTTCATTGATGGAAGATCTGTATAATTTTTAAAACGATCAAATGGAGATAAAGTAATACTCTTTAAATTTGTACCATCGAACATTCCTTCACCTTTAGAAGAGTCTCCAGTTTCATTATCAACAGTACTTAAACTCATGCTCCAACTACTTAAATCTAATGTTTCTAGACTTTTATCATTTTGAAACATACCAGTTAAGTTTTTATGATTATAAAATTGCCAGTATTTAAGACTGATTGTTTTGAGGTTAATGTCGTTTTTGAACATGAATGAAGCATCAGAAGATTTAGCCATGGCTGTATCGGTTTTAGTAGGTAAGTCAATTTCAGTGACAGAGCTGTCATTCAAAAACATTTTGCTAGAGTTTTGAACAACATAGAAATTAAGAGATGAAAGATCTAATTTTTGATTATCGCTAGTATGCGTTTCTCCCACATTTGTTGCATCCACTAAATTAGTATCATTAGCAAACATACCAGAAGTGTTGGTTGTATTAGAAGTATCAAGATTATCGATATTTTCAATATTCTTTAAATTAGTAAGGTTAGCAAACATGTGGTTCATATCAGTAGCAGCTGTAACTTTACCATCAAAAATAATGGTGTTGATACTGTCAGCATTAGTTGCCCACGGAGAAGTTGGGGTAGTTGATTCAGTTGTAGTACCAGTAGTTGAACTGCCGGTAGATGTTTTATCAGTTGATTCACTAGTCTTGTTAGTTGTAGTTGCAGTATTGTCAGCTAAAGCAGTTGTGGATGATGCTGTACCAAGATGAAGAACGCCATCAGCAGAAATATACCAAGGGGTAGTTCCTTGGGTACTTTCAGCGATATTTCCATCAGGTAAAGTGGCAGCTTCTGGTGTAATTGAAAGAAGTTCTGCCTTAACACCTAAATTGGTCAATTTGGTTTTTGAAATCGCTAAATTAGTAGCTAAAGTTTTTTCGGCTACAGGAGTGTCTTTAGATTCAGTTGTAGTTGTGTCAGAAGTGGTTTTAGAATTGACATTTTCAGTAGTATCAGCTTTTGAAGTATCTGCCTGTGTACTATTAGTTGAAGACGTACCTGCTTCAGGAGTAGCTGTTTGTGTTTCAACAGTCCCTGATGATTTTGTATCAGTAGTTGAACTTACTGGAGTAGCATTTGCTTTAGGTGTAGCAGTAATCTGATTTGCTCTTGTTTCTTTGGCAGTATTGTCAGTAGTAGTGCTGGCAACTGCAGCAAGTTTATCTGTGGCTGATTGAGTTTCCGTCGAAGGGGCTTTAGCAGTCAAAGTTGTTTGTACTTGGTTATTAGTTGTATCAGCTTTAACCAAAACACTTGGTGCACTTAGTAGGAACAATCCCCTTGCGATTGAAAGGCTACTAAGGACAACCCAATTTTTCTTTGATTTAACGAGGCGCTTTTTCTCGATAGTATTTGGATCATGCTTTAATTGTTGGAATCTCATAATTATTACCCCTTTATTCTATAAAGAATATAAAATATCACGGTATTGATTATAGTTCTCTGCTATTTTTATAATTTTTCAGAAACGATAAATAATTCTTAACAAAAATGAAATATTTAATGTCACTAAAAGTATTAATAAAAAATTATATTTGTGATAAAAATAAATCATTTATACACAATGGTATATACAGAATTAATATGGATCTAATTTATCGAAAAAATATATAGCTAGGTTATATATTGAAAATTCAATCTTCCTAGTTTTGATACTGCTTTCAGCTTTTATAAAAATCTTGCAAGTAAATTAAAAAAACATTAAAATAAGACGAATTATATAAAATAGTAATTTGAATTATTTAATACAAGATTTCTTGTAAGAAGGGATGTTTATATATGAGAAACCTTTTTAGGCGTTTAACCCTAAAAGAAGATCCGAGTATCTATGAAGATAAAGATTCACATCTAGTGAGAGTTTTAACTGTTAAGGACTTTTTGGCTTTGGGAGTGGGGACAATCGTTTCAACTTCTATCTTTACTTTGCCAGGGGTTGTAGCGGCTCAACACACGGGTCCGTCAGTTGTCTTTTCTTTTATTATTGCGGCCATTGTAGCCGGGTTAGTAGCTTTTGCTTATGCGGAAATGGCGGCAGCAATGCCATTTGCAGGTTCAGCTTATTCATGGATCAATGTTATGTTTGGAGAATTTTTTGGCTGGATTGCTGGCTGGGCTCTGTTGGCAGAATATTTCATTGCTTTGGCATTCGTTGGCTCAGGGCTGTCAGCCAATTTTCGAGGGTTACTAGAACCGATTGGAATACATTTTCCCAATGCGATTGCCAATACTCTTGGCAGTAATGGTGGCGTTTTGGATTTAGTCGCTGTTATTGTAATTGCGGCCGTGGCATGGTTACTTTCTCATGGAGTTAGTGGTGCTGCTCGAGTTGAAAATATTTTAGTAGTTTTAAAAGTTTTAGCAATTTTAGCTTTTATTGTCGTTGGATTAACGGCGATTCATATTGAAAATTATGTGCCATTTATTCCTAAGTACCATTTAAATAGCGATGGAACCGCCTTTGGTGGTTGGCAGGGAATTTATGCCGGTGTTTCGATGATTTTCCTGTCCTATATTGGTTTTGATTCAATTGCGGCTAATTCAGCCGAAGCTAAAGATCCGGGTAAGACGATGCCACGCGGTATTTTAGGTTCATTGTTGATTGCCGTGACTTTGTTTATCGCGGTGGCCTTAGTTTTAGTGGGAATGTTTAAATACTCTTCATACGTTAATAATGCAGAACCTGTTGGTTGGGCTTTACGTCAAGCTGGACATCCATTGGTGGCTAGTGTGATTCAAGCCATTGCAGTTGTCGGGATGTTTACAGCGTTGATTGGTATGATGTTGGCAGGTTCACGTTTAATTTATTCCTTTGGCCGTGATGGAATGTTGCCTAAGTGGTTAGGAAAACTTAATCAGAAAAAACTTCCTAACAATGCATTATTGGTTTTATCAATTGTTGCTATTATTTTAGGTGCTGTCTGTCCATTTGCCTTTTTGGCACAATTAATTTCAGCAGGTACCTTGATAGCCTTCATGTTCGTTTCATTAGGAATCTACCCATTGAGAAGAAGAGAGGGCAAAGATATTCAAGATCCAGATTTTAAAATGCCACTTTATCCAATTTTGCCAGCTCTAGGCTTTCTGGGTTCACTGATTGTTTTCTGGGGCCTAGATATTCAAGCAAAACTCTATGCCGGCGGTTGGTTTGCCATCGGTCTAGTTATTTACTTTGCCTATGGAATGAGACATTCAACATTAGGCAAAAAATCTCAAGAAAAACAAAAAGAAGCTGCCAAGTAAATGGCAACTTCTTTTTGTTTCTCGCCCCGAACGATTGTTGATCATCCAATCCATCGAATGGGTTCGAGTAATAATTTTGCATACTTAGTATAACAAGAGATCAAGCAAAAATAAAGTCAAATTTCAATCGAATTTGTTATACAAAATGTATAAAACGAGAAATATCTTACGAAACATATCTTTATCGGCTCTTTGTCAAATCGTATTGATGAATAGTTTTTGTATAGAAGACAACCTCATG
>NZ_AZES01000009.1:5693-23723 GCF_001434985.1 Companilactobacillus paralimentarius DSM 13238 = JCM 10415 | reverse complement strand
TCACTTGGATTCAATTTATTTTGTCCAAGTGGCTAACTTGTTATTGAAATTTTCGGCCTAAAAATATTTAATTTGCTTTCAATATAAAATTCAATTCTAATTGGAATTGAATTTTTTTTATTGCATAATTAATTATAAGTGAAAGCGGGAGGATAATTATGTGTGGACGTTATATGTTTCAACCAGATCAGAATCCTGAAATAAAACGAATTTATCAATTGGCAGTCGATGCAGGTTACAATCCTAAAGTTGGTGAAGTCTTTCCAACTGATGAGACAGCACTGATTATTGCTGGAGAAAAAATGGTACAAGTTGTGGGCATGAAATGGGGATTCCCAGGTTTTAAAACGGGACAATCAATCATCAATGCTCGTTCGGAGACGGTTCAACAAAAACAAATGTTTGCGGAATCATTTAAAAAACGCCGCTGCGTTTATCCAACAACTGGTTTCTTTGAGTGGAATAAAACAAAACAGAAATATAAATTTAATTTCAGTAATGATCCCGAGACACTCTTTATTGCTGGTTGTTACAATCAGTTTGATGGTGTGGCTCAAAGCATTCTTTTTACCACCAAACCGAATGAATCAATGGTCAAAATTCATGATCGAATGCCGTTGATCTTAGCTAAAAATCAAATTAATGCTTGGATATATGACGATGATTTTGCACAAAAATTTTTAGACAGTGCGATGCCTCAGTTGATATCAAAAGCAGAAGAATAGGTGCTTTTAATGAATAATAAGATTCAAAAATTTAATAACAGCGGTGAATATTTTCAATGTCCGATTTGTGGAGAAAAATTGAATTTAGTAGGGAACAGTTTAACTTGTAATCAAAATCATACCTTCGATATTTCCAAAAAGGGTTTCGTCGATTTTGTGTTAAATAGTAAACAACAGAAAAATTATGATTTGGAATCTTTTGAAAATCGTCATTTGATTTTGGAGCATGGAATGTACGATCATATTGCCGATAAAATTGTGAAATTGATTCAGGATCTTAATATTCAAAGTACACTCGATGTTGGTTGTGGTGAAGGTTACTATTCGAAAAAAATTGCTGAATTAGAAAATAAGGATGTCTTTGCTTTTGATATTTCTAAAGATTCGATTCAATTAGCAGCTAAGGGACCTAACACTCCAGTTGAATGGTTTATCGGAGATTTAGCCCATTTACCAATACAAGCTCAAAGGATCGATGGAATCATTGATATCTTTTCTCCCGCTAACTATGGTGAGTTTAGTAGGATTTTAAAGCCAGCAGGATATGTTTTGAAGGTTATTCCCAATGAGTATCACGTTCAGGAATTACGTCAGCAAGCTAAAGACCAATTGAAGCAGGAGAAATACTCCAATCAGAAGGTTTTAGATTACTTTGAGGAACATTGTACGCTAGTGGATCAAATCGACGCTACAAGGACGTATAACGTCTCTGAAGAAGAACGGAGTGCTTTTATCAATATGACGCCGTTATTGTTCAATGTTGATAGTAGTTTGATAGATTGGAACCAAGTAAAGCAAATAACAGTTGGATCAACAATTTTAGTTGGACAAATTAAATAAAGTAAAGACGTCGAAGGCGGTTTAATCTAATTTAAATTTCAATAGATATTAAAAATAGCCAGCAACTCAAAATCGAGTTACTGGCTATTTGCTTGTTAGAGTTTATTTACTGTGTGGTGCTTTGGGATGCAAGATTGATTCCTTGTATGGAACAGTCTTGTCGCGTCCAAGGTACATCGTATAATATGGTGGAATATTATTTACGTAGTGCAATAGTTCTTGAGTCACAGCAGGGAGTTGATCCGGAGTTAATTGTGGCAACATATCAGGTGTAATCTTACCCTTGATACCGTTGAAACGTTTAACTCTTTCTAACAAGTATCTGATATCGTATCTTGAAGGGTTAACTTCAAGAACATCTTTATCGACATCAAGTAATTCATAGACACTTTCCAAACCAGTTCTAACTGAAGTTTCAACAGTGAAGACAACATCGTCATCGACTTCAACGAATTGACCTAAGAAAGCTAGGTTAGTACAGCCGTCGGGAACTACTTTAGGACGATCGCCTAATTTACGAGGCATGAATTGGCTGGTTGCGTAAGGCATCATGGCTGTTGACATGTAAGTATGTTTTAGAACCTCATCTTTGATGTCCAACATACCTAAATGATAAAGAAGTTCAGTCATAATTTCGTCACCGGTACAATCCCACATACGTTTCTTAATATAGTTACCAACGTTTTCGCCGTAAAGACCATATCCCCAACCAACTTCTTCATCGTCAGCTTGATAAGGGAAGAATGGTTTGTGGTGAATTTCAAATGACATATCCCAATTTGAATCTTTGAAAGTCATTAAACCACCAGTACCGGCTTTACTTCCGGATAATTCTTCGATACGTCTGAAGAATTCAGGATAGCCTTTGACAGTAGGGAAGAAGGAAATCCACTTTGTTTGGTCGATTTGGCCCAAGAATTTATCGGGATGTCCAAATTTGTCATCCTTCTTGGCTAGGTTCTTCCAAATGGTGAAAGTACCCATATCTTCAGTATCAGTATTAGTCTTAGCAACATTGTGGTTATCACCAAAGCAACTATTTTCACTGATTGAACCGCTAGTAACGAAGACTAAATCTTTATTGCTTACGGGAATAGTGACATCTTGACCGTTTTGGTGGGCAAGAATTGCTTCAACAGTGTCGTTCTTTGTATCAAGAGTTAGGTCGTAAACTGAGAAGTTGTTAACGAAGTGAACTCCATGATCAATCAACCATCTTTCGATAGGTAAAATAATTGCATCATATTCGTTATATTTAGTATGAATGAAACCTTCAAGGTATTCATGACGGTTGATGAAAGTAAATCTTTGCCAGTAACGACGACATTCAATGGCACTGTGGTAATGTTTGAAGGCTAGTTGACTGTGGAAGCAAGTCCAGAAATTAGTTTTGAAGAAATCTTTGTCGAAAAATTCATCGATGCGTTTGTCAGCTAATTCTTCTTCAGTTGAAGAAACAATTTTAGCCATAGCGGTAACATAACGTTGAGGCATCTTATAATTATGATATTGTCCGTCAATTTCTCCTTGGTTAACGATAACTCTGGCCTCAGTGTGAATTGGTTCATCACGGTTGAAGTCAACGACATCATCAAGTACAGTTCTGCCTTCATTTTCAAGTGAAGGGATCTTGCTGCAGAGATACCAGAGACATTCCATATAAGGTTCTAGTTCACGTTCAGCACGGCAAAGATAACCTTCATTACCTTTAGTTCCGTCCATAGAACCACCCATAACAGGCTTCTTCTCGTAAATAGTAATATTACGAGCAGGCATTTTAGCATCATCAATTAAGAATGCTGCCGTTGCCAATCCGGCGATTCCTCCACCAATAATATTGGCTTTGCGGTCATCAATACCGGCTGGTTTGTGGGGATGATACATTGTTTTATAAATGTTCATTGTTGTTGCCTTCTTTCGAAAATGTCAAAGGAACTTTGTCCTTGCATTCAAGATAAAATAAACTCCAGTAATGAACAATTGACAAAAAAATAGAAGTGTAAATATTATTTACACTTCCCAATATCTGTAAAATTATTTAGCATATTTATTTAAAGCCTTTTTGAAATCACCATGGATTAAAACGCCAATTTGCTCGACAATTTCTTCAGGATCACCCTTCATATCGTCACTGATCCATTCGAAAATAACGGCGATGAAAGCAAGACTATAGAAATGAGCAATGAAATCTTTATGATTTTGTGAAACGGACATACTTTCGGCCTGTTTTTCGACGATTTGAATGATGTAACCGTAAAGTACGTCATAGATATATTTTTCCATTAAGTCACGATAAATGGAATGATAAACATTTTGAGCAATGGTCTTATTTTCTTTTATTTTGACCATGATATTGTAAAAACCTTCTTGCCAATTGTCATAGTCAGAAGCGTCATCCAAATATTTTTTAGCGTTTTGGCAGGCAGAGTATTCCACCAGTGCATAAATATCGGAGAAATGATTGTAAAATGTTTGTCTAGTTAGATCACATTCAGAGACGATATCCTTAACGGTGATTTTATCAACTGATTTGCGTTCTAAAAGCTTATTTAGTGAATCGATTAAAACATCCTCGGTACTAATCTGCATGAAATACATCCCTAACTGAATTAATAATATTAATTATATGGTTTTTTTATTATAAAAAGTAGCTGAGAAATGAGTAGGATTGAACTAACTTTTACAATAAATTGTCTACAGACAAAATCGAACGTATGTTTTACAATGTTAAATAGTAATTTGAGGAGGTAGTCTATGGCAACTAAAATTGGAATTCGACAGTTAGTTGAGTTTGTACTGCGTAGCGGTGACTTAATGGAAAATAAGAATAGTCAAAATACGGCTCAAAACGGTTCCCGAATCCATCGTAGACTACAAAAAACACGTTCAAAGAATACCGATTACGAAAGTGAAGTCTATCTAAAGACTGAAGTAACCATGAACGATACTGAGTACGTCATTTCAGGACGTGCCGATGGAATAACTACGACAGATAAAAGTATTCTAATAGAAGAGATCAAAACTTCGGACCAACCCTTCGACGAATTAAGTGACAACACATTGGAACTCTATTGGGGACAGGTTAAGGTTTATGGTTATATTATTTTGAAGGAACATCCAGAGTTAAAACACGTTGATTTACGACTGACCTATTTTCAAGTCAGTACTGAAACAATAACAAGCGATGACAAAACTTTTGAACGTGATCAATTGAATGATTTTTTTCAAAATTTAATAGAAGAATACGAGTATTGGTTAGTTCTAAGAGCTAAATTACGAAAAACTCGTAATCAATCGATTCAACAATTATCTTTTCCGTTTGATAAATTTCGAACTGGTCAACATGAGTTGGCGGCGGCTGTTTACAAAACGGTTTACTATCAAAAGCGTCTTTTTGTCGAAGCACCAACTGGAACTGGCAAGACTATCTCAACTTTGTTTCCGGCCATTAAATCAATGGGAGAGGAAAGAATTCAACGATTATTCTATTTAACCGCCAAACAGAGTACCAGGCGAGTTGCTGAAGAAACAATTGATTTGATGTCAAAAAAAGGACTCCAGTTGAAGAGTATTACCTTGACGGCTAAAGATAAAATACGTTTTAAAGAACAAGATGTGCCACCAGAAAAAGATCCATACATGATTGGTTATTATGATCGGTTGAAGCCAGCCTTAGCTGATTTATTAACTAATGAGGATGCCATTACGCGTGAAATTGTAGAGAAATATGCAAGGAAGCATACCGTTGATCCCTTTGAGTTTTCACTGGATGCATCATTATTTTGTGATGTTATTATTTGTGATTACAATTATTTGTTTGATCCGCTAGTCTATTTACAACGCTTTTTTGTCGAAAAAGATACGGATAATTTTTTCCTAATTGATGAGGCTCATAATTTGGTCAGTCGTTCACGGTCAATGTATTCAGCGGAAATAAGTGATTTTAAGATTACTTCATTATTGAAGATGGCTAAAAAGATTGAAACTAAAACAAGTAAAGATTTTCAGAAACAGTTGAAAAAAGTTCGACGCGTCTTCAATCAAATAAAGAAACAACTACAGACCGATGATTTAGAAGAAAAGATAACTTCAGATGCACCTGATGAACTTTTGAAAATTTTAGGTAAGTTTGATGACTTTATGGGTGAATGGATGCAAGATCAAAAGCCGTCCGACTTTTTGGATAGTGCCAAAGACTATTTCTTCGATTGTCTGACTTTTGTCAAAATTGGAGCGTTGTATAACGATACGTACAAGACCCGGATTGTTATAGATAATAAACATCTTATTGTTAAACAGCTATGTCTCGATCCCAGTCATTTTATTGATCAGTCATTGGATCTTGGCTTAGGAGCAGTGTTATTTTCAGCCACTTTGTCGCCGATGGATTATTACCAAAGCGTTTTAGGTGGGAGCGCTAATAGTTTGGCGTATCAATTACCATCACCATTCCCAATTAATCATCAAGCCATTTTGATAACACAGTATATTCAAACAACTTATCGACAACGAGAATTTAATCAAGAAAAGATTGTTAAGAGCTTAAAAACTTTAATCGATAGTAAAAAAGGTAATTATTTATTCTTTTTTCCGTCATATGGGTATTTAGAACAAGTAAAAACTAGTTTTGAAAAAAGTTATCCACATGTTAATACAATTACTCAGACATCTGAGATGGACAGTGTGACTCGACAAGAATTCTTGGATCGATTCGACAATGATAGTGAGGAAACGCTAGTTGGCTTTTGTGTTTTAGGTGGTATTTTCTCCGAAGGAATTGATTTAAGAGGTGATAAATTAATTGGTGTCGCTATCGTTAGTGTTGGGTTACCAGGATTGAGTGCCGAGAATAATTTGATTCGAGATTATTATGATAATAAAAATGGACATGGATTTGAATATGCTTATCAAATGCCAGGAATGAATAACGTTTTACAGGCCGCAGGGCGTTTGATCAGAAGCAGTCACGATAAGGGAATTGTTTTATTAGTGGATCAGCGTTTTGGCAGTATGCGTTATACCAGACTTTTTCCACAACATTGGCAGAATTATCGTCGTATTTCATCGCTACAACAATTAACAGGCACGGTGTATAACTTTTGGAAGGAACAAGATGAAAACTAAGTTAACTAAGAATCTAGAGAGTACACTTTATCAATATTGTAAAGAACAGGGATCGTATGTTGTTGAAGAGGTTTCAATGCCAGATGATAAAGGAATTGTTGATACGCTGAGTTACCAGCAATTACGAAATGATCAAATTGAATGGCGTTGCTATGAATTGAAAGTAACAAAATCAGATTTTCACTCTAAGGCCAAATTGTCTTTTATTGGTAATTACAATTACTTCGTCTTGCCACAGAAACTGTTCGAAGAAGTGGCCGATGAAATTCCTAGTCATATTGGTGTTTTGATTTATCGAGCTTTTGATAAAAAAGCAATGGAAGCTTCACCGCAGACATTAGTCGCACCAGGATTTTTAACTATCGCTAAAAAAGCTCAATTTCAAGAACTTCAGGTTGATGAAAAACAGTTAACAAGTCATTTTGTAGCCTCACTCTTTAGGGAAGTTGATAAAGCCAAGAAAGTTGAGAAAGGTTTGCAGCTATATTCTGAAGATAGGCTCTTTAAAGAACTGAAGAAACGCCAAAAAGCTGGTTACGATGTTTATAATCCTGACAATAATCTTTATGATCGTTTTATTGAAGAAACGCAAAATGATGCTATAACAGCGTTACAGGATGAATTAGATGCCAGAAATGCCGAATATCAAGAATTGAAGTTACAGCTGCAGAGATTACAACAACCCAATTTGGAGGATAAAATATGATCTATTATCCTTATTTTCGTGGACGAATGTACGATTTATTGGCATTGAAGGAATTATGTGAAGAAGGCTGGTTTAATTCACAGATTATTCCAATAATTGAACCAGTTCGTGATTCTAAGGAGTTGCAAAGAACGGTTCAAACTTTTGTCGATAAAAAGCAGCCGTTCAGTGTAATTGCTAATCCACAGGTCAGCGTATATGGTTTGAATGATACGAAACTTTATCCACTACCGGATGTGTATAACTTAGATTTTTATGTGCCAAGTGCTATTTTGACGGCTGATTTTCGAAGTGATTTCGTAAAAACCTTACCGCAACAGAAGTCGATTTTAATTGTAAACAATTATGAACTGCTTAAAGCATACCGTGATACTACCGTTTTGAAAAAAGTGGATAAATTGTTAATTCCGAATGTCGCCAGGATGCATAAGTTAATTGGAATTAAAGCCGCCAGTTTGACTGATCCGTTCTCATTTCATCACCATGTAGAAGACTATGCTCAATTAGATGATGAATTTTTTGAGGGTCCAGATTGGTATCGACAAGTTGATGGATTCAATGGCTTCGGTGATTATTCAATGTTAGGTCATATTTATTTTGATAAAGGTATGCCATCAAGGGCAATTGCAATTCATATTATCTATGTGACTGCGGATGGTAGTTTACGTGTGCATCATTTTGTTTCTGACAGTAATGAGTCTATGCGTGGACAAAAGCAAAAATTCTTTGAAGCTATGAACAAATTGGCACCTTGGGTTCATAAAAATATTAATGGGCTTAATCTAACTCCCGCATTAGAAACACTATTAGAATATGGTCATGGGGATAAGTTTCCTGGTTTAGGAGTCGTAAAAAAACTCTCAATTAAACATCATTTGGAGTTGATGAGTCGTTTGTCTGAGTATAAATAGTCGCCTTTTGATTTTTAAATTAAAAAACAGTACCTATTTGAATATCCGTAATGTACGGTAATCCTAAATAGGTACTGTTTTAGATTTTTGAGTTATTGTTTAAGGAAAAAAGAGGGTATCTTTCACTCCATCAAACTTTAGTGACATATTACCACCAAAGTTTGATAAGTCCTTGAGTACCATCGTTGCCCAAACCTTTATCATCGACTAATGTTTCATATAATTTCTTAGCTTGTTTAGTAGCAGGAAGGTCAAGGTTCATTTTTTCGCTTTCATCAAGTGCAATGCGTAAGTCTTTAAGGAAATGTTTGGAATAGAAACCTGGTTTGAAGTCACCGTTTAAAATACGAGGTCCATAGTTTTCTAAACTCCAGTTGTCACCACTACCACCTTCAACAGTTTCTAAGACTGATTGTAAATCGAGACCGGCAGCCTTAGCATAAACGAACATTTCTGTTAGACCAGTCATCGTACCGGCAATCATGATTTGATTAGCCATTTTGGCATGTTGACCAGCACCGTAAGATCCGAAGTAGTGATTGGCTTTACCGATAATTTCAAAAATGGGAAGAAGTGCTTGGTAGGCTTCTTTGGAACCACCGACCATGATAGTTAATTTACCATCACGAGCACCAACATCACCACCAGAAACAGGGGCGTCTAAAGATTGAACGCCAATTGTTTCAGCTTTTTGACCAATCTTTTTAGCAAGTGTGGGTGTGCTAGTTGTCATATCAACGATAATTTTACCAGCTGATAGACCGGCAAAGATACCATTATCTTTGAAGTAGACATCTTCAACATCCTGTGGAAAACCGACCATTGAAAAGATTATATCGGCACTTTCAGCCACATCTTTAGGGTCAGCGTACCATTTAGCACCTTGATTAATTAGCGGTTCAGCTTTTGATTCTGTTCTTGTGTAGATATCAACAGCATAACCCGCTTTTAATAAATTGTTTATAACGCCACTGCCCATGACGCCAGTACCGATGAAACCAATTTTTTGTATCATTAAATATCCTCCAATCATTGGTTTAATTATAATATATACAAAAAATTTGTCAGTAATGATACATTTGAACTGTTTTATATATGATGAGGTTTGCTATAATTCATATGATATGAATATATATTTACAGTAAAAGGAGGGGCGATTTCATGAAATTTATTAGAGACTATTATAAAAGTATTTTTGCAGCTCTTTTCTATGGAATAACCTCGGCTCTAGGAATTCAATTATTGCTACAGCCGGCAAAGCTTTATACCAGTGGTGTGACTGGTGCGGCACAGTTGATCGTTAACTTGCTCAATGAATTTGCACAAACGAGTACACCAGTTTACTTCTGGTATGCATTATTAAATTTACCATTGGTAATTTTAGCCTGGTTTAAGTTAGGCAAGAAGTTTACGATTCTGTCGATTATTTCTATCGTTTCAGCATCGTTATTTATTTTAATTGTTCCATTGCATCCGTTGACCAAAGATCCATTGTTGTCAGCTGTCTTTGGTGGTATCTTGTCTGGATCAGGTATTGGACTTTGTTTCCGTTACGGCTTTTCAACTGGTGGAACTGATATTATTGCCTTGATCGTGCAAAGAAGTACGGGTAGAACCGTTGGACAAGTTAGCTTTGCGGTTAATGCGATTATCATTACGATTGCTGGCTTTACCTTTGGCTGGGAATTAGCTCTGTATACAATTATTTCAATTTATATTACCAATATGGTGATTGATAAAATGTATATTCAACAACAGAAGATTACTGTCACAGTTTATACACATAAAATTGATCAGATTTCTCAGGAATTACTCAAATCACTCAATCGTGGTTTGACATTGGATTATCATTTGAAGGGTGCTTATTCTGGAGAAGAGATTGGATCAATCACGATGGTCTTAACCAAGTATCAATTATTCTTTGCCAAAAAGATTATTTTAGATGTTGATCCTAGTGCTTTTATTAATATTCAACCTACAATGTCAATTGCTGGTAAGTTTAACGACAATTAAATATCCTAAATCAAATTAGAAAATAAAATTAAGCACATATTGATGTCAAAAATTTCCTCAAAGATAATATACTAAAGCCAATGATTCACGAGGAGATTCTAGATATGAAAACAATTATTTATACTCATCCCAATACCAGTAGTTTCAATCATGAGATTCTAAATACATTGTCGAACTATTTTAATCGAAATGATGAGGAATTTGAAGTGATCAATTTGTATGCGGATAATTTCAATCCGGTTCTTTCGGCAAAGGAATTGAAGGTCTACAGTCAAGGACGAACTAGTGACGAATTGGTAAGAAAGTATCAACGTCGAATAAACAATTCTGATGAATTGATTTTTATCTTTCCGATTTGGTGGCACAATTTACCAGCTATGTTAAAGGGATTCTTTGATCGTGTCTTACTAAGTGGTTTTGCTTATGATGAAAGTGACGGTTGGAAGGGTCTATTAACACAAATAAAAAAGGTCACAGTTGTAACTACTTCAACGACAACGAAAGATTATTTAGTGAATAATTGTGGAGATCCCATCCAATCAGTTTTCATTGATCGTACTTTGGCTGATATTGGCTTAAATCCTAAAAATACGACCTGGATTCATTTTGGGCAGGTTAATGTAACAACCGATGAGAATCGTCAAAAATTTTTGATTGATTTGATTAAAGAATACGAAAGCACAAATTCATAAAAATGAATTTGTGCTTTTTGTATCAAATAATTCTAATTTGATTTTAAGATTATGCTTAATTATTAAACCAAATAAAGAGGAAAAACTATGACTAATAAACTTTTTCCGAAATTAATCTACGATAAAACTAGATATTAACGGAATTTGGTTTAATATATTAATTATATTAAGGGATATTAATGAGGACGTTTTACTAATGCAAAAAAAAATTAAAATATTGAGGATAGTGCAATTCATTTTCATTATTGCATCGGCTTTTTTAGTCGGCTTTATTTTGAATTACGCTCAAACAGGCGATATTGTCTTTTCCAAACAGATTGTTTTTCAATCAAATTTGAACACTTATTTATTGACGGTGTTGATCCTACTTTTGATCTATTTAGGCTTGTACGGTTTATGTAACCGCTTTTTCTACGCTTCGGCAATTTTCTACGTATTTTTCGCTATTTACGCGGTCGCCGATCGTTTGAAGGTTAATTATCGGTCAGAACCGATCTTACCTAGTGATTTGAGCCTTTTGAAGAATGTTAAGGGACTTTTGTCAATGGTTACACCAAAAATAGTTATTTTTATGGTAGTTCTACTAATAATTTTGATAGCAGCAGCTATCCTACTAGAACATTTTTTTGGCAAATATGCATTGCACCTTAATTACATTGTTAGATTGATTTTTATTGCTCTAGCAGTTATTAGCATTGGTAGTTTCTACACAGCCAGTGATAACAATTCTTTTACTTATAAAGTTTTGGCTAAAGCTGGTTATACTAACTATGCTTCTAATATCAATCAATCAGCAAATAGTAACGGTCCAATGCTGACCTTCTTAGGTAATATGTACGTTGACGTGATGGATAAGCCCAAGGGCTATAGTAAGCAAAAAATGGAAAAATTGGTTAAAAAATATCAAGGCGTCGCTGACGATATTAACCAAGATCGTTCTAATAATAACTTGAGCAAGCAAACTTTGATTTTCGTTTTGAGTGAGAGTTTCTCTAATCCAAATAGAGTTCCTGGTGTAAAGCTCAATCAAGATCCAATTCCTAACATTGAAAAAATCAAAGAGAACACTACTTCTGGTTTGATGATGAGTTCTGGCTATGGTGGGGGAACTGCCAATATGGAATATATGACCTTAACCGGTCTAGCCATGAACCAATTCTCCGATTCTTTGCAATCACCTTATACGCAGCTAGTTAATAAGCAAGAAGATCCAATCAACATTTCCAACAGCTTTAAGACGAGTGCCGCCATTCATCCATTCCATGGGAACTTTTATAATCGTAATTCAGTTTACAAGAACTTTGGAATTCAGACATTCAGAAACCTCGACACATCTAAGACGGAACCTTTGAAATATGCTGACACATTGCCAGAAATGGAATATGTCAGTGATGAATCAGCTTATAAGGATACTTTGTGGCAAATTAATCAGGCTAAAGGTGGCCAATTTATCAATTTAGTCACAATGCAAAATCATATGCCTTATACCAATAATTACACCAATAATCCATTCAAAGCTAGTGGTTCAGGTGTTACTGATAGTTCACGTACACAAATTGAAAACTTTGCTAAAAGTATTAATACCACTGATAATTCAACTAAAGAGTTTTTAGCAGAGTTGGATAAAGTAAATAAGCCAATTACAGTTGTTTGGTATGGTGATCATTTGCCAGGTATATACGATGGCGTTGATATTTATAAATATAATGTTGAGGAACATCAAACAGATTACTTTATTTACAGTAATAAGTACGCCAGAGATCATGGTGAAGGCACAACTAAGCTAAATAATGCTACAAAAGTAACTGATCCTAATGGATTTATTCCATTGGCATTGGAACAAATGGATCAAAAGGTAACGCCTTACTATGCACTGTTAACTAAAGTTCAACAAGATGCTCCAGCTATGGCTAAGAGTATTGATGAGGGTACTAATAACTTGTATGTAAATCAAGATAGCAAGAGTGTTGACAAACTAACCAAGAAACAACAGCAGATTATTGATGATTATCGGATGGTTCAGTATGATTTGACTGCTGGTAAAGGATATTCGAAAGCAACAATCAATAAGTAAAAATGTCTTTAAATTTTTACTCTAAATTATATAATCTTATCAAAATGAAAAAAGTGTTCATATTAACGATATATATTAGTTGATATGAACATTATTTTTTTACTTTCTAAAAAAACAAAAGAGTTATTATTAATGTAATGATATATATGCTAAAGGGATGCTTTGATTATGCAGAGAAAAAGAGTGGTTTATTTAAGACAAGGGTTGTTTACCGTTCTGTCAGCTTTCTTGATGGGATACTTATTAGATTATGCTCAACTAACATCAATTTCTTATAGTGCTCAGATGGTTTTTAAAGATAATCTTCCGGTCTATTTGATAACAGTAGTGCTGCTATTAATTGTTTATTGGGGATTGTATGGTTTAACGAATCACTTCTTTGTTTCGACAATGATCTTTTATGTTTTTTTTGGAATCTATGGATTAGCAGATCATCTAAAAGTGCAGTATCGCTCGGAACCAATTTTGCCTAGTGACTTGATGTTTCTAGGTAATATTAAGGAATTACTCTCAATGGTTAAGTTCGGTTTGATTGTTTGGGTCGTTGCTATAATTCTAGTTCTAGCCGCATTATGTTTTGTCTTAGAAAAGCAGTACAGTAACAATTTTCTACATTTTAAACCGATTTCTAGATTTCTATTGGTGTTGTTAATGGTTTTAAGTTTGGGAAGCTTTTATACTTCCAGTCGTGAAGGAACTTTTAATCACTTTGTACTCAACAAAGCAGGGTACTCCGATTTTGCGGCTAATATTAATTGGTCAGCTAATAGTAACGGCCCGCTACTGACGTTTTTAACTAACATGCATATCGACGTTATGAATAAACCAACTGATTACAATAAAACTACTATGCAACGTATCGTTACAAAATATCGTAACGAAGCAAATGAAATTAATCAGAATCGTCCTAATAATAATTTACAAAAACAGACCTTAATTTTTATTTTGAGTGAGAGTTTCTCTGATCCTAGTCGTGTTCCCAATATTAAGTTGAATCAAGAGGTAATCCCTAATATTAAAAAAGTTAAACAGGATAATACTTCAGGCTTGATGATGAGCTCTGGTTATGGAGGAGGAACTGCAAATATTGAATATATGACTTTAACGGGATTAGCTTATAATCAATTCTCGAAATCCTTGAATTCACCATTTACGCAGCTGGTTATTAAACAAAAACATCCGCTCAATATTGCCAATAGTTTCAAAACTACTGCAGCAATCCATCCTTATTATGGTAATTTTTATGATCGTAATACGGTTTATCAGAAATTTGGTATGCAAACTTTTAGAAATATTAATACTTCCGGTAAATTAGGACTACATTACACAGCAACGGCTGACGGAGGTCAATACATTAGTGACGACTCAGCCTATAAAGAAGTTCTATGGCAAATTAATCAAAGAAAGGGTGGGCAATTCATTAATCTCGTAACGATGCAAAATCACATGCCTTATACGACTAATTATGCTGGTAATCAATTCAAGGCTACTGGTAAAGGTGCGGGTAAAAACTTACAACAGGTTGCTAATTTTTCCAAAGGGTTAAATATGACTGATGAAACTACTCAAACCTTTTTAAATGAGATTGATAAGATTTCTAAACCAATTACGATTGTTTGGTATGGTGATCACTTACCAGGAATTTATGATGGCAATAAGATGTCACAATACAATGTTCAACAACATGCAACTGATTACTTTGTTTACAGTAATCGTTATGCTTTGGAACATAATTATGGGACGAAGAAGTTGTCTAAGTCTACCAAGGTAACTGATCCAAATGGTTTTATACCTTTAGCTTTGAGACAAATGAAGCAACAGGTTACGCCTTACTATGCTTTGTTGACACGAGTTCAAGAGGATGTTCCCGCTATGGCTCGTAATAGTGTTGGTGGGAATGAAAATCTTTATGTTAATAATAGGGAAAAACAGGTTTCCACGGATAGATTAAATAAGAAGCAGAAACAAATTATTCATGATTATCGTCTGGTTCAGTATGATTTGACTGCTGGTAAGGGTTATTCTCGAAATATTATTAATAAGTAGTTTTTAGGAGGGGAAGTCTTGGACTTCTCTTTTTTAAAATTGGAAACACTTTCATTCAAATAGACCCCAAAATCAGGAGTACACTAAGAATATTGACTTACAAAAAATGGGGATGAAATTAAGTTTTGAATTTAAAGAGTTTCTTTTATATATTGATACCAACGTTTCTTTTCAGTTCTATGGAAATTGCCTTGAAGATTGCTGGTGGCCAATTTAATCCAATTGAATTGAACTTTGTCAGATTCTTGATTGGTGGTTTGGCTCTTTTGCCTTTCACTATGATGTACATTAGAAAGCACAGTGTCAGATTATCTAGATCTGACTTTGGACGTATTGCTTTAACCGGCTTTGTTATCGTGGTTTTGAGTATGACGTTGTATCAATTATCTATCGGGATGGCTACTGCTTCAGTTATCGCTATTATGTTGAGTGCTAATCCTATCTTTGGTTTAATTATTGGTTTCGTATTCTTAAAAGAAAAATTATCTAGAACTAATGTCTTGGCTCTAGTTTTAACTTTGATCGGTCTTTTGATTATTATTAATCCGTTCCACTTGAGTGGTGCTATGGGTATCATGTTAGGATTGCTTTCATCAATTCTTTTCGGTGTTTATGGTGTTATGTCACGTGTTAATGGTGGCAAAATTGGATTAAATGGTCTTTCAATGACTTGTCTATCATTCTTGTTTGGTTCAGCTGAATTGGGTGTTTTGATGGGTCTAAGTCACTTACCAATTGCTCAAAATATTCCAAGTAACTATTCTGAATTTATTAATATTCCTTTCTTCAAGGGAATTACCTTACAAACATTACCATTGATTCTTTACATTTCTGTCTTGGTTACTGGTGTAGCCTTTGGATTGTACTTCCTTTCAATGGAGAAAGTTGGTATTCTTCAGGCTTCATTGATTTTCCTAGTTAAACCAGCTTTGGCTCCAGTCTTGGCTTTGATTGTTTTAGGCGAGGCTATGAAGGTTAACACTATTATTGGTATCGTTGTTATCCTACTTGGTTCATTCGTCACTCTTATGGGTGAAAAAATTGCTTACAGTGTTATGGCTATTTTTAGACGTAATAACCCTGAAGCACATCAAGAGGTTGATGAGTTAGCTAAAGTTAAAGAAGAACTTGAAAATGGTGAACTTGCTAAACGTGGACGTGCTACTGAAGAAGCTGTTCGTCAATCGATTGAAGAAAAACGTCAAGCACATGAATTACCATCTGAAAATTAAAATAATTATTTATTAAAATTAAGATTACGAATTAGACGTAATCTTATTTTTTTTGTCATAATTGAGCTATTATAAAGGTAACGGTTTCAAAAATAGTGAGGTGAACGTATGACTGATTTAGTAAAGATTGGTAACACGGATGTAGTAAGTAAAAAATTAGGCTTAGGGACGAATAAAGTCGGTGGCCATAATATTTTTACTGGTTTAAAAGATGAAGACGGTTATGCGGTAGTTAAAGAATCTATTGAAAGTGGCATTACTACTTTGGATACAGCCTACATGTATGGTTTAGGACGTTCAGAGGAAATTATTGGCGATGTTATTCAGGATTATGACCGCAGTAAATTAGTTATCGCTACAAAGGCAGCTCAAGATTCTAGCAATAATAAAGTTGATAATAGTCCAGAATTTTTGAAAAAGTCTGTCGATGAAGCATTAAAACGATTGAAAACAGACTATATTGATATTTTTTATATTCACTTTCCAGATGAGAAAACACCTAAGGATCAAGCTGTAAGAGCTTTGAATGAGCTCAAAAAGAGTGGCAAAATCAGAGCTATTGGTGTTTCTAACTTTTCATTGGATCAAATTAAAGAGGCTAATAAAGACGGGCTTGTTGATATTGTTGAAGATAATTACAGCCTATTACACCGTGACGCTGAAAAAGAATTATTCCCATATTTGAAGGAAAATAAGATTTCCTTTGTTCCATATTTCCCACTAGCGTCGGGCTTGTTGACTGGGAAATATAGATTCAGCGACAGTGATAAGTTTAGTCAATACAGTCGTGAAAAATTTGGCGATATTATAACTTCATTGGAAATTGTGGAGAAGATTGCTGACAGATACGAAGCAACCGTCGCCCAAGTAATTTTAGCTTGGTACATGCAAAACCCTAATATTTCGATCGTAATTCCAGGGGCTAGAAAACCGGAACAAGTTGATCAAAACGTTAAGTCATTAGATATCAAACTGAGTGATAAAGATTATCGCACGATTGACGAAGCTTTTATGGATGTTGAATAGCTTTGAATTAATTGAAAGAGGGATAAATTATGACTAAGAAAGCAGTTATTTTAGGAGCAAACGGATTTGCAGGTAAGGAATTTGCTCAACAACTTTTAGAAGATGATTATACAGTTACAAGTATTTCTAGAACTGGTGAACCAGTTGGAAATGATTCATGGCACAGCAAGGTTGATTGGAAGATTGGAAATGCTTTATCCAAGGGATTCTGGACACAATATTTAAAGGATGCGGATGTTGTTATTGATACAATCGGTGAGTGGCATGAAGATTCTAACGAGAACCTTACTTTTGAAAAAGTTAATTATGAGAGTGCTCTAAATATTGCCGACGCAGCTGAAGAGAACAATGTTCCTGTCTTTGTTTACTTCTCAGTTGACGACATTCCTAATGCAAACAAGAGATATATTCAAACAAAACGTGATGCCGAAGATGATTTGAAGAAACGCAAATTCAGAAGTGTTATCTTGAGACCAGCTACAATGGTATCCGATGAGGAAGCTGTTGATAGTAATGAACCACACAGAAGTTTACCCGTCAGCATGGTTGTTTTGGCAGCCCTTGACGCTGTTGATAATGCTAAGGAGAATGTTACTTTAGGTGTTGAAGATATCGATCAATAATTGATTGGAAAAACAAAA
>NZ_AZES01000009.1:0-5683 GCF_001434985.1 Companilactobacillus paralimentarius DSM 13238 = JCM 10415 | reverse complement strand
GGTGTTTTTATTTTGAGCTTTTATTGAAAGTGGCTAACTTGATTATAAAATTCGCCCAAATATCTTTATCAAAGAATAATCATAATAATTAAGAACCACATAAAAACCAGTTACTCCTAATACAATGGAACAGATAAGTAACAAATAAAGACATACCCAAATATACATACTCCGTTTCATACGTTTGTATTCTTGTGGATATTCCTCCATTATATCAGCGGTCCAGCGATATAACTTTGGACCATTAACCGCTTTATTATATTTACGAATTCGCTTAATTTCAGGTAAAACCTTAAAAATAAAAATTACAATACTGATTAATGCCAACACGGCAGATATGATCACTTTCAGTTTTAACATGGAAATATTCTCCTAACTTTCTATATACGAATAATGTTACACCATAACGTACATTTCAAGATAGGCTTTAATCACATCCAACTAGGTTTATCGCCATCAGTATTTGGTTTGTTCAATCCGACACTTGCTCGTAAGTTTTGACGTGGATTATTGATTAATTTTAGTACAAAATCAGCTACACTAGCACGTGAAACTTCTGTTCCTTTAAACGGTTGATCTTGAATCGTTTCCTCATAATCAATTTCGTCATTATCGGTTAACCATGCTGGACGAATTTCAGTATAGTAAAGGTCTGATTGTTCCAAAAGAGTGGCTGATTCTCTAAATCCAGGTAAAAATGCTGCAATTGCTTGTTCATTCCATTCACCAAATTTACCTGGCACTTCATGATGGGCACCTAAAGCACTAATGAAAATCAAACGTTTCTTTCCATCTTCTTCCATAGCAGCCAAAATACTCTTAGTTTGAGCGCCTAAATCAGTTCCACCGACATTGGAATAGATAATATCGGCTGGCTTCATAGCCTTTGCTAAATCTTGTGTTTTGAGAACATCCCCATCCACAATGGTTACTCTGTTATTTCCTTGATATTGACTCAATCTTTCAGCTTTTCTTAAGAAAAGAATCAAATTATTTTCTGTTTCCTTTAAGATACGTTCAATTAATATTCTAGCGGTACCACCATTGGCACCAATAATCATTACTGTACTCATATATTTATTCCTGCTTTCTGATTAACTTACTAGAATATTTTAAGTTCACTTATAACAGATGTCTAATACCTATAGCTAATATGTATCTATGCTCAAATTGAATATCTCTTTTTATATTCCAAATTTTTAAGCAATAATATTTTTCCGATAATTCGAAGGGCTACTATCATACCAAGCCTTAAAAGCTCGTGAAAATGACTCCGGATCAGAGTATCCCAATAAATAACTTATATCGATCAATGTTAAAGTCTCATCCTTCATTAAAGGATTAACTAAACTTTGCCGAGCATACTTCACTTGTTCATTGAACGAGGTTTTCAATGCTTTTAAATTTCGTTGCAAGGTTCGTTTACTAATATTTAAACTTTTTGATATTTCATCTATTCCAAAATCACCACTAGGAATTCTTTTTATCAGAAGTGCCTGTACATTTTCCTCTAATGATTTACCACTTTTAACTTCTAACTTTTTACGATCCAATTCTGGACGTATAAATTCCCACATAATATTATTTGAGGATAAGAAAGTTTGGGCTAAGTCATTATTGTCAAATATGATCTCGTTCTCCGTTAACTTTTCTGGCATTATTTTTAAAACATCAATTATATCCGTTCCATAGTCATATTTGCTCCCCACCTTAACAGGTATGATTGTCTTCGAGGTACCTGTTCTCAACAGATTGAGTATCAATAGTTGTTCTAGCATGACCGTAAAACGAGGTAATTCTAACTGTAAATCGATTCCCGAAATATGAACAGACGTAGTTTTTTCATTAGTTATGATTGTTAATTTTACTGGCCCTATTAGAAATTTATATTCAGCAAGCCGCTTTATAGCCTCTAACCCATTTTGGGCTGTCATTGCTGCAAAAAACGATGGCATGAAAGTATTCATCTTTTCTATTTGGGATAAATAGATAATATTTTGATCAGATGTTTTGCTATCCAATACATCCAATAAACGCCAATATTCACTATTATTAAGATCAATATTTTCCTTCCAAAGAATCTTATTGATTCCCGCTTCCTGCAATATATCATTAACGTTGAGACCCATTTTATTCATAAAAATCTGAAACTGATTAGAAATACTTATTTTCATTAATCAAAGAACTCCTATCTATTAGCTAGCATGCTTCATTATGAAATCAAAAACTGTTGTTGGTAAGATTGTTTTAGCAAATACCAGCGGTTTGGCTCCAAAGCCGATAAGATATCTAGTTTTGGGACGATTTGAGCTAACCGCTCTTAAAATAGCTTTGGAAACGACTTTAGGATCTGACATCATATTGGATGAGTATTGTTTTCTCATTCCTGTAGCTGCCTTGTCAGCCTGTTCTTCATAAGCACCACCCTGAGCAGATTTTTGTAGTTTATCGGCCGCAATGAAACCCCAATTGGTTTTGATACCACCGGGTTCAATAACGGAAACTTTAATTCCGAATTCTTTTGTTTCCATTCTTAATGCATCACTAAAAGCCTCCACAGCATACTTAGTAGCGTGATACCAAGCTCCCATATAACTAACTAAACGTCCTCCCATGGAAGAAGTATTAATGATTCGTCCCTCATGTTGTTTTCTCATATATGGTAATACTAATTGGGTTAATTGTGCCATTCCGAATAAGTTAACATCAAATTGTCGTTTGGCCTCTTCAATTGAGACATCCTCAACTGCTCCATAAGAACCATAACCAGCATTATTGATTAAAACATCAATATGTCCTTCTTCTTTGATAATAGTTTTAACGGCGCTTTTAATAGATTCTTCATTAGTGATATCCAATTCCAGTGGACGGACATTATATTTTTTTAATTCATTCAACTTGTCTAATCTACGAGCCGCACCATATACGATATTATTTTGTGATGCTAATAACTCCGCTGTTTGGTAACCAATCCCACTACTTGCACCTGTAATTAAAATAACTGACATTTGTCTGCCTCCGCGTCTCAATTTATGTACCTATAATACCGACAAATGACGTCAATCTTAATGGCATAAAGTGACATGTACTTAACTTATCGTGCCAAATAAAAAAACTGCTAAATTTTTAAATTAGCAGTTTTATTTATCAATATCACTAGATATCTGTTTCAAAAAAGCTTCGGCAGCTTGTGACAACTTTCTTCCCTTTTGCCAAACTAAATTAGTTCCTGCCGTTCGACGAGGCTCCAATGGCACAAAGATTAAGTCAGATTGATTAGTATTAATAATTCCATCAACACACAAAGCGTAACCTACTCCGGCTGAAACCAGTAATGATGCGTTATAAAGCAAATTATAAGTTGCTACAATGTTGAACTTCTTAGTGCTCTCACCATACCAATCCTTTAAAGTATCCAAAAAGCCGTTCTGTTGTGTGACAATCATGTCACGATTCTCTAGGTCATCCAGTGTTATATGATCTTTATTAGCTAAATCAGAACTACGTGGCATCAAAACTCCCCAACGACTCTCACCTAATAAGTGAATGAACTCGAAATCCTTCTTTGAGGCCGGATCTACTACAATACCAAAGTCAAAATTCCCTGAATCTAAATTTCTCCTAACATCGTTAGCATTTGTGCTAATGATATTGACTTTAATATGTGGATATTTATTTCTTAAAGCCTTAATCGACTGAGCTACACTAATGAAACTTCTTGTTTCCGCACTACCGATAACGATTGATCCGGTAATATCCTGACCTATCTGCATATTATCAAGTGTCTTATCAGCTAAAGCGAGAATCTGATTGACCTGATTAGAAAAATATTCACCCTCACTAGTTAATTCAATTGAGCGTCCACCTCTTTTAATCAATGTTACGCCCACTTCATCCTCCAAATCCTTCAATTGCCTGGAAATGGTTGGTTGAGAAACATGTAATTTTTCAGCGGCACGGCTAAAATTCAATTCTAATGCTACGGCCTGGAAATAACGCAACACTCGTAATTCCATTTTCATTTCTCCTTGCTATTACAATATCGTATGATTTTAGATACATTATAAGCATTAGACATTATTTAATTCAAGTCTTACTCTAATACATGTAAGCAAATTGATTAACTCAAGGAGAAGTATAAATATGGTTAATATCAAATTGGACTCCATCATGTTGCCTTTGCTATCAATCAGCCAGAAGATCCTAATGTTAGTGAGTTCACCGTTGGTTCAACAAGCCAGCCTTGGTAATTAGGTAAAATTATGACGAGTGAAAACAAATGGACATTAGAACAGTTACAAAGTTTTGCCAAAGTTGATGATTTTAGAGTCTCACCATTTTATAGTGATGGTAAAACCTACGGAACACCAACTTGGATCTGGTCGGTCGTTGTCGACGATAAATTATTTATCCGCGCTTGGAATGGTCAAAATTCCCGTTGGTATCGTTCTGCTATTCAACAACAAGGTGGACGAATATTCTTAGCTGGTTCCAATCATGAAGTAATTTTTGAAAAGTTACATAATGATAAAATTAATGATTTGGTGGATCAAGGTTATCACGATAAATATCAAAATAGTCCTTATCTTCCACCAATGATTCAGGCAGGACCTCGTAGTACTACAATTGAAGTTATTCCCAAATAAAAAATTCCTCTAGATTTTTATCTAGGGGAATTTTTCTATAACTTTCTAGCGTGGAAACAAATTTACTAGCTGGAATCTTTTCGATATCTAATTTTGTATTCACGGCCTCTTGAGTGGCAAAGGCTATTTGGTGATAAGATTTAGGTTCACCTGCTAAATCGAGTACTTCGCCATAATTTCCGTTAGCAATAACTCTAGCCCCAGCTTCGGCGTACTCTCTCTTTAAGGCAAAAGACAACTTACCTTCTTTAGCAAAATACGGAAATTGTTTTGTTTTAGCAGCATAATCGAATAGAGCTTGGTTTAACTCCGTATACCAACTATTTCGTAAAAAGGTATGAGGAATACCTGATTCTTTAATCCAATTCTCCGTTTGCGTGTGAATCGTTTCTAATCCAAATTTCGAATACTCAGGATGAGAAATACTCGTATAAGCAATGTATTTTATATGGTTAACTTGAGCTGCTTGAACAACATTTTGTTGAATATTAAGTCTAGAGACTGACACAAAAAGTAGACGATCAATTCCTTTAAGAGCATCAATCATAGAATTGACGTCCGTGTAATCACCAATTCTGACACTAACACCCTTAGCTTTTAATGCCTCACCCTTAGTCTCATTTCTAACCAATCCAAACAGATTAGCCTCTGGTGCAAATCTTTTCAAGTAATCGATGGCATAATTACCATATTCACCACTTGCTCCGGTTATCATAATATTCATAGTAATTTCTCCTTCTTACTTTTGACATAGTGACAATATTAACGTCATTTCCAAGGCCTTTCATTATACAAAAATGCTAAAATGCTAAAATGTATAAAAATTAGATATAATTACATTTTTATATAAATAAAAGGTTCGAAAATTTCAATAACAAGTTAGCCACTTGGACAAAATAAATTGAATCCAAGTGATATCAGTATTTGAAGTTTATAAATATGTCTTTAAGCGCCACAGGAACTAGCAAAGAGTTCTTGTGTCGTTTTATAGTTCAATAACTTTCTAGGCATATTGTTGAGCTTAAATTCTATGTCTC
>NZ_AZES01000101.1 GCF_001434985.1 Companilactobacillus paralimentarius DSM 13238 = JCM 10415 | reverse complement strand
TATATTTCGTATTTATTTTTTGGACAAGTGGCTAACTTGTTCTTGTAATTTTCGGTAACCAAATAATCATGCTACTGGTAAATAAGTTATTTGATTTAGTTATTAAGTTTATGGATAACAGAATAAGTGGTAAGAGTAACGTATGAGATAAGTTATAAGCTTTCTCACCTGTCTTGGTGGAAATGAAAAATCCCAATGCAGTAATATCGGGAATTAAATATAGAATAGGTATCAACCCCCAATTTCCCATGTGGCTATAAACGATTAATAGAGTAATGGATAGTGAAGCGTATTCATAACGATAGATTTTCGTCATCAAGAACATCTCCTATGAATTTATTTAAAAATAAAATAACATGGGACCTAACAACCAAGTCAAATAAAGGAATTAGGCAGGAAAAAATATGAATACTTCAGAATTTACAAAATATAAGTTATTGCTTTTCGATATTAAAATAAAACATGAAAATCATAACTAAGGACTGTCATGAAAAAGTATCCTATTTAGGTAAAAAAACTACTAACCCTCAAAAATTTATAGGTTAGTAGTTTTTTGTAATATAAAGTACATTTTAAATGGATTAAGCAAAATACTTTTTAGCAAGAGTCTTGTAGATATCAATATATTGCAAATAGTCGTCTTCAAAGACAAATTCATTGATCTGATGGGCACTTTCATTACCAGGACCAGCAACGACGACATCTAAATCGTGGTTAGCTTGAACAAACTTAGAAGCATCAGTACCACCAGGTGCACCCACAGTCAAAATGTTGACACCGAGCACATCTTTATAGCTATCACGCACTAATTGAATGAAATCAGAATTGATATCAGTCTTAACAGGCCAATTACTGCTCTTCAATTGGAATTCGAGGTTCATACGTGGATTTTCTTGGTTCATTTTATCGATCATATCTTTTAATTCAGCAATGATCTTGTCATTACCGTATTCAGGAATAGTTCTGATCTTAACAGTCATTTCTGCATAGTCAGGAATAGTGTTTTCTTGTTTACCGGCATTCATGACAGTCACTGATGGTTTAGTTGTGCCAAGCACGTCATCTTCAGTAACTACTAAATTATTGAAGTATTCAGCTTGTTTATTATAGTAGGCAATTAAATTATCTAAGGCATTGATTCCCACTTCAGGCATTGAACTGTGAGCAGCTTTACCATGTGAAACAACTTTATATGTAACTGATCCTTTATGAGCACAAAAAGCTGCAATTCTAGTTTCAGGTTTGGCACCATTAGTTTCAACTAATCCGTTGTCGATCAATTGTTCCATAATAAGACGAGAGGAAGAATTACTTGGTTCACCAACGACAAGGGCACTTAAATCATCAGCATAACCTTCTTTAGCGAGTTTTTCAGAACCGATTTCCCCAACTTCTTCACCAACGGTTGCAATGAACTTGATATTTCCGTTAAAATTAGGATCATCGTTTAGTTCGATCAAAGCAATGGCAAGACCAGCTAAACCACTCTTCATATCAGAGGAACCACGACCAAAAATTTTACCATCAATATGTTTAGGATTGAATGGTCCATAATTCCATTTACTATCATCAACTGTTGCGACGACATCTTCATGACCAGTAAAGCCAAGGATAGGGCCATCATTATTTTTGATGGTTGCAATTAGATTATAACGATTATCGGCGTATTTATTTAATTCAACGTTGATACCATGTTTTTCAAATAAATCTTTGAGATAGTTAGCGACGATTTCTTCACGATCATTGACTGTCTCTAGTTTGATTAAGTCATCTAGAACACTGAGTCTTTGTGCTTTGTCCATTTTTAATCCTCCAAGATAATGTATAATGTTCTTAATAAATGTTTCACTTACTATTTTAGTATTCTTTATTTGAAAATAATAATAAAAGGGATGTATTAAATGAAATTATTAATGAAATTAGACCTTTGGTTGGGAATTTTGCTATTAGTCATCGCAGTATTGGGTTTTATCTTTAAATGGTTTAGCAATTCTAATTTGATTTCAGCAGCAGTAGCAGGGGCAGTATTACTTTTGATTGCGGCTACGTCTGATGTCGATAAAGTACAGAAATAAAAAGATCCCACTGTGGTAGCTTTGTATTGCTACTTCAGTGGGATTTATTTGTTTTTAAGAGGTAGATTGCAACAATTAATCGAATTTTTCGGACAAGTCACCAAAGAAGACTTGG
>NZ_AZES01000100.1 GCF_001434985.1 Companilactobacillus paralimentarius DSM 13238 = JCM 10415 | reverse complement strand
ACTTGGATTCAATTTATTTTGTCCAAGTGGCTAACTTGTTATTGAAATTTTCGGATGATTTTTAAATGCATAATAACCAAAAAAATTTTATTATTTGATTACTTATTGTAAGTAACTTTTAGTAAAGATGTTTTATCGTACAATAATAAACATAAAGCTAACAATATATTTCTAATCGCGCATAATGTTGTTAGTGGTATCAATATCATTAGGGCAGTGAGCATAAGGTTCTTAGTTCCTTATTTTTAGTATTGTTAACTTAAACCTTTTTTCTGATGTTTGTACTTTTATTTTGACCATGTGGAAATTGTTATTTACCTAAGGTAGTTCAAGTCTGTTATCCTTTGTCTCTGTTCCTTATCACATGCTATATAGAGTTCCCTATATTGGAATATTTTTTGAATGTTTGTTATACAATAAAACCCTGGCATGCCAGGGTTATTTTAGTATATTATATAGTTACTTATTTTTTTTCTCAGGTGGAATATACTCAAAGGATGGATCAATTTCATTATCAATTCTATCCCAAGCTTTTTCCATATCATCATTGACTTGTTTAGTTTGTTTTTCATCAAGCTTAGCCTTGAAGTCAAAGTCGATTTCAGGTCCTACACCAATAGTAATCTGTTTATGCTTCATTAAACCACCAAAAGATAAGGGCCCTTGATAAACGAAGGGAACTAATGGGGCTTTTGAAAGTTTGGCAATCAGTGAGGCTCCACCTTTCAGTTGTTCAGAGTAACGAGTTCCTGATGGAAACATGATTAAAACTTTATCTTCCTTTTTCAATGCCTTAACGGGTGTTTTTATTACCGAAGGACCAGGATGAGCACGATCAACAGGAAAAGCATGCGCGTGTACAAGAATAAACCTTAAAATCGGATTCTTAAAAAGTTCCTTCTTTGCCATAAAAGTGGCCTCACGTGGAGAAATTACTAATGCAAAGAAAATTGGTTCCCACCAAGTACGGTGCGGTGCTACTAAGATGAAAGGCTTGTCGGGCAGATTTTCTTTACCCACGACTTTATAACGGCCATTTAAAATGAAAACAATGCCTCTCGCTATTACACGGATAAATTTATAAAACATAGAATTATCATTCTCCCTAAAATAATCTTAACTTATTTAAAATACCATAAAGCAGGTGTAACATGTCGATTTATTCTCAAGATATTATTTCTAATAGCGGAATAATTATTAATCAAGATAAAAAACTTTATTCATTTAACCTCGATACTATTTTACTTTATAATTTTGCAAAAACTGTTAAAAAGGGAAAAATAGTCGATTTATGTTCTGGAAATGGAGCCATTGGGTTGTCATTGGCCTCGAAAACTAAGGCTCAAATATATTTAGTTGAGATCCAAAAAGAGCTAGCTAATTTGTCTCAAAAAAGTATTGAAGATAATAATTTGGAACAACAAGTACATCTTATCAACGATGATTTAAAAAATGTTCAAAAACATATTAATCATGATACGGTCGACATGCTAGTTTGCAATCCACCTTATTTTAAAGTTTCCAATCAAACTGCTTTGAAGGAGAATACAGTTTTAGCAATTGCGCGTCATGAATTAAAAGTTAATTTAGAGGATATCTTATATGCAATTAAAGTTTTGTTAAAGGAAAATTCTCATGCATATTTAGTGTATCGACCAGAGCGTTTGAGTGAATTAATTGCCTTAATGTTACAACAGCGCCTGCAACCAAAGCGCATACGCTTTGTCAGAACTAGTTCACAGAAAGATGCTAATCTGGTTTTGATTGATGTTATAAAGACAGTTAAAGAGGCATCGCTAAAGGTTGAACCAGATTTAATAATTTATGATGAAAATCATCAGTTAACTAAAGAGGCTAGTCAGATAATTAATGGAAACGAGTAAATATTATGTTTATATGCTTTTATGCAATGACAAAACTTTTTATACTGGCACAAGTAACAATGTAAAGAAGAGAGTTGCGACTCACAATGCTGGCAAGGGTGCTAAGTATACTAAAAATAGACGACCAGTTAAATTAATGTATACCGAGGAATTAGCAAATAAATCACAGGCTTTAAAGCGGGAAATTGCTATCAAAAAGTTATCACGAACGCAAAAAGAGAACTTATTAAAAAGTAATGGAATAAATTGGCAGGACTACTTGATTTCATAATAATATTCCCTTATAATAGTTATCTGTATTGAATACACACACTTAACGATTTAGTTGTTGGTGCACAGATGTGTTTCAACTAGACATGACTTAGGTGGAGGTAAAAACCAGGAGGAACTTTTTATGTCAGTTATTTCTATGAAACAACTTCTTGAAGCCGGTGTACATTTCGGTCACCAAACAAGAAGATGGAACCCTAAGATGAAGCCATTTATCTTTACACAAAGAAATGGTATTTACATCATTGATTTACAAAAAACAGTACGCATGATCGACGATGCTTACAACTATATGAAGGCCGTTGCCGGTGATGATGGTATTTTCCTATTCGTTGGTACAAAGAAACAAGCACAAGATGCTATTGCTGAAGAAGCAACACGTGCTGGTCAATACTATGTTAACCATCGTTGGTTAGGTGGTACTTTAACTAACTGGAACACAATTCAAAAACGTATCAAGAGATTAAAGGACATCAAGGCAATGTCACAAGATGGTACTTTTGATCGTCTACCTAAGAAGGAAGTTGCTTTACTTACAAAGCAACAAGCTAAGTTAGAGAAATTCCTTGGTGGTATCGAAGATATGCCAAGAATCCCTGATGTTATGTTCATTGTTGACCCTCATAAAGAAAACATTGCTGTTAACGAAGCTAAGAAACTTAACATTCCTATCGTAGCTATGGTTGATACAAATACAGATCCAGATCCTATCGATGTTATCATTCCTTCAAATGATGATGCTATTCGTGCCGTTAGATTAATTACATCTAAGATGGCAGATGCTATTGTTGAAGGTAAACAAGGTGAAGAAGCTGTTACAGATGCAGACTTTGCTAAAGACGACAACAAAGATGAAAATTCAAATGCTGCCGATGCAAAATCTATTGAAGATTTAGCAGAAGCTAAGAACAATAACGAAGATAAATAATAATAATAAGCGTAAAATAGAGTCATCTGAGTAAGATGGCTTTATTTATACGACTGGAGGATTACTAATGGCTAAAATTACTGCTGCTCAAGTTAAAGAATTACGTGATAAGACAAGCGTTGGTATGATGGATGCTAAAAAGGCATTGGTTGCTGCTGACGGTAACATGCAAGAGGCTATCGACAAACTTCGTGAAAAGGGTGTAGCTAAAGCTGCTAAGAAGAGTGGAAACATTGCTGCTGAAGGTTTGACACACATTGAAGTTTCAGGTAACAAAGCTGCTATCATCGAAGTTAATTCAGAAACTGACTTTGTTTCATCAAATGACAAGTTTATCAATCTTGTAAATGAAATTGGTAAGGCTATCGTTGCTAACGAACCAAAGACAATGGATGAAGCTTTGGCACTTAAGATTGGTGACCAAACAATTAACGACGCCATCACAGGCTTAACAGCTGTTATTGGTGAAAAGATTTCCTTGAGACGTTTCAAGGTTCTTGATAAGACAGATTCACAAGTATTCGGTTCATACCTACATAATGGCGGTTTGATCGGTGCTATCGTTACTCTTGAAGGTAGCGACGAAGATGCTGCTAAGGATGTTGCTATGCACGTTGCTGCTATCAACCCTGAATTCATGGATCGTAATCAAGTTCCTGCAGATCGTTTGGAACACGAAAAGGCTATCTTTACTGAAGAAACAAAGGCTGAAGGTAAACCTGAAAAGATTATTCCTAGAATCGTTGAAGGCCGTCTAAACAAGTTCTTGTCAGAAATTAGTTTGGCTGACCAAGAATTTGTTAAGGATTCAGACATGACTGTTCAACAATTCGTTGAATCAAAGAATTCTAAACTTGTTTCATTTGTTCGTTACGAAGTTGGTGAAGGAATCGAAAAGAAACAAGAAGACTTTGCTGAAGAAGTAAAGAACCAAATGAAGTAGTTTAAAAACATTTTTTGGAAAGGTCGCTTAATTCATTTTGAATTAAACGGCTTTTTCTTTATATTTAGGGTTGTATCCACACAAAATTTATTTAAAAATAGTCTTTGGATAAATTTAGTGTAGCGAATATGTTAAAATATTTAGTAGCAAAATTAAAGGAGAGAACTTATGCCTGATATCAAGTATAAAAGAGTAATTTTAAAAGTTTCTGGAGAAGCCTTAGCCGGTGAGAAAGGCTTTGGTATTAATCCACCAGTTATCAAAACAATAGCTGAACAAATTAAAAGTGTTCATGATCTAGGAGTTCAAGTTGCCATCGTTTGTGGTGGTGGTAACATTTGGCGTGGTGAAACAGGTGCCGAAATGGGAATGGATCGTGCCCAAGCAGATTACATGGGTATGATGGCCACTGTTATGAATGGACTTGCTTTACAAGATGGTTTGGAACATATTGGTGTCCCAACACGTGTACAAACATCAATCGAAATGCGCCAGGTTGCTGAACCTTACATCAGAAGAAAGGCAATCAGACATCTGGAAAAGGGTCGTGTTGTTATCTTTGCTGGTGGTACTGGTAATCCTTACTTCTCAACAGATACCACTTCCGTACTTCGTGCTGCTGAAATTGAAGCTGATGTTATCTTAATGGCTAAAAATAACGTTGACGGTGTTTACTCAGCTGATCCTAAGAAGGACCCTAATGCTAAGAAGTATGCAGAATTAACACAACTTGATATTATTAATAAGAATCTTGGAGTTATGGATACAACTGCTTCATCATTGTCAATGGATAATGATATTCCATTGATCGTATTCAATTTGAACAAAGCTGAAAACATTAAGAAAGTTGTTCAAGGAGAAAATATCGGAACAATAATAAAGGGTGGTAATGATGACTAACAAAGCTGTTACAAAAGCACAAGAAAATATGTCAAAATCAATTGACGTTCTTAGAAAAGAATTGGCTAATATCCGTGCGGGTAAAGCTAACGCTTCTATCTTGAGTAACGTTAAAGTTTCATACTATGGTACTGATGTACCATTGAATCAAGTTGCTTCAATCAACATTCCGGAAGCACGTGTTTTGATGATTACACCTTATGATCAATCATCATTGGATGATATTGAACATGCTATCAATTCATCTGATTTAGGATTGAACCCTGCTAATGATGGTAAGGTTATCCGTTTGGTCATTCCACAGCTTACTGGTGAACGTAGACAAGAGATTGCTAAGCAAGTAGGTAAAGAGGCTGAAGAGAGCCGTATTGCCGTTAGAAACGTTCGTCGTGAGGCTATGGACGATCTTAAGAAGCAATTGAAAGCTAACGATGTAACTGAAGATGAATTCCATGATGTTGAAGATCAAGTTCAAAAGGTTACTGATAAAGCTATTGCACAAGTTGACGAATTAGCAGCAGCCAAAGAAAAAGAAATTACTGAAGGATAATAGTCTTTATGACAGAGAGTAAGAGACAGTTGGATTCAGATATATCAGTTCCTAAGCATATTGCTATTATTATGGACGGTAATGGTCGTTGGGCTAAGAAAAAGGGTCAACCTCGTATTGCTGGTCATAAAGAAGGTATGAACAATGTCAAGACGATTGCTACAGCAGCTAGTCATCTTGGGGTCAAAGTTTTGAGTTTGTATGCTTTTTCTACTGAAAATTGGAGTCGACCTAGTAAAGAGGTTAATTTCTTAATGAAATTACCAGTAGACTTCTTTGGAACTTTTATGCCGGACCTAATTAAAGAAAATATTCGAGTGTTTGTAACCGGATTTACTGATCACTTACCTGACAAAACCAGAAAAGTAGTTTTAAAAGCAGTTGAGGATACTAAGGGTAATACTGGAATGATCCTCAATTTTGCTTTTAACTATGGTGGTCGTGCTGAGATTGTTAATGCTGCTAAAAATTTGGCAATCGAAGCGGCTAGTGGTTCAATAGATCCAAGTGAGATTAACGACACTATGTTTGCAGATCATTTGTTGACTAATCACTTAAAGGAATTAGCTGATCCGGATTTGCTAATTAGAACTAGTGGAGAAGAAAGAATTTCTAACTTCATGCTCTGGCAATTAGCTTATACAGAAATGATCTTTGATGACAGTTATTGGCCTGATTTTACAGTCGATGATTTAGTCGAGGATATTAAAGAATTTGACAGAAGAGATCGTCGTTACGGTTCTGTTTAGTTTGGGGGAAAATTATGAAACAACGTGTCATTACTGCCGTTATTGCACTAGCAATCTTTATTCCCATATTGCTTGCAGGTGGAGTCTGGCTGGAAGTTGCAGCAGCAGCTCTAGCCGCAGTCGGTGTCTTTGAAGTTTATATTATGCGTAAACGTATCATCGTTTCATTTGACTTTTTAGTAACTATCCTAGGAACGCTAGCCTTAGTGGTTCCTAATGGGTTTTACCGTGGGTGGTTTCCAAAAAGTTTTTCAAGATTAGATTTATTCTATGTTTTTGCAGTGATTTTATTGATTATTACAGTACTAACAAAGAACAAGTTTAATTTTGAAGATGCAGGCGTTTCAGTGGTTTCAATGTTGTACATTGGTACAGGATTCCACTATTTAGCAGCTGTAAGAAATTCAGATCCCGGTTTGGGATTGTTAATGTATGCTTTGATTGTTGTTTGGTCAACGGATATTTTTGCTTATACATTTGGTAGAAAAATTGGAAAGCATAAATTATGGCCTGCAATTAGTCCTAATAAAACTTGGGAAGGAACAATTGCCGGTATTATCATGGCTCTAGTTCTTTCTGGTGTTTACATGTACTTTGTACCTCAAGAGTACTCAATGACAACAATGTTGATGATTGCCTTTGTTCTATCAATCATGGGACAAATGGGTGATTTGATTGAATCAGCTTATAAGAGATATTACAAAGTTAAGGATTCAGGAAATATTTTGCCAGGACATGGTGGAATTTTAGATCGATTCGATAGTATGTTAATCGTATTACCTTTGTTACACATATTCGGTTTAGTTTAAGCATCTCGTGGAGGTTAAAATGACCGCGATAATTACATTTATAATCGTTTTTGGAATATTAGTTATTGTCCATGAATTCGGACATTATTATGCTGCCAAAAAATCAGGAATTTTGGTTCGTGAGTTTTCTGTAGGAATGGGTCCGAAAATCGTCGCTTACCGTAAGAATCATACGACATACACATTGAGATTATTACCTTTAGGTGGATATGTACGTATGGCTGGTGCTCAGGAAGATGATTCTGATATTCAACCAGGAACGATGGCATCTTTAGTATTAAATGATCAAGATAAAGTAATAAAAATAATAACTTCCAGTAAGGTTTATGATGCAAATGCGGTCCCCGTTCAAATTTCTAAATCAGATTTAGTCGATGATTTAGTGATTGAAGGGTATGAAAATGGCGACGAAACTGTCGTTAAGAAATATTCAGTTGATCATGATGCAACAATTGTTGAAGAAGACGGTACTGAGGTTCAAATCGCACCACGCGATGTTCAACTTCAGTCCGTTTCTGTTTGGAAGCGAATGATTACTAATTTTGCAGGTCCTTTCAATAATTTTGTTCTAGCAGTTTTGGCAGCTATTTTAGCTGCTTTCATGATGAATGGTGTTGCCACTAATCAATTAGGTCATATCGAAAAGAATTCAATTGCTCAAGAAGCAGGTTTGAAGGTTAACGATACGATTGTAGGTGTAAATGGCAAGAAGACTAGTTCATGGACTGCTTTATCAACTAACATTCAAAATAACCCTGGTAAGAAAGTTACTTTAAAAGTTGAATCAAATAAAAAACTTAAAACAATTAAATTAATTCCTAAGTCTGTTAAGTCACAAGGTCAAAGCTATGGGTTTATTGGTATTATGCCAAAAACTGATTCAAGTGCTTGGGCTAAGATTAAGTACGGCTTTTCATATAGTTGGGGAACGACCGTAATGGTGTTCCATGCATTAGGTAAAATGGTATCCGGTGGTTTTAATATTAATCAATTATCAGGTCCGGTGGGGATCTACTCGATGACTTCAAAAGTGGCATCACAAGGTATTATTAATATTATTTTATTTACATCAATGCTATCGATGAATCTAGGTATTGTTAATTTAATTCCAATTCCAGCCTTAGATGGTGGAAAAATTTTATTAAATATCGTTGAAGCAATCAGAAGAAAACCAATTCCTGAACAGTATGAAACTGTTATTACACTGATTGGTGTCGGAATTCTAGTCTTGTTGATGATTGCTGTTACATGGAATGATATTCAGCGCTTCTTTATAAAATAGGGGGATAAGAACTTGAAACAATCAAAATTATATATTCCAACACTGAAGCAAACTCCTTCAGATGCTGAGGCTGTAAGTCATCAGTTGATGTTGCGAGCTGGTTATATTAGACAAGTTTCTGCAGGGGTATATGCATACTTACCATTAGCTTGGTCAGTTATTCAAAGAATTGAAAATATTGTTCGTAAAGAAATGGAAAAAATTGATGTCGTAGAAATGCGTATGCCAGCAATTTTACCAGCTGATCTTTGGAAGGAAAGTGGTCGTTATGAAACTTATGGCGATAACTTATTTAAATTTAAAGATCGTCATGAACGTGATTTCATCTTGGGACCAACTCATGAGGAAACATTTACTAGTGTTGTAAAAGAAAGTTTGAATAGTTACAAGAAATTACCTCTTGTTTTATATCAAATGCAAATGAAATATCGTGATGAGGATCGTCCTCGTAATGGTTTACTTCGTGGCCGTGAATTTATTATGAAAGATGCATACTCTTTCACAGCTAATAAAGAACAACTTGATGTTATCTTTAACCAAATGGAACAAGCTTATCGTAATATTTTTGATATTTGTGGTTTAAATTATCGAGCTATTATCGGTGATGCCGGTGCCATGGGTGGTACTGATTCAAAGGAATTTTCTGCTATTGCTTCTATCGGTGAAGATACAATTGCCTACTCAGATGACAGTGATTACTCAGCTAATCTTGAAATGGCTGCAAGTAAAATGGAAGAAAATTTAGTTGAAGATAAAAAAGAAGCAAAAGTTGTTGATACACCAGATGTACATACAATTGACGCTTTGGCAGAATTGCTAAAAGTTGAACCTTCAAGAATTATGAAGGCTGTTGCCTACATGGCTGATGATGAACCAGTTATGGTTATGATTCGTGGAGATTACGATGTAAACGATGTTAAGTTGAAGAACTATTTAGGTGCTGATTTCTTACGTGAAGCAACTCCTGACGAGGTTAAGGATGTCTTTGGTAGTGTACCTGGATTCATTGGACCTAAAGGTATCAACGATAAAGTTAAGGTACTTTATGATAGTTCATTAGTTGGCTTGATGAATTTTGTTGTTGGTTTCAATAAAGCTAATGTCCATTTGTTTAATGCTAACTTTGAAGATATTGTTGATGAAACACCAGAATTTAGAGATTTCCGTGTTATCAAAGAGGGAGAAGTTTCACCTGATGGTCATGGTCATATCAAATTTACACGTGGTATCGAAATTGGCCATATCTTCAAATTGGGTACTAAATTCTCTAAGGCACTTGGTGCTAATTTCTTAGATGAAAATGGTAAATCTAATCCATTGATCATGGGAAGTTATGGTATTGGTATTTCTCGTCTATTGACAGCTATCATTGAACAACACAGTGATGAAAATGGTATTATTTGGCCAGTTAGTTTGGCTCCATATCAAGTTCATGTTGTTCCTATCAAGTACAACAATGATGTTCAAGGCAAATTAAGTGACGAAATCGTTGAATTGTTACAAAATGAAGGATATGACGTCTTACTTGATGATCGTAAAGAACGTCCCGGCGTTAAGTTTGCCGACTCTGATCTAATTGGTATTCCTATTAGAATTACTGTTGGTAAAAAGGCTGGCGATGGAATTGTCGAACTAAAGATTAGAAGCACCGGTGAGACAATTGAAGTAAGTAAAAATGAATTAGTAAATTCAGTAAAAATATTGCTTAAGAATCAGTAATGAGGCTTAGGCCTTTTTTTATTTTTTGAAGGAAAGAATATGTCAGATACAAAACAACTTTTTGAAATTTTAGTTAAACAAATTAAACTAGATAGTTTGTTGACGTCTAGTGATGCGTTTATCGATGGAAAATTAAATAAACTTGAAGTTCATAAGAACAGTAAACGCTGGACATTCTTTTTTGAATTTAAACGCGTGTTGCCATTCAATGATTTCATGACATTTGTTAAAGCTTTAAAAGCCAGTTTTGATGGTATTGCACAAGTTAATTTTGAAATCAAAACAACTGATTCAGAATTGTCTGAAAGTGAGATCAAAGATTATTGGAATTATGTTTTGAATGACTGTAATGTTGAGTCTCCAATGGTTTTGGATAAAATCAGTCAAACACCACCACATGTTGAGAATGGCCAGGTCTTTTTGGACGTTTCCAATAGTTTTATGGCTGATTTTGTTGATGGAAAAGTTATTGATGGATTACAGTCTGAATACAGTAGTTTGGGTTTTCCTGACTTTAGAATTAGAACAAATGTCGATAAAGCTAAATATCAAGAAAAAACCGAAGCTATGAAAGCTGCCAATGCTGAAAAAACTAAGCAATTTCAAGCCAAAGCCAAAGAAGTTAGTGCCAAAAAAGCGGCTAAACCAGCAGGTAATGTTTCTAAAGTTGGTCGTAAAATTCCTGATGATCAAGAAGTTACTCAAATGGTTGATATTATTGAAGAAGATCGTAATAAAGTCGTTGAAGGTTACGTTTTTGATATTGATGTTCGTAAGTTGAAGTCTGGTCGTTCACTTTTGATTATGAAAGTTACCGATTATACTTCATCGTTTAGTATCAAAAAATTCTCTAATGGTGAAGATGACGAAAACTTCTTTGCTAGTTTGGATCAAGGTGCTTGGATTAGAGTTCGTGGTAACGTTCAAGAAGATAATTTCTCACGTGAATTGGTAATCATGGCTAATGATATCAATATTATTAAACATGAAATGCGTAAAGATACAGCTGAGGATGAAAATAAACGAATTGAACTACATGCTCACACTAATATGAGTCAAATGGATGCTATTCCTAGTGCAACTGATTTGATCAAACGCGCTAGTGACTGGGGACAAACGGGAATTGCTATTACCGACCATCGCGCTTTGCAAGCCTTCCCAGAAGCCTATAATGCTGGTAAGAAGTTCGGAGTTAAAATTGCTTATGGTGTGGAAGTTGATTTGGTTGATGAAGGCAATCCAATTGCCTATAACTTACGAGATCAACCACTAAATGGTTCGGAATATGTTATTTTTGATACCGAAACAACGGGTTTATCTGCCGTCTATGATTCAATCATTGAAATTGGTGCTACTAAGATGAAAGATGGCGAAGTGATTGAACGCTTTGATAAATTTATCAATCCGGGTCATCCTTTGTCGGAAGTAACAACTAACTTGACTAGTATCACGGATGATATGGTTAAAGATGCGCCAGATGAAACGGTAATTATTGGTGAATTCATGGACTTCATTGGTGATGATATTTTAGTAGGTCATAATGTTACTTTTGATATGGGGTTCATGAATGCGGCTTTGACAAGAATGGGACGCCCACGTCTAGCAATGCCAGTTATTGATACTTTGGAAATGTCGAGAACTCTCCACTCAGAGTATCGTAATCACAAGTTGGATTCTTTGACTAAACGTTATCATATTGTTCTAGAACATCACCATAGAGCTGATTCTGATGCCGAGACAACTGGGTATTTGATGTATAAATTGTTTGATGAGTTAGAGGATAAGTTTGGAACTAGAAACGTTAATCAATTGAATGACCATGTTGGTGGTGAAGAGGCTTATAAACAGGCTCGACCAAGTCACGCAGTACTTTTGGCTAAAACACAGGCTGGTTTGAAAAATATGTTTAAGATTGTTTCTTATTCAATGACACGTTACTTTTATCGAACAGCACGTGTGCCTAGAAGACTGTTAAATAAGTATCGTGAGGGTATCATTGTTGGATCTGCTTGTGAAAATGGTGAAGTCTTTACTAGTATGATGCAAAAGGGTTATGACGATACTCGTGAATTGGCACAGTATTATGATTACTTAGAAGTTATGCCACAGACTTTATACCAACATCTAATTGACATTAAAATTATTAAAGATGAAGATGCTTTACAAGAAATCATCAAAAATATTGTTAAATTAGGTAAAGAGTTGAACAAACCAGTTGTTGCGACAGGAGACGTTCATTATCTTGATCCACATGATAAGGTCTATCGAGATATTGTTATTAAAGCTGTAAAGAGTAATGCTCTGGCACGTAGACCGGAATTACCTGATGTGCAATTTAGAACTACTAATGAAATGTTCGATGAATTTGATTTTATGGATCAACAAACTGAACAAGAAATTATAGTTGATAATCCCAAAAAAATTATGGATTCAATTGATGAAATTTCTCCGGTTAAGGATAAGCTTTATACTCCTAAGATGGAGGGAGCCGAAGATGAAATTCGTAGTTTAACAATGAACAAAGCACATGAACTTTACGGTGATCCTTTACCAGAATTAGTTCAGAAACGAATGGATCGGGAATTAAAGAGTATTATCGGAAATGGTTTCTCAGTTATTTACTTAATCGCCCAACGTTTAGTTTATAAATCTAATAAAGATGGATATTTGGTTGGCTCTCGTGGATCAGTTGGATCTAGTTTCGTTGCTACAATGACTGGTATTACTGAAGTTAATCCTTTGCCACCACACTATCGTTGCCCTAATTGTAAATATTCTGAGTTCTTTACCAAAGGTGAAGTTGGTTCAGGATATGATTTGCCAGATAAAGATTGTCCTAAATGTGGAACAAATATGAAAAAAGATGGTCAGGATATTCCATTTGAAACTTTCCTTGGTTTCAAGGGTGATAAGGTTCCTGATATCGATTTGAACTTCTCTGGCGACTATCAACCAGTAGCGCATAACTATACCAAAGTATTGTTCGGAGAAGATCACGTATTTAGAGCTGGTACAATTGGTACAATTGCTGATCGTACAGCTTTCGGATACGTTAAGAATTATGAGGAACTAACAGGTCAAAATTTCCGAAATGCTGAAGAAGAACGTTTAGCTATGGGTTCAACCGGAGTTAAACGTACAACTGGTCAGCATCCGGCTGGTATCATTGTTGTGCCAGATTACATGGATATTTTTGATTTTACGCCAATTCAATATCCAGCGGATGATCAAACCGCACTATGGAAGACAACCCATTTTGATTTCCATTCTATCCATGATAATATCTTGAAGCTTGATATTCTGGGACATGATGATCCCACGATGATTCGTATGCTTCAAGATTTATCAGGTATTGATCCTAAGACTCTGCCGGTTAAGGATCCTGGAGTTATGGAGTTATTCAGAGGGACTGATTCGTTAGATGTTACTCCTGAACAAATTTTCTCAAAAACAGGAACTTTAGGCGTTCCCGAATTCGGTACACGTTTTGTTCGTGGAATGTTAGAAAAAACTCATCCAACTACCTTTGCCGAATTATTACAAATTTCAGGATTATCACACGGTACTGATGTGTGGTTAGGTAATGCGGAAGAATTGATTGACAAGGGTGTTGTAACTTTGAAGGAAGTTATTGGTTGTCGTGATAATATCATGATGGATTTGATTCACTATGGTATGGATTCACAAATGGCTTTCCAAATTATGGAACATGTTCGTAAGGGACGTGGTATTCCTGATGATTGGAAACAAGCTATGAAAGATGCCGATGTGCCTGACTGGTATATTGATTCTTGTTTGAAGATCAAGTATATGTTCCCTAGAGCTCATGCGACAGCCTATATTATTATGGCGTTAAGAATTGCCTACTTTAAAGTTCATCATCCACTTTATTATTACTGTGCTTATTTCTCAGTTCGTGCCGATGATTTTGACTTGGTTGCGATGACAACTGGGAAAGATGCAGTTAAGGCTTCAATGAAAGCTATCAATGATAAAGGGATGGATGCTTCTACTAAAGAGAAGAACCTTCTTACAGTTTTGGAATTAGCTAATGAATGTTTGGAACGTGGCTTTAAGATTAAGATGGTTGATTTGGATAAGTCCGATGCCTTTGATTTTAAGATCATTGATGATAAAACTTTATTAGCTCCTTTCAATGCTATTCCTGGACTAGGTGATAACGTTGCTAAACAAATTGTGGCTGCACGTGAAGAGCAACCATTCCTATCTAAACAAGATTTGGGAACTCGTGGTAAAGTTTCAAAGACAGTTATCGAATATATGACAGAAAATCATGTTTTAGATGGCATGCCGGATGAAAATCAGTTATCATTGTTCTAGGTATGGTTGTTATAAGTTGCTTTAATATTAAATATATGTTAAATTAACTACTAGTTAATTACTGATTAATGAGTGAGCAGAAATGCTCACTCTTTTTATTGCCGATTACTTTGGAGGAATGTCCTTGGATACAAAAGTTGAAGAATTAAAAGCCATTTTAAAGCCAATCTTGGATCAACATGATTTCTTTCTTGTTGATTTGGAATTCGTTCACGAACGTGGAGATTGGTATTTGAGAGTTTATGCAGATAAGAAGGGTGGAATCAGCATCGATGATTGCGCGCTTATTAGTGAAGAGTACGGTGAAAAGTTGGATGAATTGAATCCAATTGAACCTGCTTATTACTTAGAGGTTTCATCTCCAGGTGCAGAACGTCCCTTGAAGAACGATGAAAGTCTTACTGATTATGTTGACGACTATGTGCATGCATCTCTTTATCAAAAACAAGATGGTCAAAAAGCTTTTGAGGGAACTTTACTAGAAGTAACGGATACCAAGATAACTTTGAACATTAAAGTTAAGAATTTAAGGAAACAAGTAGAAATTAGTCGAGATAACATCGCTAAGCTCAGACTTGCAATCGAATTCTAAGGAGAAAATCATGAGTAAAGAAATGGTTGAAGCACTTGATGCGCTTGAAAGCGAAAAGGGCATCAAAAAAGAATATGTTATTGAATCACTAGAAGCTGCTTTGGTAGCTGCTTATAAGAGAAACTACAATCAAGCTCAAAACGTTAATGTTGAATTTGACGCTAAAAAGGGTAATATACATGTTTATGCGGTTAAAGAAGTCGTTGAAGATGTTGTAGATGATCGTTTGGAAGTTAGTCTTGAAGATGCTCAGAAGAAAAGTAGAGGTTACGAAGTTGGTGATCACGTTCAAGAAGAAGTAACACCAAAAGATTTTGGACGTATTGCGGCTCAAACTGCTAAACAAGTCATTATGCAACGTGTTCGTGAAGCAGAACGTGATATCATTTATAATGAATACAGCCAGTATGAACATGAAATTATCCAAGGAACAGTTGAACGTAGCGATAATAGATACGTTTATATTAATTTTGGTAAGATTGAAGCTGTTATGTCTAAGAATGATCAAATGCCTGGTGAAACTTATAATTCACGTGATAGAATTCGTGTTTATGTAACTAAGGTTGAAAATGCTACAAAGGGACCTCAAGTCTTTGTATCTAGAACTGATCCAGGTTTAGTTAAACGATTATTTGAACAACAAGTTCCAGAAATATATGATGGAACTGTAGAAATTGTTTCAATCGCTCGTGAAGCTGGAGACAGAACTAAGATTGCTGTAAAATCTGACAATCCTGATGTTGATCCTGTTGGTACATGTGTTGGTCCTAAGGGTACTCGTGTACAAGCTGTTGTTGATGAATTAAATGGTGAAAATATTGACGTTGTGCCATATGTTGATGATCCTGTTGATTTCATTGCTAATGCGTTGAACCCTGCTGAAGTTATCGCTGTTCAATTTGATGAAAATGATAAGAAACAATGTATTGTAATTGTACCTGATTATCATTTATCATTAGCTATTGGGAAGAAAGGTCAAAATGCACGTTTAGCTGCTAAATTGACTGGTTATAAGATTGATATCAAACCTGAATCACAAGTTGAATTCGTTGATGATAACGATCAAGATGTCGATATCAGTGATGTTGAAAGTGGCAAGATCGATATTGAAAAGACTCGCGAAAATGCTGCTAACGCTGATGATGCAGAGAATCCAGCTGCAAATAATTCAGATGAAATAGATAATGAAGACGATTCAACAGATTCAGAAGAATAAGAGAGGTGATAGATTTGCCAACTCGTAAGATACCTATGCGTAAAGATATTTTAACGAATAAGATGTATCCAAAAAGAGAAATGGTAAGGATTGTTAAGGATAAGGATGGTAACATCTCTATTGATCCAACTGGAAAGAAAGCCGGCCGTGGCGCTTATGTTGGATTAGATCCTGAAGCCATTAAAAATGCAAAGTCTAAAAAATCACTAGAAAAAGTATTCTCACATGCAGTACCAGAGAATTTTTATGATGAATTATTTGATTTTGTCGATCATCAAAAGGCCAGAATGGATCTCTTTGGTGATTTGGGAAAGAAACATTAATGAACTCATTTTATAATTTTTTAGGGTTAGCTGTTAGAGCTGGTAAATTTATCAGTGGAACAGAACTGACTATAAACGGCATTCGTGATGGCAAAGTGAAATTAGTTATTATGGCTAATGACTGTAGTCCACGAACAATGAAAGATTTACATAATAAAGCGACTTACTATAAGGTGCCGGTAATTGATACGGTGGATAGTGCTTCGTTAAAAACTGCTATTGGAAAAGACAGAAAAGTTGTGGGAATAACAGATTTTGGATTTGCTAAAAGGTTAAAAGATATTATGGACAATTAACAATTAAGGAGAGTGATAGGATGGTCAAAAAGAGAATTTATACTATTGCAAAAGAAAATGGTGTTGAGAATCAAGTAATTCTTGATGCTGCCACAAAATTGGGTATGGATGTGAAGAACCATATGTCATCAGTAGATGAAAATGACGAAAAGAAAATTGTAAGTAACTTAAAGAGTGGTAAAAAGCCAAGCAACACAAGTAATAATGGTAGTAGACCTGCCCCCGTTCAACACAATAATCATGCACAAAATCATGTGCAAAAATCTACAGGTGAGAAACATGAAAGTGGTAACCACAATTCAGGTGATCACAAGACTAAGATTAAGATTACTGCTGTAAGAAGAGATGCTAATAAGGGTAAGGGTCATTTTGACCATCGCAATAACAATCACAACTCCAATGGTAATCGTCCTAACAGCAATAACCATCGCCCAAATAGCAATAATGCTAACAATAGTAACAACAATAATAATAGTACTAATAGTAACAACCGTAACGATCGCAATAATAACGGGAATAGAAGAAATGATAATCGTAATTCTCAATCACGTGATAATCGCAATCGTAACAACAATAACAGACGTGATCGTTCTACTACACAAGGACAAGCTCCACGTCCAAGACAAAGTGCTGGTAACAAGTATCTAGAACAATTTAAGACAAATATTCAAGATGCTAGTCGTATTCCTAGTCATCCAACTAGAAATAACAGTCACAATAACAATAATCACAATAGTAGTGACAATAATCATAAGAACAATCACCGCCCTAATAACGATAACCGTTATAGAAACAACAATAACAACCATAATGACAATACTAATAGCAACAACAATAATCGTAATAACAACAATTCCCAAAACAGAAGACCTAACAACAATAACAATGTAGCTGCTAAGGCTAAAGAAGCACCAAAGACAACTGTTGCAAATACTAATGTTCCTAAGCCAGAATACAAGAAGGCAAAGCCAACTAATAGTAATCGTGACTTTGGACACAAGCAAAACCTTGCTAATCCATTTGGTAGTCGTAGAAAGAAAAAGGAACGTAAACGTCAACAACGTCAACGTACCGAACCTAAGAAGCCAATGCCACAAAGAAAGGAACGTCCATTACCAGAAACACTTGTTTACTCTGTTGGTATGAACGCTCAAGATATTGGTAAGTTAATTCATAGAGAACCAGCTGAAATTGTTAAGAAGCTATTTATGCTTGGTATTATGATTAACCAAAACAAGTCCTTGGATAAGGATACAATTGAATTATTGGCTGCTGATTATGGTATTAAGGCTGAAGAAAAAGTTGAAGAAGATGTTGCTGATATTGACAAGTACTTCGAAACAGAAGCTAATACAACTGATAATCTAGTAACACGTCCACCAGTTGTAACTATTATGGGTCACGTTGATCATGGTAAGACAACCTTGCTTGATCACTTGAGACATACACATGTTACAGCTTCTGAAGCCGGTGGTATCACACAACATATTGGTGCTTATCAAGTACGTCTTCAAGACAGATTGATTACATTCTTGGATACTCCAGGACATGCTGCCTTTACTAATATGCGTGCTCGTGGTGCTGATATTACTGATATCGTTATTTTAGTTGTTGCAGCTGATGATGGTGTTATGCCACAGACAATTGAAGCTATCAACCATGCTAAGGCCGCAAATGACCCTATCATCGTAGCCATTAATAAGATCGATAAGCCGGGTGCTAACCCACAACACGTTACTGAAGAATTGATGAAGTATGATCTTGTTCCTGAAGATTATGGTGGGAATACTATCTTTGTTAATATTTCAGCTAAAATGGGTACAAATATCGATGAATTGCTAGAAATGATTCTACTTGAAGCTGATGTTTTGGAACTTAAAGCAAATCCTAAGCAAAAAGCTATTGGTACAGTTATTGAAGCTAAATTGGATAAGGGCCGTGGACCGGTTGCATCATTATTGGTACAACAAGGTACATTACATGTTGGAGATCCAATTGTTGTCGGTAATACCTTTGGTCGTGTTAGAACAATGACTAACTACAATGGTAAAGAAATTACTGCTGCTAAACCTTCAGAACCAGTAGAGGTTACTGGTTTGAATGATGTTCCTGAATCAGCTGATAAGTTTGTTGTCTTTGACGATGAAAAGACAGCTCGTGCAGCTGGTGAAGAACGTGCTAGTCGTGCTCTTCAAAAGGAACGTCAAAATACTAACCCTGTAACACTTGATAACTTGTTCGAGACAATGAAAGAAGGAGAACTTAAACAAGTCGACGTTATTATTAAAGCCGATGTTCAAGGTTCTGCTGAAGCTATTGCCGGAAGTTTGAAGAAGATTGAAGTTAAGGGCGTTCGTGTCAACATTATCCATTCAGCCGTAGGTGCTATTACTGAAAGTGATGTTAACCTTGCTGCTGCAAGTAATGCCATCATTATTGGATTTAATGTTCGTCCAACAGCTCAAGCTAAGGTTCAAGCTAAGGATGAAAAGGTTGATATTCGTCTACACAGAGTTATCTATAAAGCTATCGATGAAATTGAAGCTGCCATGAAGGGTATGCTAGAACCAGTTTATGAAGAAAAAGTTATTGGTAACTTAACAGTCCGTGAAACATACAATGTTTCTAAGATTGGTACAATTGCTGGTTGTTACGTAAACAGTGGTAAGATTCAACGTGATAGTGGTGTAAGACTTATCAGAGATGGTATTGTTGTCATGGAAGGTAAACTTGCTTCACTTAAGAGATTTAAGGATGACGTTAAAGAAGTTGGTTCTGGATTCGAATGTGGTATCACAATCGAGAACTACAACGACATCAAGATTGGTGACGAAGTTGAAGCCTATGTAATGGAAGAAGTTCCAGTTAAATAGGAGATGAGAATATGGTAAAACATCGAATTGGTCGAGTTGAACAAGAGATTCAAAAAGAAGTTAACGATATTCTTTTAAAACGTGTTCGTGATCCTAGAGTTCAAGGAGTTACAGTAACTGGTGTTGAAATGACTGGTGATTTGCAACAAGCAACCGTTTATTTTAGTATCTTATCTGAAAAAGCTAGCGATGTTGAAAAGACTCAAGCTGGTTTGGATAAAGCTACTGGACTAATTAGAAGAGAATTGGGTCAAAACTTAACGTTGTATAAAGTACCTGAATTGGAATTTAAGCAGGATCAGTCAGTTCGCTATGGTGAAAAGATTGATAAGTTGATTGCTAAATTACATCAGGATGAAGCAAATCGTTAATACAATTTGATATTAAAGAAGATAGGTAAATCCGAAAGTGGGTTTCCTATCTTTTTTTATTTATGGCTTCTTTTCATTCTATAAAAATACTAGTAAAATTACTGTTAATGACATTTAGATACGGAGATTATTATGGACGGAGTAATTCCATTAAATAAAGAAATTGGACAAACAAGTTCTGACTATGTTTATAAGTTAAGAAAAATATTACATACTAGAAAAATTGGTCATACAGGGACCTTAGATCCTTTGGTAGACGGAGTTTTACCCATCTGTGTAGGACAAGCTACTAAACTAGTAAATACTCTGACAGGCTCTCCTAAAGAGTATGAGGGTGAGATAACTTTAGGCAAATCAACCACAACTGAAGATCGTGAAGGCGAAACGGTTGAAGAGAAGAAATTAGTCGGACCAATAGCTAATGAGAATCTACAACAAGTTTTTCAACAAATGACAGGTGATTTAACACAGATTCCACCAATGTTTTCAGCAGTAAAAGTTAATGGCAAAAAGCTTTATGAATATGCTCGTGCTGGACTTGAAGTTGAACGTCCTAAGAGACAAATTCATATTTATGATTTCTATATTATGGGGGATCCAATTTTTGATGAAACAACAGGGTATCAAACACTCAAATTTCATGTTAAGTGTTCTAAAGGAACTTATGTAAGAACATTAGCGGTTGAATTTGGTCGCATTTTAGGATATCCCGCCTTTATGTCCCAACTTACACGAGTAAAGAGTGCCGCTTTTTCAATTGATGAAACCTTCACCTTAGGACAAATTGAAAAAATGCTTGAGAAGAACGATACAAGCTTTTTGAAGTCGATTGATGAAGTTCTAAGTGATGTTCCTAAACACGAGTTGACCGATGAAGAGTGGGAAGTACGTGTGTCACATGGTGGCTTCTTGGAACCGGAAATTGATTCTGATATAGAAGATCGTTTGCGAGTTCAAAGAGCAGGAGTGACCAAGGCACTTTACAAGTATGATAAAGTAAGAAATATGTGGATTCCAGATTTAATGTTATTAAATAATAAATAGAAGAGATTGAAAATGCAGATTATTAAAGTTAAACATCCGCTTCTAGAGCAACAACGCCCAACTGAGGATACAGTTTTAATCATGGGCTTTTTTGATGGGGTACATCTTGGTCATCAAAAAGTTATTAAAACGGGAGTAGATCTTGCCCGTAAACACGGATTAAAATCAGTATTATTGACCTTTGATCGTTCTCCTAGAACGGTGTATCAACATGAAACAGATTATAAATACCTATCAACAATGGACCGAAAAGCCGAGTTAGTAGAAAAACTTGGAGTTGATCGGCTCTATTTTGTTGAATTTGGACAGGCATTTGCACAATTAAAGCCTCAAGAGTTTGTCAATCAATATATGATTGATTTAAAGGCTAAATTTGTTGTGGCTGGTTTTGATTATACATATGGAAAAAAAGATATTGCCAATATGCAGACATTACCACAGTATTCACATAATGAATTTGAAATTGTGACTGTGCCAGAACAAGTTTTGGATGATCGAAAAATTGGTTCAAGTGCAATCAAGCAGTTTATTTCTGAAAATAAAGTAGAAGAAGCTAATAAATTTTTAGGATATACTTATCAGAATCAAGGGACAGTAGTTCATGGTTTGCAACGAGGTCGAACTTTGGGTTATCCAACAGCTAATTTGGCAACCGAGGGTAATCAGTTAATTCCTTCAATTGGGGTTTATGCCACAAGAATTAAAGTCGGCGATACTTGGTACAATTCGATGACATCTGTGGGCTATAATGTAACCTTCAAAGAGAATACTGGAGTTACAATTGAAACTAATATTTTCGATTTTGATGCTGATATTTATGGTGAATATGTGGCATTGGAATGGGTTAAATATTTGCGTGGTGAAGTTAAGTTTGATGGAGCATCAGGGTTAGTCAAACAATTGGAATTAGATAAGATTAATTCAATCAAAGTTTTATCAAAAAAATAAGAGAACTTGGGCAAATGACAATAGAGATGTCATCAAGAGTTCTCTTTTTTAGATTTCTGAATTTTTTAGCAAATAATTTCAAAAATTGAGCGTGCATACTTGACACTATAGGGATAGATTGTTATATTTTACATTGTTAGCACTCAGGTATGAATAGTGCTAAAAAGGAGGACGGTATAATGCTATCACAACGTCAAGATGCAATCTTGAGAGAAGTCGTGCGCATATTCACAGATACCGGCCAGCCGGTTGGTTCGAAGACATTGATGAATGAATTACCTTTTCATGTAAGTTCTGCGACAATCAGAAATGAAATGGCAGTACTTGAAGAAGTGGGTTACCTCGAGAAGACTCATCTTTCATCAGGTAGAATTCCTTCAGCGATGGGATATCGTTATTATCTGGACCATCTGGTACAACCAACTAGTGTACCGCAAGATATAGCACAGAGAATTGACGATGACTTTGGTAAAACTTATCATCAAATTGATGATATTATCGAACAATCTGCCAAAATTTTATCTCATTTAACTAGTTATACAGCAATCACATTAGGACCAGAGAGCAGTTCAGTTCTTTTAACAGGTTTTAGAATCGTTCCCTTGAATCCACATCAACTCATGGCAATCATTGTCACAAGTGATAATAATGTTGAGAATAATATTTATACAATTGATGATGATTTTGATACTTCATTAATTGAAAAAATTGTAAATATTGTAAATGATAAGTTGGTTGGACAACCTTTACCTAAGGTTATTCAAATGCTTCATACCGATGTTCCTGCAATTCTTTCTGAATATATGTATTCAACTGATGGTTTGTTGGATATGATGGATCAGCTCTTTAAGAAGGCTGGTGCTGAGAAGTATTATGTTGATGGACAATTGAATTTGTTAAATTATGCTAACAATGATGATTTATCAGAGGTTCAATCATTGTTCTCAATCATCAATCAAAGTACTGATTTAAGAAAATTGATTGATCCAAGCATTTCTGATGATGCCATTAAGGTTCGTCTAGGAAGTGAACTTGGGAGTGATGCATTAAAGAACTACAGTATTATCACTGCTAATTATGATGTTGGTCATCATGGTAAAGGTGTTATTGCTTTATTAGGACCAACAACAATGCATTATTCACAGTTGATAGGTTTACTTGGTGAGTTCAGAGTTGAATTAGCCAAAAGATTAATTGATTATTATTCAAGGTATGATGATTCTTGAAATTTAGGAGGAAGTAATGGCAGATAAAGAAAAAGATCAAGATTTGAAGAATGCTAAGGAAGCAGCTCCCAAGACTGATAATAAAGCTGATAAAAAGTCAGCTAAAAAGGATGCTAAGGTTGATCCCAAAGATCAAGAAATCAAAGATCTTAAAGCTAAGAATGATGAGTTGTCAGACAATCTTTTAAGAACACAGGCTGAACTTCAAAATATGAACAAGCGTCATAGTAAAGAAGTCGCTGGAATTCTTAAATATGATGGTCAAAAGTTGGCAACTGAGATTCTTCCCGTTATCGATAATCTTGAACGTGCCTTAGCAGTTGATGCTGACGATGATGCCAGCAAGCAACTTAAAAAAGGTATTGAAATGGTGCAACAGCATATGGCTAAAGCATTGGAAGATAACCATGTGACTGTTATTGACAATGCTGGTGAAAAATTCGATCCAGCAGATAGTCAAGCTGTTCAAACTGTTCCTGCTGATGATAAACATAAGAAGGATACAGTCGTACAAGTTTTACAAAAGGGCTATAAATTAGAAGATCGTGTACTTCGTCCAGCAATGGTCGTTGTTGCTCAATAGTAAATAATTAAATAAAGAAATTAAAAAGAGGTTAAGGTTTATGTCAAAAGTTATTGGTATTGATTTAGGTACTACAAACTCTGCTGTAGCCGTTCTTGAAGGCGGTTCTCCAAAGATTATTACAAACCCAGAAGGTGCAAGAACTACTCCTTCAGTTGTTGCTTTCAAAGATGGTGAAATCCAAGTTGGTGAAGTTGCAAAACGTCAAGCAATCACTAACCCAGATACAGTTTCATCAATCAAGCGTCACATGGGTGAAGCAGGTTACAAAGTTACTGTAGCCGGCAAATCATATACACCACAAGAAATTTCAGCATTCATTCTACAACACATCAAGAAGTTCTCAGAAGACTACTTAGGTGAAAAGGTTACAGATGCTGTTATCACAGTTCCTGCATACTTCAATGATTCACAAAGACAAGCAACTAAAGATGCTGGTAAGATTGCTGGCTTGAACGTTCAACGTATCGTTAACGAACCAACAGCTTCAGCACTTGCTTATGGCCTAGATAATGACAAGGGTGACGAAAAAGTTCTTGTTTATGATCTTGGTGGTGGTACATTTGATGTTTCCGTTCTTCAATTAGGTGACGGTGTCTTCGAAGTACTTTCAACAAATGGTGATACACATCTTGGTGGTGATGACTTTGACCAAAAGATCATCGACTGGTTAGTTGAACAATTCAAAGCTAAGAATGGCGTTGATTTAGCTCAAGACAAGATGGCTCTTCAAAGATTAAAGGATGCTGCTGAAAAAGCTAAGAAGGACTTATCAGGTGTTGCTCAAACATCAATCAGTCTTCCATTTATTTCATCAGGTGCTAATGGTCCACTTCACTTGGAAGAAACATTGACACGTGCTAAGTTTGATGAATTGACATCAGATCTTGTTGAAAGAACAAAGATCCCTGTTGATAATGCTTTGAAAGATGCAAACCTTACAAATTCAGATATTGACAAGGTTATCTTAAATGGTGGTTCAACACGTATTCCTGCTGTTCAAGATGCTGTTGCTAAATGGACTGGTAAAGCTCCAGACCACTCAATCAACCCTGATGAAGCCGTTGCTCTTGGTGCCGCTATCCAAGGTGGTGTTATCTCTGGTGATGTTAAGGATGTTGTTTTACTTGATGTTACACCTCTATCACTTGGTATCGAAACAATGGGTGGTGTCTTCACTAAGTTGATCGATAGAAATACAACTATCCCAACAAGCAAGTCACAAGTATTCTCAACTGCTGCTGATAACCAAAGTGCTGTTGATATTCACGTCTTACAAGGTGAACGTCCAATGGCTGCTGACAATAAGACCTTAGGTCGTTTCCAATTAACAGATATTCCTGCTGCACCTCGTGGTGTACCTCAAATCCAAGTTACATTCGATATTGATAAGAATGGTATCGTAAATGTTTCTGCTAAGGATATGGGAACAAACAAGGAACAAAAGATCACTATCAAGAGTTCATCAGGTTTGAGTGATGAAGAAATTGATAAGATGATGAAAGAAGCTAAGGAACACGAAGAGGAAGATAACAAACGTAAGGAAGAAGTCGATGTTAAGAATGACGTTGAACAAACATTGTTTGCAACAGACAAGACTCTAAAAGACGTTAAAGGTAAAGTTTCTGACGATGAAATCAAGAAAGCCCAAGATGCCCGTGATGCTTTGAAGAAAGCTCAAGACTCAGGTGATCTTGAAGACATGAAGAAGAAACGTGACGATTTGAACAAGATTGTTCAAGATCTTTCTGTAAAACTTTATCAACAAGCTCAACAAGCACAACAACAAGCTGGCGGCGATAAAGGTGCTGCTGGTACAGGTTCAGCTGATGATAAGAAGTCAGGCGATGACAATACAGTTGATGGCGACTTCTCAGAAGTAGATCCTGATAAAGATAAGAAATAATAATTGTGATAAAGAGCAGTCGTTTAATTACTAAAACCAATTATGGTATAGTAAGAACATAACTGCTCTTTTGAGCGTTAAAAAGGAATAGGACTCAAATGTCCTGTCATGCAAAGGTGATTTAATGGCAGATAAAAATCCATATGACGTACTAGGCGTTGATAAAAACGCTTCTGATGACGATATAAGAAAAGCATTTCGTAAACTTTCAAAAAAGTATCATCCTGATTTGAATAAAGCACCTGATGCTGAAGCAAAGTTTAAGGAAGTTAATGCCGCTTATGAAATTTTAAAGGATCCACAAAAGCGTGCTCAATATGATCAATATGGTTCTGCCGGTATGAATGGTGGCCAAGGTGGATTTGGCGGCTTCGGTGGTGCCGGTGCTGGTGATCAGTTCGGTGGCTTTGAAGATATCTTTAGTCAATTCTTTGGTGGCGGTGGTGCTGCTCGTCAAAATCCTAATGCCCCAAGACAAGGTTCCGACTTACAATATCGCATGGATTTGACTTTTGAAGAAGGTGTCTTTGGTAAGAAGACTAACATTTCTTACAATCGTGAAGAGGAATGTTCAACTTGTGGTGGTTCAGGTGCTAAACCTGGTACACATCCAGAAACATGTTCTAAATGTCATGGCTCAGGTTATGTTGAAGTAGATCGTCAAACTCCACTTGGCCGTATGCGTACAAGAGTTGTTTGTGATGTCTGCAATGGTACTGGTAAAGAAATCAAAGAAAAGTGCAACATTTGCCATGGTTCAGGTAAGGTAAATGAAAAGCATGAACTTAAGGTTACAGTTCCAGCTGGTGTTGAAGATGGACAACAAATGCGCTTAGATGGTCAAGGTGAAGCCGGAACAAACGGTGGACCTTATGGTGATTTGTATATTGTCTTTCATGTTGCTCCAAGTAAGGAGTTCAGACGTGATGGTTCGACAATTTATGCATCAGTAAATATCAGTTTCCCACAAGCTACATTAGGCGATAAGATCAAGGTTAATACAGTTCATGGTCCTGTAGAATTGAATATCCCAAGTGGTACTCAAACAGGAACAACATTCAGATTACGTGGTAAAGGTGCTCCAGTTTTAAACAGTAAGAGTATCGGTGATGAAAAGGTAACAGTTAATATCGTTACACCTCGTAAGTTGTCTAGTGAACAACGTAGTGCTTTGAAACAATTTGCTGAAGCTGGTGGCGACAAAGTTAAAGAAAAAGATAGTAACTTTTTCAACAAAGTAAGAGATGCCTTTAAGGGCGAATAAAAAAGGCTGTTCGTCAAATCAAGTTGATGGCGGTTCAAGTTAACAGTTAGACCAT